>NZ_JBBKBA010000002.1:693556-1040335 GCF_038404985.1 Ferrovibrio sp. MS7
CGCCACAATGCGATATGGGGCAGCAGCAATGGCTGGTAAGCCGCGAGGGTTGGCCGCAGCATGATTTCGTCAAACAATGCACTGCCATACAGCGGTATCAACGGCGACGTGGTTTCAGGCAGGCGCAACACGATGATCTGCCTCAGCCAATCGATACGCGCCGCCTCTCGCTCGAAATTGGGTGTTGGTTTGCCCGGCTCGTGGCGACCGACCAGGAACCGGATTTCATAGTCCACCATATCCGCGATTTGGATATCGGCGCGGCGCGGATCCGCCGGCAAAGGTGGTGGTGGCGCGAGCGGCTGGCGCTGCGATTCAGTCTCGGCTGAAAACCAAGCTCGCTGCTGATCGATATCGCGGGCATAGCGATCCAACAAAATGGCGCCCCAGATATAGGTGACGGAAATCAATATCAGACTGCTCGCTGCGGCCGTGCGCCTGATCAGAACCGCACGCATCGGCGCGGCGCGCACCAGGGCAGCATTGCCGCCAGCCACAAGCGGGATGCCTTGCCGCCCGATAACGGCAATCCAGGCCAGAGCCATGTAGGGTACGGCGAAGATCAGCTCAAACCACAAGCCCAGCGAGAGAATATAGGCCACCACCAGACCAAGCGTGAGACCCCGCCGCAGCGGCAGATGTTGATCTTGCGCGAGCCATGCCGGCTGCAGCAGCAACCAAGCGGTCAACAACACCGCCGGCAAGCCACCATCATGCAAAGCCTGCATCAGCCAGTTATGCGCATGCAGGTATTTTGAGGTCAGCACGTGCCAATCGTTCACCCGCCATATAGGGAAACCGGAAAACGTGACATGAGACATCATGGTGTTCGATATGCTGCCGGCGCCATTGCCAAACAGCCAGGCGATGGGCTGTTGCTCAGCCGCTGCCCTGATGACCAACCACACCATGCGGCGATCCTCCAGTGAGGCGATACTGGCGGTCAACGCTGGAATGCTGACGAGGATAAGAGGCAACAAAGCGGCGAATACCAGGATCAGCCCGACCATTGCCGGGCGGCGGATCAAACTGAGCCAGCCCTGCTTCGGCAGGCGCCACCATAACAGGGCAATGGCAAGGCCGACCAAAGCCGCGCCCATCATGGTCAATGCCTTTGACAGGACCAGCAGGCCCACGGCGAGCAAGCCAGCAATGATCCGCTCGGCAATTTCCAACCGGCCCTGCGCGGGCATTGCCCAGGCCATGACCGGCAGCGCGAGCCCGGGCCAGGCATAGTAGGCCAGCACCTGGAATACCGTCTCGGTACCGTTGAGGCGATCAAGGCCAAGCACCACCAGGATGCCTGCGGATGCGGCCATGCCGCCCCATAAGACCAGCCGCAAGGCGCGCGGCTGGCGCAGCACCAGATCGCCCAACAGCAGCCAGAGGCCAAGCCCGGTATACCATAGCGGCCCGAAGCCGGATTGCGGCACGCCAAGCAGACGCAGCCGCCATTCGGCGCCCGTGAAACCGCCCGGGCCGCTTAGCAGCAGCCAGGCGGCAAGCAGGAAGGCTGGCAGGGCCAGCAAGAGCGCAGGTCGTGATGGCCGGCCACCCGCCCCCAGCCAGACCGCCAAGACCATTGCGCCAAGCGCGGCCGCAATGAAATGCGCAATCACAATCGGCTCGGCCAATTGCCAAAGCCCGCGCTTGAATAGCGGCAGAGAAAAAAGCGGGCCGGCCAGCGCCAGCCACAGCACTGGCACCGCAAGATAGGGCGCGATACGTTCAACAGCCGCCACAGCGGCGCTGCCGGTCTCCTCGCCTGCAGGGCGGGCCACAGCGCTGGCAGAGGATGCTGGCTGCTGTTGTGGGCGTTTGGCCTTCCTGCTCATGTCTAACCCCTCATGGCTCTCGGTCCATGACTCCGCTAGACGCCAGTGCGCCTGACTCGCTCGACTGGGACAGGGACGGCTTGGCCACGCAGCACGCTCCAATGATGTTATTGGGGCTGATTAAACGAAAATGGCGGCTTTGTCGAACCGGGCTTTACTTTCAGCCCGCCTCCTTACCGCTGTGGCGCCACTGGCGACAGTCGCGACAATTGCGGCCACAGCTTCGCCCAGCAGCAATCGTGATCGGCGTCGTCGATCCGTGTCACCAGGGCTTCAGGCTGCAGGCCATACCGGCGCAGGGCGGCAAAGGTCAGCTCCGGCGGCACCTGCTTGTCGCGGCTGCCGACAAAATGGCGCTGCGGCAAACGCGTCCAGGCCGCAGCAGTCTCGGTGCTGTTGCGCGAGCCGAAGAGCGGCGTGTCGCCGAAATGACTGGTCCAAGCCTGATGGTCGAGCAGGCCTGAAACGGTGACGATGCTTTCGATGTCATTGCGGCTGCCAGCCAGCAGCAGCGCCATCAACGCCCCACCGGAATAGCCATAAAGCTGCAACCGCCGCGCACCAAAGCGGGCGACATACTGGTCGATGGCCTCATTCAGTGCCGCCACGGTTTCCGGCGCGAAGCGGTGTGTGGTCCAGTATTCCGAAACGCAGTTGCGCGCCTTATCGCCGCCGATGAACTGGCAGGGCCGCGCCAAATACAGCAGGTTGGGCAAAGGATGGCGTGCCGCCAGATCCAGCGCCACCGGCTTGCCTGGTGTCGGATCGCCAGAGCGCTGATAGCGGCTGATATAGGCTTCGCCATCGCCCTCGATGAAAATGCCAAGACGCGGATCGCTCGGATCGCCTTGGCGATAATATGCCGCGATATCGAAGCTGCGCGTGGCGAAGCGCACCCGCTGCAGCGGCGGATTTGCCAGGCGCGCGGCGGCATCGGCGCGGGCTTCATCGCTCAGCAGCAGTCCGCCGCCTTCGCAGCCGGCCAGCAGGAGCATAAATAACAGGCAGCCAATACCGCGCAACAGAGTCATATCAGCAGGCATCCCCATCCCGTGACGGCATCATCATGCCAGCCAGACTGCCTGCCGTCGCCACGTTTGAAAAGCGGCATGGCAAAGAATGGTGCCTGAACAGCAAAAAGGGCCAGACCTTGCGGTCTGGCCCTTTTGTTTAAGCCGGCCGTTTAAGCCGGAAGGTCTGGCTTAGAAGGTGGCGCGGAGACGGGCCGAGACGCTCCACACGTCAAGGTCCTGGCGGCCAGCCGAGAGATAGGCGCCTTCCACATTGCCGGAGAAACTACCCAAGCCGAAGAAGTTGATGCCAAGGCCGATCTGCGCGCCGAGCTCGTCGTCATTCGAGAAGGTGCCGTTGCCCAGGGCCACCGGGGCGTTCTTCTCGAAATCATACTCGCCAACCAGCTTCACATACGGCATCACCTTCTCGAAGGCATAGCCGACATTGCCGCCGAAGGTCACGCGACCCAGCTTGGTGGTGCTGGAGCCGACCAGGCCGCCGGTCGATTCAGTGTAGGCGTCGCTCTTTTCTTCAAGATACATCACGCCAACCGTCGGCATCAGGCGCCAGCGACCGAAGCCATAGGCGCCGTTCAGGTTGCCGGAAACAAACCAGCGCTCGGCATCATACGAGCCGCGCACGTTGGTGTTGCGGACCACGTCGTAGTTGAGCATGCCGTAGCCGCCCGAAGCGCTGATGCTCCAGGTGTTGTTCAGCTGGAAGCCGAAATACGGGATGATCGAAAGACCGTCGCTCTTGGTGGAGCCATTGTTGAACGTGGTGGTGAGGTCGAGGTTCTCGTAGCCCAGCGAAACGCCGATCAGGGCGCGGTCGCTAAGCTTGTAATCAAGGCCGCCGACCACGTTGTAAACGTTGCCATCCATCTGCAGGCCGGCCTGGCTGTTCTCCACCGAAGCATAGCTGCCCTGCATCCAGGTGCCGAACTTCTTGTCGGCCGAACCGGCGGCGCGACCGGAGTCGCGACCGTTCATCGAGATGGGACCAGGGGTAGCGCCGCCGCTGGGGCTGAAGCCACCGCCGGTGCCGCCGCCAGTAAAGCCGCCGCCGATGCCGCCGCTGATGGCGCCACCGATGGCACCGCTGATCAGGCTAGCGGTCTGGGCCGAGGCGATCGGCGCGGCCACCGCGGTAACTGCCTGGTTGGCAACGGCACCCGAATTGGAGACGTCAGAAGCGGCGAAAGCCGGCGCGGCGGCGAAGAGGCCACCGGCCACCAGGCCAAACGTAAGGACGCCGAAGGCAAATCTTGCCGCTGCGATTTTCCGAATCATTATTGCGCTCCCAATAAAAAAACCTCAGGCGCCAGTCCGTTTGCAGACCGAAACCGCTTCAGGTTGGAGACTATGTGAGTCCGGCGACGCTGGTCAACCTGACAATGCGCCTCTGCCGTTTACTTTGCTCGCTGTTGCAAAAACAGCACAGTCTGGTTGGTTTTTTTACAATTTCGCACGCCCCAACACAGCGTTAGCCAGACTTTTCCCTGGGCCGAGGGGAGCTTTACCCGTGCTTTTTCGCGCCGCTTAAGGCTTTCACCACCGAGACTCCACATCTTGCAGTATATGTATTTGACACAGGAAGTTGACCATACGCGCTCATAAACACAACTTTTAGTGGCTTTTTTCGCGTCGCCGAGGTATCTGCCCGGATTTGACCCGGCGGCTTCCGTATTCTACTTTTGCCGGCACCGAGGGGTGCCCCGCCAGGGGGCTGAGATTCGGACCGGCCTGGAATACTCGCAAAGAGCAATCCCGGCAGCGCCGTGACCCTTAGAACCTGATCCGGGTCATGCCGGCGGAGGGAACGGACCTGCCAGGGGGATTATCCTCCTGCCCCCATACTCTTTCCACCCCATTCCCGGGTCTCCCAGCCTCACCGCACCAGGAGATCCGCCATGTCCACCATCCAGAACGGCCCGCATCAGGCCCCAAACGTCACCACCGGAGCGCTGCCGGCTTCCGAAAAGCATTACAGCGCCGGCCACCTGTTTCCGACCATCCGCGTACCGCACCGCGCCATCGCCACCCATCCCAGCGCCAATGAAGCGCCGCTCTGCGTCTACGACACCTCCGGCCCCTACAGCGATCCGGCCCAGGTGATCAATATCGCCGCCGGCCTGCCGCGCTGGCGCCAGGCGTTGATCGAGGCGCGTGGCGATGTGGCCCAGTATGGCGGACGGGCGCTGCGGCTCGAGGATAATGGCGGCCCGGGCAATGCCCAGGCGAGCGTGCCGCCGTTCCCGCAACAGCATGCCCCGCTGCGCGCTAGTGGTGCGGCGGCCGTGACGCAGCTTGCCTATGCCCGGCGCGGCATCATCACCACCGAGATGGAATATGTGGCGATCCGTGAGAACGAGGCGCGGCGGCAGGCTGCGGACATGCAGCGTGACGGTAAGGATTGGGGCGCGGCCATCCCCGATTTCGTGACGCCGGCATTCGTGCGCGACGAAATCGCGCGCGGCCGCGCCATCATTCCGTGCAACATCAACCATCCCGAACTGGAGCCGATGATCATCGGCCGCAATTTCCGCGTCAAAGTGAATGCCAATATCGGCAATTCGGCGGTGACATCCTCGATGGCCGAGGAAGTGGACAAGATGGTGTGGGCTATCCGCTGGGGCGCCGACACGGTGATGGACCTCTCGACCGGGCGCAACATTCACAATATCCGCGACTGGATCCTGCGCAATGCACCGGTGCCGATCGGCACGGTGCCGATCTACCAAGCGCTGGAAAAGGTGAATGGCCGCGCCGAGGACCTGAACTGGGACGTGTTCCGCGACACGCTGATCGAGCAGGCGGAACAGGGCGTGGATTATTTCACCATCCATGCCGGCGTGCGGTTGGCGCATATCCCGCTCACTGCGCAGCGCGTCACCGGTATCGTCAGCCGTGGCGGCTCGATCCTGGCAAAGTGGTGCCTGGCACATCACGCCGAGAATTTCCTCTACACCCATTTCGAGGATATCTGCGACATCATGCGGGCCTACGATATCAGCTTCTCGCTCGGCGACGGCCTGCGGCCCGGCAGCATCGCCGATGCCAACGACGCTGCGCAATTCGCGGAGCTGGAGACGCTGGGCGAATTGACCCGCATCGCCTGGGCGCGCGACTGCCAGGTAATGGTGGAAGGCCCCGGTCATGTGCCGATGCACAAGATCAAGGAAAACATGGACCGGCAGTTGGAAAGCTGCGGCGAGGCGCCGTTCTATACGCTCGGGCCGCTCACCACCGATATCGCGCCGGGCTATGACCACATCACCAGCGGCATCGGCGCCGCGATGATCGGCTGGTTCGGCTGCGCCATGCTCTGCTACGTGACGCCGAAGGAGCATCTCGGCCTGCCCGACCGCCACGACGTGAAGACCGGCGTGATCACCTACAAGCTCGCCGCCCATGCCGCCGATCTCGCCAAGGGCCATCCCGGCGCCAGGCGGCGCGACGACGCCTTGAGCCGCGCCCGCTTCGAGTTCCGCTGGGAGGACCAGTTCAACCTCAGCCTCGACCCGGAGACGGCGCGCGACTTCCATGACAAGACCCTGCCCAAGGAAGCGCACAAGACGGCGCATTTCTGCTCCATGTGCGGGCCGAAATTCTGCTCCATGCAGATCAGCCAGGAAGTGCGCGCCGAGGCTGTTAAAGCCAAGGACGCCGGCATGGCGGCCATGGCCGAAAGTTTCCGGCAGGGCGGCGGCGAAATCTACACCGCCAAGCCGGCAGCCGAATAACCGAACTTCTGGGTGAATTGGCTGGAGGATTTCCGGGCGGTGACATCTTGCATAAGTCACCGTCCGGCCTTACATAAATATCCCATAACCAGCAGCCGCATGGACGGCGCTGGGGTATGGGAGATGGAAGGGGAATCCGCCGATGCGTCGCATCACCAAGTTTCTCGGTATTTTTGGCCTGGCTTTCAGCCTTGCCATCCTGCCCGCCCTGGTGGAAGCCAAGGCCGGCCGCTCCGGCGGCGGTGGCGCCAGCATTGGCAGCCGTGGCAGCCGCACCTATGATGCCGCACCCTCGACGCCGACGGCGCCCACCGCGCGTCCGGTGGAGCGCAGCGTGACCCCACCGCCTGCCAACCAGCCGGCTGCCAATCAAGCTGGCACCCGCCAGGCGGCTCCTGCCGCCGCGCCTGCCGCCCAGGGCGGCTTCTTCCAGCGCAATCCCTTCATGGCCGGCATGATGGGCGGCCTGCTCGGCGCCGGCCTGGTTGGCCTGCTGTTCGGCTCCGGCCTGTTCGGCTCCGGCCTGGGTGCCGCCGGCATCCTCGGCCTGCTGCTGCAGGGCCTGCTGATCGGCGGCCTGGTCTACCTGGTGGTCGCCATGTTCCGTCGCCGCAGCGCCGCTTCCGGCCCGCAGCCGGCTTATGCCGGGGCTGGTGCTGGTGCCGGTACTGGGGGCAACCCGGAGACCATGGCGCGGCAATCTTATGAGGCGCCGTCGCATGGTGGTGGGCGCTACGACATCCCTGCCGGCGGCAGCAGCAATGCCCGCGGCCAGATGGCGCTGCAGACCGATGGCGTAGGCATCGAGGAAGCCGACTATCAGGCTTTCGAGCAGAGCCTGAAGGATATCCAGGCCGCCTGGAGCAAGGGCGACCTGACGGCGCTGGGCAATCTGGCAACGCCGGAAGTCTCCAGCTTCTTCGCCCGCGAACTGGCCACCCTGGCCAGCCGTGGCCTCGCCAACCATGTCGAGCAGGTAACCCTGGAACAGGGCGATCTGGCCGAAGCCTGGCGCGAGGACGGCATCGACTATGCCACCGTCGCGATGCGGTGGACGGCGCTGGACTACACATTGAACCGTACGGATGGCAGCCTGGTCGAAGGCAGCCGCAGCGAGCGCGGCGAGAGTGTGGAAATCTGGACCTTCATGCGCGCCAGCCAGGGCGGCAAGTGGCTGCTCTCGGCGATCCAGCAGCCGGAAGACACCAACTAATCAGATACGTCTGAACGAACAGCGGCGCGGGAGCCCCGCCGTTTTTTATTTGGCGCCAAACAAAATCCTCACTCAAAACAAAACGGGCGCCGCAAGGGCGCCCGTTCCGTTAATTGATATGCGGTAACTTTAAGCCGCAGCTTCCAGCATCGCGCTGAGCTTGTCGATCTCGGCCTGGGCGCGGTTGCGGGCGTGGTCTTCCTTGGCATCCGCCAGGTCCTCGCGCGCATCCTTCAGCTTGGCTTCGATCTTGTCGCGCTTCAGCTCAGCTACCGGCACGGCCTCCTCGGCCAGCACGGTCAGCTTGTTGTTCGACATCTCGGCGAAGCCGCCGGCGACGAAGATGCGCTCCTCGCCCCCGCCGGCCTTGGTCACGTCGATGACGCCAAGCCGCAGCGACGAGATCACCGGCGAGTGGCCGGGCAGAATGCCCATGTCGCCTTCCTCACCCGGCACCGTCACCATTTCGGCCTCGATCGAGAGCAGAAGCTTCTCGGGCGAAACCAGCTCGAAACCAAAGGTCTCGGCCATGCTGCGTACTCCTTAAATCGGACCGCTTCAGGCTCAGGCCGCTTCGGCGGCCATCTTCTTCGCCTTGGCAATCGCCTCGTCGATGCTGCCGACCATGTAGAAAGCCGATTCCGGCAGATGGTCGTGCTTGCCTTCGCAGATTTCCTTGAAGCCGCGGATGGTCTCGGCCAACGGCACCTGCACGCCCGGGAAGCCGGTGAACACCTGCGCCACGTCGAACGGCTGGCTCAGGAAGCGCTGGATCTTGCGCGCGCGGGCCACGGTGAGCTTGTCCTCTTCCGAAAGCTCGTCCATGCCGAGAATGGCGATGATGTCCTGCAGCGACTTGTAGCTCTGCAGGATGTTCTGCACCTGGCGGGCAACCTGGTAATGCTCTTCGCCGACGATGCGCGGATCGAGAATGCGCGAGGTCGAGTCGAGCGGGTCCACCGCCGGGTAGATGCCGAGTTCGGCGATCTGGCGGCTAAGCACCGTGGTGGCGTCCAAGTGGGCGAACGACGTCGCCGGCGCCGGGTCGGTCAAGTCGTCGGCCGGCACGTAGATGGCCTGCACCGAGGTGATCGAGCCCTTGTTGGTCGAGGTGATGCGCTCCTGCAGGCCGCCCATGTCGGTGGCCAGCGTCGGCTGGTAGCCCACGGCGGAGGGGATACGGCCGAGCAGCGCCGACATTTCCGAACCCGCCTGGGTGAAGCGGAAGATATTGTCGACGAAGAACAGCACGTCCTGGCCTTCCTGGTCGCGGAAGTATTCCGCGAGCGTCAGGCCGGTCAACGCGACGCGGGCGCGGGCGCCCGGCGGCTCGTTCATCTGGCCGTACACCAGGGCCACCTTGGAGCCCGGGCCATCGGTCTTGATAACGCCCGACTCCATCATTTCGTGATAGAGGTCGTTGCCCTCGCGGGTGCGCTCGCCGACGCCGGCGAACACGGAGTAGCCGCCGTGGGTCTTCGCGATGTTGTTGATCAGCTCCATGATCAGCACGGTCTTGCCGACGCCAGCGCCGCCGAACAGGCCGATCTTGCCGCCCTTCGAGTAGGGCGCGAGCAGGTCGACGACCTTGATGCCGGTGACCAGCACCTTCTGCTCGGTCGACTGGTCGACGTAGTCAGGCGCCGGGGCGTGGATCGGCGCGGCCTTCTTGGCGTTGACCGGGCCGCGGTCGTCGATCGGCTGGCCGATCACGTTGATGATGCGGCCCAGCGTCTCCTGGCCCACCGGCACCGAGATCGGCGCGCCGGTGTCGTTGACTTCCATGCCGCGCACGAGGCCGTCGGTGGAGTCCATGGCGATGGTGCGCACGGTGTTTTCGCCGAGATGCTGCGCCACTTCGAGCACCAGATGGTTGCCCTGGTTGGTGCAGACCAGCGCGTTCAGGATCGACGGCAGATGGCCGTCGAACTGCACGTCGACGACGGCGCCGATAACCTGGGTGATGCGACCGACCTTGTTGGTTGTCATGATACTGCTCCGCTCCTGCTATTCTCTGATCGTCCCGCGCGCGCCGTTCTTAAACGGCCTCGGCGCCGGAGATGATTTCGATGAGTTCCTTGGTGATCTGCGCCTGGCGGGTACGGTTGTACACCGTGGTCAGTTTCTTGATCATTTCGCCAGCATTGCGCGTGGCGTTGTCCATCGCCGACATGCGCGCGCCCTGTTCGGAGGCGGCATTCTCGAGCAGCGCCCGGTAGACCTGCACCGACAGATTGCGCGGCAGCAGCTTTTCCAGGATGGCGCCTTCTTCCGGCTCATACTCGTAGGCCGCGCCGCCGATATCGCCCGCGACTTCGCCTTCACCGCCAACCTGGGCGGGGATGAGCTGGGTGCCGGTCGGGATCTGGCTGATCACGGACTTGAAGTTGTTGAAGAAGATGGTCGCGACGTCGAATTCGCCGGCCTCGAACATCGCCAGCACGCGGTCGGAAATCTCCTGCGCTTCGGTGAAGCCCACCTTGCGCACCTTGGAGAGATCGACGGTGTCGACGATCTTGTCGGCATGGTCGCGACGCAACTGGTCGCGGCCCTTCTTGCCGACGCAGAGAATTTTCACCTTCTTGCCCTGGGCGGTCAGCTCCTCGATCCGCCGGCGCGCCAGCTTGACGATCGAGGAATTGAAGGCGCCGCAAAGGCCGCGTTCGGCGGTGGCGACGACGAGCAGATGCACGTCGTCCTTGCCGGTGCCGATCAGCAGGCGGGGGGCGTTATCCGCACCCGCCTGGCCGGCGGCCAGGGAGGACAGCATGCCTGCCATGCGCTCGGCGTAGGGACGGGCCGCTTCCGCGGCCTCCTGCGCCCGGCGCAGCTTGGAGGCTGCCACCATCTTCATCGCCTTCGTGATCTTCTGGGTCGATTTGACCGAGTTGATCCGAATGCGCAGGCTCTTAAGGCTGGGCATCGCGCGTGATCCTCAGGCTTAAGCGAAGCTCTTCGAGAAATCCTCGAGGATCGCCTTCAGCTTGGTTTCGATATCGGGGGTCAGCGCCTGGGCATCGCGGATGCCCTGCAGCAGGTCGCCATGCTTGGAGCGGACGGCGCCCAGGAAGGCGGCCTCGAAGCGGTTCACGGCATTCACCGGAATCTTGTCGAGATAGCCCTTCACGCCGGCATAGATCGACACGACCTGCTCTTCCACCGGCAGCGGCTGATACTGAGCCTGCTTCAGCAGCTCGGTCAGGCGCGCGCCGCGCGCCAGCAGGCGCTGGGTGGCGGGATCGAGGTCTGAACCGAACTGGGCGAAGGCAGCCATTTCACGATACTGCGCAAGCTCAAGCTTGATCGAGCCGGCAACCTGCTTCATGGCCTTGATCTGCGCGGCAGAACCGACGCGGCTGACCGAGAGGCCGACGTTGATGGCCGGGCGGATGCCCTTATAGAAGAGTTCGGTTTCGAGGAAGATCTGACCGTCGGTGATCGAGATCACGTTGGTCGGAATATAGGCCGACACGTCGCCCGCCTGGGTTTCGATGACCGGCAGCGCGGTGAGCGAACCGGCGCCCAGCTTGTCGTTCATCTTGGCGGCGCGCTCGAGCAGGCGCGAGTGGATGTAGAACACGTCGCCCGGATAGGCTTCGCGGCCCGGCGGACGGCGCAGCAGCAGCGACATCTGGCGGTAGGCGACGGCCTGCTTGGACAGATCGTCATAAATGATCACGGCATGCATGCCGTTGTCGCGGAAGTATTCGCCCATGGCGCAGCCGGTATACGGGGCCAGGAACTGCAGCGGCGCCGGCTCGGAAGCAGTGGCGGCAACGACGATGGAGTATTCCATCGCGCCAGCTTCTTCCAGGGTCTTCACCACCTGGGCAACGGTCGAGCGCTTCTGGCCCACCGCGACGTAGATGCAGTAGAGCTTCTTCTTCTCGTCGCCAGCGGCGTTCACCGCCTTCTGGTTCAGAATGGTGTCGATCGCCACGGCGGTCTTGCCGGTCTGGCGGTCGCCGATGATCAGCTCGCGCTGGCCACGGCCAACCGGCACCAGGGCGTCGAGCGCCTTTAGGCCGGTCTGCATCGGTTCATGCACCGACTTGCGCGGGATGATGCCCGGGGCCTTCACTTCCACGCGGGCGCGGGTGACGTCCTTGAGCGGGCCCTTGCCGTCGATCGGGTTGCCGAGCGCGTCGACAACACGGCCCAGCAGGCCCTTGCCGATCGGCACGTCCACGATGGCGCCGGTACGCTTGACGATGTCGCCTTCCTTGATGCCGCGGTCTTCGCCGAAGATCACGACGCCGACATTGTCGACTTCGAGGTTGAGCGCCATGCCCTTCACGCCGCCCGGGAACTCGACCATTTCACCGGCCTGCACCTTGTCGAGGCCATGCACGCGGGCGATACCGTCGCCAACGCTGAGCACCTGGCCGACCTCGGAAACCTCGGCTTCAGCGCCGAAATTCTTGATCTGGCTCTTCAGGATTTCGGAAATCTCTGCGGCGCGGATATCCATCACGCAACCCCTTTCATCACGGACTTGAGCGAGTTGAGCTTGGCACGGACCGACGCATCGATCATGCGCGAACCGAGCTTAACGACGAGGCCACCGATCAGCTCGGGTTCGACCCGGGCCTGAAGCACCACGTTGCCGGCGGCGGCCGACGACAACGCCGTTTTGAGCTGCGCCAGCGACTGATCGTCGAGCGGCGCGGCCGACACCACCTCGGCGACGATTTCGCCGCGATGATGGCTGAGCAACTTCTTGTAGGAGGAAATCACATCCGCCAGAACGAACAGCCGGCGGTTCTGCGCCAGCACACCAACGAAACGGCGGGTGAGATCGTTGAAACCAGCCTTGTCCATCACAGCAGCGATGGCAGCGCCCTGTTCGGCGCGCGAAAAGGCGGGCGAACGGATCAGCCGCACCAGATCGGCCGACGAGGCCAGCATCTTGGTGAACTGCTCCAGATCATTGGCAACGGCATCAAGCTGGCCGTTGTCCCGCGCCATGTCGAACAGCGCGGTGGCGTAACGACCGGCAATGCCGGAGACGAGAGCGCTTTCCTGAGCCACGTACGACCCTTTGTTTATCGGTCCGCCCTCGCGCTGCGGCGCAAGGAGAACCCCCAGTCGGAACCACGAGTGCTATGTTGGGCCGCCTAAATCTTCGCCAGGGAGGCACAAGATCTTGATTGGCCTGGCTTTTTGCACACAAACGGAGCGGTAATCCGCCACCCACCCGGCGCGAAAGCCGCGTTTACCTAGCATAAGGGTTTCGCCCCCGCAACATAGACCGGTGTGGCAGTCGCGACTAAACGTCGCATAAACGGCAGCTTCTCGAAGTTATCCACAGGTTCCGCTCTGATCTGTATCGAATACTGCGCGAAAAGGTAACGGAATCGATGGCGAGACATCGCGGGACGCGCAGTGATGGCGTAGCTTTCGGCCATGCCCCGCCGCCCTAAAGAAGCGAATCCGAGTCCTGTCCTTGATCCCAGCCAAAAGCGTCAGGCGGCACGCATCGCCGGGCTGCTGCTGCCCTGGTACGACCGCCATCACCGCTCCCTGCCTTGGCGGGCCAATCCGGGCCAGCCGAAAACCGAGCCCTACCGGGTCTGGCTCAGCGAAATCATGCTGCAGCAGACCACGGTGGCGACCGTCGGCCCGTATTTCGGGCGCTTCCTGGCGCGCTGGCCAACGCTGACTGCACTGGCCGATGCCCCACAAGAGGATGTGCTGGCCGAATGGGCCGGGCTTGGCTATTACGCCCGCGCCCGCAACCTGCATGCCTGCGCCAAGGTACTGCGCGACCAGCATGGCGGTATTTTCCCCGATAGCGTCGAGGCCCTGCTGGCCCTGCCCGGCATCGGTGCCTACACGGCGGCCGCCATCGCGGCGATTGCCTTCGACCGCCCTGCCGCCGTGATGGATGGCAATGTCGAGCGCGTGCTGGCGCGGCTGTTTGCCGTGCGCGAGCCGCTGCCCGTCGCCAAGCCGGTGCTGCGCGCCCTGGCGGAAGCCGCGACGCCTGACGAACGCCCCGGCGACTACGCCCAGGCGATGATGGATCTCGGCGCCACGATCTGCTCGCCGGGCGAACCCGACTGCCTGCTCTGTCCGCTCAATAAGCTCTGCGCCGCGCGCAAGCTCGGTATCGCCGCCAGCCTGCCGGCCAAGGCGCCGAAGCCGGAACGGCCACGCCGGCATACCCTGGCCTTCCTGCTGATGCGGCCGGACGGCGCCATGCTGTTCCGCCGTCGCCCCGAAAAGGGCCTGCTCGGCGGTATGCTGGAAGTGCCGAGCGCGCCGTGGCGCGATACGCCCTGGGCACTAAAAGATGCCCTGGCCCATGCGCCGCTGGACCGCATCGACTGGCAGGAACGGCCCACCAGCGCCGAACATGTCTTCACCCATTTCGCGCTGACCATCCGTGTCGCGGAAGCGCGTATCGATGCGCGGCAGGCGGCGAAACTGGAAGGCGACTGGCTGCCACCCAACGAGGCAGCCGTTCCGACCGCGATCAAGAAAATGCTGAAGCTGCGGTCGGGTTAAAAGAACACATTTTCATGCCCGGGGATGACGAGAGTAATAGTATGAAGCCTTAAATCTCTTTGAAGCTTCCATGGCGGCCGGCGCCATCGCGGAAACGCGCGGCACCGTTGATGGCTTCGGCCTCCACCACCGGCCAGCCGCCTTCCGCCTCGTGATGCAGCGCGGCGTCGATCGAGAGATTCCACTGATCATAGCTCGATATCCGGTCGGTCTTCATGCAGAGCTGCGGGAATTGCGCGATCTCGGCGGCCATGGCTTCCGCCGCCTGGCGCGCCTGGCCGTCAGGCACCACACGGTTGGCCAGCCCGAAGGACAAAGCTTCCGCCGCCGGTACGGCGCGGCCGGTGAGGATCATGTCCAGCGCCCGGCTATGGCCGATCATGCGCGGCAGCCGCACCGTGCCGCCATCGATCAGCGGCACGCCCCAGCGGCGGCAGAACACGCCGAACACCGCGCTCTCCTCCGCCACGCGCAAGTCGCACCAGCAGGCGAGTTCCAGGCCGCCGGCCACGGCATAACCCGCCACCGCCGCGATCACCGGCTTCGACATCTGCAGCCGCGTCGGCCCCATCGGGCCTTCGCTTTCCGGCGTGGCGTCGTTGCGCCGCTCGCCATCGGCCACCGCCTTGAGGTCAGCGCCGGCGCAGAAATTGCCGCCCTCGCCCCACAGCACCGCAACGCGGGCCGTGTCATCGGCGTCGAAAGCCTTGAAGGCGGCGCGTAATTCATCGGCATGCGGCTTGTCCACCGCGTTGCGCGCTTCCGCCCGCGACAGGATCACGGTGGTCACCGCGCCCTGCTTCTCCACCCGCACCGCCATGGCTGTTTCCTCCAGATATCAATTGTTTAGGCGAGGCTAACGGGCGGTTCCAGGAACAACAACCATTATTCCGAGACTCTTTCGCCGTGATGTGGAATCCTAGTGACCAGACGGGCCGGTCAAAACCCGCGTCGAGTATTCCCCAGACTGCATCTGGCATCTGAAAACGGGAGGAAAGCGCATGGTAGCCAAACCGCTAGCCAAGCCGCGCGTAGCCGCCCTGGTGGGGCCCTACACCGCCGGCAAGACAACCCTGCTCGAGTCACTGCTGTTCGCTGCGGGAGCGATCCCGCGCAAAGGCTCCGTCGCCGCCGGCACATCGCTCGGCGACAGCCAGCCGGAAGCGCGGGCACGGCAGATGACCATCGAGCCGAATATCGCATCGCTTTCCTTCCTGGGCGAAAGCTGGACCTTCATCGACTGCCCCGGTTCGGTGGAACTGGCGCAGGAGGCGCTGGCAGCATTGATGGTGGCGGATATCGCCATCGTGGTAGCCGAGCCGGATCCGGCACGCGCGGTGACCCTGGCGCCTTTGCTGCAATTCCTTGATGCGCGGCGGATTCCGCATCTGCTGTTCATCAACAAGATGGACAAGAGCAGCTTGCGCATGCGCGACCTGCTCACCGTGCTGCAAACCGTGTCGTCGCGACCCCTGGTGCTGCGCGAAGTGCCGATCCGCGATGGCGAGCAGATCGCCGGCTATGTCGACCTGGTAAGCGAGCGCGCCTATCGCTGGCGTCCGAATGCCGCCTCCGACCTGATCGAGATGCCGGAACTGGTGAAGCCACGCGAGGCCGAGGCCCGCCAGAGCATGCTGGAAGCCATCGCCGACTTCGACGATGTGCTGCTGGAGCAATTGCTGGAAGACCGCGTGCCAGCGCCCGCCGAAATCTACAGCCAACTTACCCGCGACCTGCAGCAGGACCTGATCGTGCCGGTATTCTTCGGCTCGGCGGAACAGGGCAATGGCGTGATGCGGCTGCTGAAAGCCTTGCGGCATGAAACGCCGGAGCCGATGCAGACCGCCGAACGGCTGGGTATCAAGAGCAACGGCAGCTTCGCCGCCACGGTGTTCAAGACCCTGTATCAGGCCCATACCGGCAAGCTGTCGCTCTGCCGTGTGTGGTCCGGCAGCCTGGGCGAGAATGCCACGCTCGGCAGCCGGCGCATCGCCGGGCTGCTCAAACCCATGGGCGGCGAACTGACAAAGCTGCCCATGGCCGAAACCGGCATGGTGGCGGCCATCGCCAAGCTGGAAGAAGCCCAGACCGGCGACCGCCTCGGCGCGGAAGGCCGGCAGCAGGCGGAAGCCGGCTGGCCAGAGGCACCTGCGCCGGTGATGGCCTATGCGCTGGCACCGGCCGACCGCAAGGATGAGGTGAAACTCTCCGCCGCCCTGCACAAGCTGCTGGAAGAGGACCGCGCGTTGAGCCTTGAGCATGGCGGCCAGCACGGCCAGTTGCTGCTCAAGGGCCAGGGGGAAATCCATCTCAAGCTCGCCATCGAGCGGCTGCAGCAGCGCTTCAATGTCTCGGTGCGGATTGCGGCACCCCTCACCGCCTATCGCGAGACGATCCGCCACAGCACTTCCTACCATGCCCGCTTCAAGCGCCAGAGCGGTGGCCATGGGCAGTTCGCCGATGTGAAAGTGGAAATCGCACCGCAGCCGCGCGGCAATGGGTATGTCTTCCATAACCGCGTGGTCGGCGGCGCGATCCCGAAAAACTACATCCCCGCCGTGGACGAGGGCATTCAGGAAGCCCTGGTGCGCGGGCCGCTCGGCTTCCCCGTGGTGGATGTGGCGGTGACGTTGCTGGACGGGCAATCGCATGCCGTCGATTCCAGCGATCAGGCCTTCCGCACCGCCGGCGGCATGGCCCTGCATGAAGGCTTGCCGAATTGCGCGCCGGTGCTGCTGGAGCCGATCCAGAGTGTCAGCTTCACGGTGCCGAATGCCTTCACCGCCAAGGTGCATGCCATCGTCGCCAGCCGGCGCGGGCAAATCCTCGGCATGACAGCCCGTGAAGGCTGGAGCGGCTGGGATGTGATCGACTGCTACCTGCCGGAATCCGAGATGACCGGGCTGGCCACCGAACTGCGCTCGGCGACTTTGGGCGTCGGCGGCTTCGCGGCGCGGTTCGATCACCTGCAGGAACTGATCGGCAAGCTGGCCGACCGCGTGGTGGAGGACCGGCGGCGCGCGCTTGCCGCCTGAGTCGAAAGGGCACGGAACAGCGGCGCGGATAAGGGCGCGGCGGGATTGGCATTGACGCCGCCGCGCCCAAATCCGAGACTGCTGTAAAGGAACTGTCACAAACCTGATGCCGTCCGCCCGCACGCCCATCAACCTCTGGCCCATCACAGCCTGGCCCATCACGCCCCAGTCGGTAACATTCTGGCTGGCCGTGGCTGCCCTCGGTCTGCTGGTGCTGCCCTGGTATGCGCTGCCTGGTGCCGGCCTCGCCTCGCTGGCCTGGCTTGGCAGCTTCCCGGCACAGGATACCGGGCCGGCCTGGCTGCTGGCTTCCCGCGAGGGCCATGGCTGGCTATGGCCGCTGCTGCTGCCGCTCGGCCTGGCGGCGTTGCACCGGCGCGGCGCGCGGTGGCTGATCGCCGCCGGCCTGCTCGGGCTTGGCTATCTCTTCGCGCAAGGCTTCGCCATTGATCACAAGGGGCCGACGCTGGCCCTGCTCGGCTCGCTTGGCGCCGGCGGCCAGCCCGGCTTCGGCCTCGGCGCAACATTCTATGGCATCGCCGCCTTGATGTGGCTGAGCTTCGGCCTCGCCCGGCTTGGCTGGTGCCGCGGCGATACCTTCGTCATTGCTTCCATCACCGGCATCGTCACGCTGATCACGCTGTTCGTGTTCCTGCCGGTGCTGATCGTGCTGGTGCATGCGCTGAAAGACGAACAGGGCGCGATTTCGCTGCTGCATTTCCTTGGCCGGCTTGCCGATAGCTCGATCTGGGGCCTGGATTGCCTCACTGGTCCGCAGCGCTGCGGCGTCGCCTGGAACACCCTGTTCCTCGCCCTGCTGGTTGGCGCCGGCACCACGGCGCTGGGCCTCGCCTTTGCGCTGATCGCGGTGCGCACCAGCTTCCGCTTCAAGCCGCTGCTGCGGGCGCTGACCGTGCTGCCGATCATCACGCCGCCTTTCGTCATCGGCCTGGCGCTGATCCTGCTGTTTGGTCGTTCCGGCGCGGTCACGGCGCTGCTCACCGAATGGTTCGACATCCCGCGCTCGCGCTGGATCTACGGCCTTACCGGCGTGCTGATCGCGCAATTGCTCGCCTTCACGCCGATCGCCTTCCTGGTGCTGATCGGCGTGGTGCAAGGCATCGCGCCCTCGCTGGAAGAAGCCGCGCAGACCTTGCGTGCCAGCCGCTGGACCACCTTCCGCACCGTCACCTGGCCGCTGCTGCGCCCCGGCGTCGCCAATGCCTTCCTGCTTGGTTTCGTCGAAAGCCTGGCGGATTTCGGCAATCCGCTGGTGCTGGGTGGCAATTTCGAAGTGCTCTCGACCAAGATCTTCTTCGCCGTGGTCGGCGCCGCCCATGACCAGGGCAAGGCCGCCATGCTCGCCTTCGTGCTGCTCGCCTTCACGCTCGGCGTATTCTGGGCGCAGCAACGCTGGCTGGGGCAGAAAAGCTATACCACCATGACCGGCAAGGGCGATGCCGGCATCGCCCAGGCCTTGCCGCGCCGCGTCTCATACCTGGCCTATGGCCTGGCTTTACCCTGGGCAGCCTTCACCATCGTGATCTATGCCACCATCCTGTTCGGTGGCTTCGTGAAATCGGTCGGCCGCGATCACAGCTTCACGCTGGCGCATTACCTTGCCGGCTTCAGCCTCGACTGGGGGCCGCATGGCCTGCTGTTCACCGGCGCGGCCTGGAACAGCTTCTGGGTCACACTGGGTGTGGCCGGCATCTCGGCGCCACTCACTGCTAGCATCGGGATACTCACGGCCTACCTGCTGGCGCGCCAGGATTTCCAGGGCCGCCGCGCCTTTGAATTCGGCACCCTGCTCAGCTTCGCCATCCCTGGCACGGTGATCGGCGTTGCCTATGTGATGGCGTTCAACACCCCGCCGCTGGAACTCACCGGCACCGGCCTGATCCTGGTGCTGTGCTTCGTGTTCCGCAACATGCCGGTCGGCGTGCGCGCCGGCATTGCCAGCTTGAGCCAGATCGACAAGAGCCTGGATGAAGCCTCGCTCACATTGGGCGCCGGCACCGGCGGCACGCTCCGGCGCATCATGCTGCCGCTGCTGCGCCCCGCCATCATCGCCGCCCTGGTCTACAGCTTCGTGCGCGCCATGACGGCGGTGAGCGCCGTGATCTTCCTGGTCACCGCGCAATACAATCTTTCCACCGCCTATATCGTCGGCCGCGTCGAGGCCGGCGAACTCGGCCTTGCCATCGCCTATTCCTCGGCCCTGATCCTGGTGATGATCCTGGCCATCATCGGCATTCAATGGCTGGTCGGCGAACGCCGCATCGGCCGCCGTGCCGCCAGTGACCAGCTTGCGCCTTTTGGTGCCGGTTAACTCATGGAGACAATCCCATGCTGAAACGCTGCCTGCTCGCCTTACCGTTCGTGCTTCTGCTTGGCGCCGAAGCCAAAGCGCAACCGACCGTGACGGTCTATTGCAGCCTGCTCAGCGAATGGTGCGAATTGATGCGCGCGAGCTTCGAGCGCGATACCGGCATCAAGGCGCAGGTAACGACCAAGAGCACCGGCGAGACCTTCGCGCAGATCCGCGCCGAGGCCGACAATCCGCGCGCCGATGTGTGGTGGGGCGGCCCGACCGACTCCCATCTCCAGGCGGCCGAACTCGGCCTGCTGCAGGAATACAAGAGCCCGACCCTGCCCAAGCTGCACCCCTGGGCGCAGCGCGCGGCGGAAATTTCCGGCTGGCGCAGCGTCGGCATTTATGCCGGCACGCTTGGCATCGTGTGGAACACCGATGCCCTGGCGAAGCGCAAGCTGCCGGCGCCGAAATGCTGGGCCGACCTGCTGAACCCGGCCTATCGCGACGAAATCCAGATGTCGAGCCCGGCCACCTCCGGCACCTCCTATACTGTGCTGGCGACCCTGGTGCAGATCATGGGCGAGGAACCGGCCTTCGCCTATATGAAGAAGCTGCATGTCAACATGAACCAGTATCCGCGCTCCGGCGCGGCACCGATGGCCAATGTGGCGCGCGGCGAAAGCCTGCTCGGCATCACCTGGATGTTCGCTGCCGTGGCGGAGGCGCAGCTTGGCGCGCCGGTCACTTCGATAGCGCCCTGCGAGGGCACCGGCTACGAGATCGGCTCGATGTCGCTGGTGAAAGGCGGCAAGAATCCGGAGAATGCGCGCAAGTGGTATGAGTATGTACTCAGCCCGGCGGCGCAGGCCACCGGCGCCCGGGCCAAGAGCTTCCAGATTCCCAGCAACGTGGAGGCGCCGATCCCGCCCAACACGCCGAGGCTGGAGGAAGTGAAACTGATCGACTATGACTTCGTGAAATACGGCTCGGCCGCCGAACGCAAGCGGCTGCTAGAGCGCTGGGAAAAGGAAGTGGCTTCGCTGCCGAAGTGAGGCTCAAGAAAACGCACAAGGAGGAACACCATGCGTAATACTCTGATTGCCGCCGGCCTGCTGGCCAGCACGGCTCTTTTTGCCGCCCAGCCGGCCCAGGCCCAGGTCACGGTATATTGCAGCGCTCTGATGGACTGGTGCCAGGTGATGTCCAACGCCTTCGAGAAGAAGACCGGCATCAAGGTGACGATGACGCAGAAGGGTTCGGGCGAAACGCTGGCGCAGATCCGCGCCGAGGCCAGCAACCCCAAGGGCGATATCTGGTGGGGCGGCACCGGCGACCCGCATCTGCAGATGGCGGAAGAAAATTTGAGCGAAGCCTATCGCTCGCCGCAGCTTGAGAAGCTGCATCCTTGGGCGCAGAGCCAGGCCAAGCAATCGGGCTACCGCACGGTCGGCATTTATGCCGGCACGCTCGGTTTTGCCTACAACACCGAGCTGATCGCCAAGAAGAAGGTGCAGCCGCCGATGTGCTGGGCCGACCTCTTGAAGCCGCAATACAAGGACGAGGTGCAGATTTCCAATCCGGCTTCCTCGGGCACTGCCTATACCGCCATCGCCACGCTGGTGCAGTTGATGGGCGAGGACAAGGCCTTCGCCTATCTCAAGGGCCTGCACGGGCAGGTGAACCAGTATACCCGCTCCGGCCCGGCGCCGGCGCGCAACACGGCGCGCGGCGAAACCATGATCGGCGTGATGTTTCTGCATGATGCCGTGGCCGAGGCCGTGGAAGGCTTCCCGGTCGCGGTGCAGGCGCCTTGCGAGGGCACCGGCTACGAGATCGGCTCGATGTCGATCATCAAGGGCGCGCGCAATCTGGAAAATGCCAAGAAGTGGTATGAATTCGCCCTGACGCCGGAAGCCCAGGCGCTGGCGGTGCAGGGCAAGTCCTACCAGATCCCGAGCAACCCGCAGACCCCGACGCCACCCAAGGCGCCGAAGCTGGAGCAGGTGAAGCTGATCGACTACGACTTCGCCAAATATGGCACCTCCGCCGAGCGCAAGCGGCTGATCGCGCGCTGGGAGAAGGATGTCGGATCGCAGCCCAAGTAAGCCCAGAGCATAAATGTCCCAGCAGCCGGCTTCGGTCGAATTCCAGCAGGTAGTGAAGCGCTACGGCGCCTTCACCGCCGTGAAGGACGTGTCATTCACCATCGAGCCGGGAACGCTGGTGACTCTGCTCGGACCATCGGGCTGCGGCAAGACCACCACATTGCGCCTCATCGCCGGCCTGGAGATGGCAAGTGCTGGCCGCATCCTGATCGGCGGGCGCGACGTGACGCGGCTATCGGCTGCCGAACGCGGCGTCAGCATGGTGTTCCAGTCCTATGCCTTGTTTCCGCATATGACCGTGCTGGAAAATGCCGCCTATGGTCCGCTGGTGAGCGGCATCGACAAGGCCAAGGCGGAAGCCATGGCAGCCGAGAAGCTGAAGCTGATGGGTCTGGCCGGGCTGGAAAAGCGCCTGCCGTCGGAGCTTTCCGGCGGCCAGCAACAGCGCGTGGCGGTGGCGCGCGCCCTGGTGCTGGAGCCAACCGTGCTGCTGTTCGACGAGCCCTTGTCGAATCTGGATGCCAAGCTGCGCCGCCGCGTGCGCGAGGATATCCGCGAATTGCAGCAGAGCCTGAAGCTAACCGTGGTCTATGTGACCCATGACCAGCAGGAAGCCCTTGCGGTTTCCGACCGCATCATCGTGATGTCGAATGCCGAGATCGCGCAATCGGGCAGCCCGCGCGACCTCTATGAGCGCCCGGCGAATCTGTTCGTCGCCGATTTCATCGGCGATGCCAATGTGCTGGAAGCGGAGGTATTGCCGCTGGACGATGCCCGCGCCGAAGTTAGGCTGGGCAATGTGGTGCTGGAACTGCCGCGCCGTGGCTTGAATTCCGGCAGGGCCAGGATCGCCGCACGGCCAGAGGCGCTGGTGCTGAGCGACACCGCGCCGGCGACTCCCGCCTTGCAGGGCGTGATCCGCAAGGCGGCCTATCTCGGCACCCATATGGAATACACGGTGACCACGCCGCAGGGTGAGGTGTTCATCGTCGATCCGCATGTGGGACGGCCGCTCGCCATCGGCAGCGATGCCTGGATCGGCTTCACCGGTGCCGGCGTTACCCTGGTGCCGGGTTCTGCGGCCTGAGGGCCAGGATCAGCAGCACGATCCAGCCAATCACCGTCCAGCCCAAAGCCGCATTGGCCAGAAAAATCAGGCCGGCGCGCGGAACGCGCCGGCGCCAGGCGAACAAGGCCGGCATGAAATAGACCGTGCCGACCACCAGGGCCAGGATCAGCCCTGGCAGTCCCATTGCCTTACAGCTCCGTCAGGCCGCCGGCACCGTTGCCTTGAAGGACGGGCGCTCGAACAGCTTCGCCGCCCAGGCGGCAGTGGCCTTGTAGGTATCGCGCCAGTTCATGTCGGCGTAGCGGAAATCGAGATAGCCGAGCGCGCAGCCGATGCTGATCAGGCCGATATCCAGGCCGTCGCCAAAGGACGGCGCCTGGCGCTCAATTTCTGCGAGGCTCGCCGCCATCTTGGTCGACTGGCCGCTGGTCCAGTCCGACCAGCGCTTGTCCTCGGGCCGCAGGAAGCCTTCGTAGCGCACCAGCAACGCGGCATCGAGCAGGCCATCACCCAGCGCCTGGCGCACCAGGGCGGTCCAGCGCGCCTTGCCGCTGGCCGGGAACAGCTTGTTGCCCGCCAGGCTGTCGAGATATTCACAGATCACGCGGCTGTCGTAGAGCGCCTGGCCGTCATCGGTGACAAAGGTCGGCACCTTGCCGAGCGGATTGCTAGCGGCCACCAGTTCGTCGCGCGACACCGGCGACACCACCTTATTGACGCGCTCGATCTTGTCATTGAGGCCGGTTTCGATGGCCAGCACCACGACCTTGCGCACATAGGGCGAGGTCGGCGAGTAATACAGCTTCATGGCGTTTCCTTGTGTGTTTTGGCTGCTTTGCGGGGGCGGGTTAATCAGGATTTAAGCGCGGCGAGCGTATCCGTGGCACGCTTGGTAATGGCAGCCCAGTCGCGGGCGCGCACCAGCGCCTCGGGCGCCAGCCAGGAACCGCCGACGCAGGGCACATTCGGCAGCGTCAGATAGTTCTTGGCTTTTTCCGCATCGATGCCGCCGGTGGGGCAGAAACGCAGATCGGCGATGGGGCCGCTTACCGCCTTGAGATAGGCCATGCCGCCGGCCGGCTCGGCGGGAAAGAATTTCATATGGCGGAAACCGAGATCGCGGAGCGCCAGCATCTCGCTCACCGTGCCGCTGCCGGGCAACGCCGCCAGACCGGAGCGTGCCAGCGCCTCGCCGAGCTTCGGCGGCGTGCCGGGGGTGACAATGAAATGCGCGCCGGCATCGCGGGCAGCCGCCAATTGCCGGTGGTCCAGCACCGAACCGATGCCGAGTGCGATACCCGGCACTGCCTTGGCGACACGGGCGGCGGCTTCCAGGGCCTGCGGTGTGCGCAGTGTTATTTCGATGATGCCGATGCCGCCTGCGAGCAAGGCCTCGGCCAGCGGCACCGCATCCTGCACCGCTTCCACCACCACCACGGGGATGACCGGCGAAAGGGCGACGATGTCTTCGATGCTGCGCGTCATGGCGCGCAGAGTAGCGGCCCCGTCAGAAAGCGGCAACGGCTCCGTCGCTGCGCGGATCGGTAGCGCCCTCCAGGGCACCATCCGGATGCCGCACGATGGCGCCGGCATGGCCCATGGTGGCGGTGAAATCCGCCATCATCTCCACGTCGTGGCCGGCACGGCTGAGATGCGCCACCAGATCGGGATCGAAGCGGCCTTCCAGCTTCAGCGTCACGCTGTTCTCGCCCCAGGTCTTGCCCAGCAGCCAGCGCGGCGCGGTGATCGCCTGCTGCAGCGGCTGGCCGAACAGGCCGTAGCGGCTGAACAGGGCGGATTGAGTCTGCGGCTGGCCCTCGCCGCCCATGGTGCCATAGACCATGTCGCGGCCATCCTTGAAG
Source organism: Ferrovibrio sp. MS7 (assembly GCF_038404985.1). NCBI lineage: Bacteria > Pseudomonadati > Pseudomonadota > Alphaproteobacteria > Rhodospirillales > Rhodospirillaceae > Ferrovibrio > Ferrovibrio plantarum. Next base: position 718,262 of record NZ_JBBKBA010000002.1, read on the forward strand.
CGCGCCATCGCCGGATTGAGGGTGTGGAACGGGCGTCGGCCAGGCGCCAGCAGGCGCGGCCCCTTGCCGCTGAGCAGGAAGCTTGAGCCGCGATTCTGCCACACGATGCCGCTTTCCGGCAGCACGCAGCCGGAGCCGAATTCGAAATAGATGCTCTGGATGAAACTGGCCTGGCGGCCCTCGCCATCAATGGCCCCCATCCACACCGTGTCACCGGGATTGACCGGATAGGGCCAGGGCAAAGCCTTTTCGCGGTCTATGCGCTGCACCAACTGGTCCAGCGCCTCCGGCGCAAGATAAGGCCCCGGCTGCTCCGGCATCGAATCCGGATCGCCGAGGATGCGGTCGCGGATCAGGAAGGCCTGCTTGGTTGCCTCCACCAGGCCATGAATATGCGCGAAGCCTTCCGCCTCGCGCACATTCAGCCGGTCGAACAGGCCGAGGATCATCAGCGAAGCAAAACCCTGGGTCGGCGGCGCGAAATTGTAGAGCGTGGCATTCTTCAGCGCGACTGAAAGCGCCGCGGGCCGCCGCGCCTGATGCACCGCCAAATCGCTCTGCGCCAGCGGCGTGCCAAAGCGGGCATGGTCGGCGGCCAGGCTCCTGGCCAATTCACCGCGATAGAAATCCTCGGTACCGGCCTGGCCGATGCGCTTCAATGTCGCGCCCAAGGCTGGCAGTTTCATGCGCTCGCCTTCGCGCGGCAGACAGCCATCGATCAGGAAAGCTTCCTTGAAGCCCGGCGCATCCTTCAGCTCAGGCCATTTCTGCTCGGTGAGTTCGGCCTGGCTCAGCGTGACAGCGAAGCCATTTTCGGCATGCCAGGCAGCCTCTTCCACCAAACGGCTCAAGGGCAGCTTGCCGCCCCAGGCGACGGAAGTCTTCAGCACCTCGCCCCAGCCAGAAATGGTGCCGGCCACGGTATTGGCGGCAAGCGGCCCGCGCCACGGGATGCTTTCCAGGCCCTGGGCGCGATAAAGCGCCACATCGGCCTTGGCCACGGCCGCGCCGCAGCCCTCCACCGCTTCCGGCACCTGGCCCGGCTGCGCCACCAGCCAGAAGCCATCGCCACCGATGCTGGTCATATGCGGGTAGACCACGGCCAGCGCCGCCGCCATCGCCACCGTCGCCTCGATGGCATTGCCGCCCTCGCGCAACACGGCGAGGCCGGCCTGGGAGGCCAGGTGATGCGGCGCGGTGACCATGCCGCGACGGGCGCGCGGGGTGTGGAGCATAGCTAGGTCCTCAGGTGAGCAGGTCGTAGAACATGCGCAACGCCGTGAAGCCGAGGAAGACGGCGAAGACACGCTTGAGATTGCGGGTATTGAGACCATGCGCCAGCTTGGCGCCATAGGGTGCCAGCAAGGTCGAGGTCGGGAAGATCAGGGCGAAGCCGATCAGGCTGATATAGCCCAGGGAGAATGGCGGCAGGCCAGGCACATTCCAGCCCGCCAGCACGAAACCGATGGCGCCGGGAATGCCGATGATGAAACCGATGGCAGCGGCAGTGCCCACCGCGCGGTGGATCGGATAACCGAACAGCGACAGGATCGGCACGCTCAACGTGCCGCCACCAATGCCCATCATGGCCGAGATGGTGCCGATGGTACCGGCCAGCAGGGCTTTCGGCGCCCCCTTCGGCAGGCTTTCCGCAAGTCGCCATTCCGGCTTGGCGAAACCCATATGCAACGACACGACCAAAGCCACGGTGGCGAAAACGGCGCTGAGCACCGGGCCGCGCACATAGCTCGCCAGCGCGGTGCCACAGAGCACGCCAAAGAAAATCCACGGTCCCCAGCTTTTCAGCAGGGTGAAATCCACCGCGCCGCGCTTGTGATGCGACCGGACCGAGGAAACCGAGGTGGCGATGATCGAGGCCAGCGAGGTGCCGACCGCGACATGCATGCGCACATCCTCGTCGATGCCAAGGGCCGAGAACAGGTGCCACAACACCGGCACGATGACGATACCGCCGCCAACCCCGAGCAGGCCGGCGGTGATGCCCGCCACCGCACCGGCGGCGAGCAGCAGCGCGCCAAACAACAGAACCTGACTGAGATCGAGCGACATGACTTGGCCTCGCGGCGCCGGGGCCCTGCCTGACCGCCCCTGCCTACCAGCCGATGGCCTTGGGCAGCCAGGTGGCGATGGTGGGGTTGAAGAAGACGATGACCAGCGCGATCAATTGCAGCCCGATGAATGGGACCACGCCCTTGTAGATGTCAAGGGTCGTAACCTGCGGCGGAGCGACGCCACGCAGGTAGAACAGGGCCCAGCCGAAGGGTGGTGTCAGGAACGAAGTCTGCAGATTGAGGGCGATCAGGGTGGCTACCCAGACCAGATCGACATTCGCCGCCTGCAGGATCGGCAGGAATAGCGGTACGACAATGTAGCTGATCTCAATCCATTCGATGAAGAAGCCGAGGATAAAGATCAGGAACATCATGAACCACAGCACGCCGGTGATGCCGCCGGGCACGATCTTGAAGAAATCATGCACCAGTTGCTCGCCTTGCAGACCACGGAAAGCCAGGGCGAAAACCTGGGCGCAGATCAGGATGAACATCATCGAGGCGGTGATGCGGCCGGTGGCATAGACCGTTTCCTTCAGCATCTGCCAGTTCAGGCGGCCGGAAATCGCCGCCACAAGGATGGAACCCAGCGCCCCCATGGAGGCGGCTTCCGTCGGCGCCGCAACGCCGGCGATGATGGAACCCAGCACCGCCAGCACCAGGGCGATAGGCGGCAGGCCTACTTTGAGGGTCTTTTGCAGCAATTCCTGCCGGCTCATGGCGAAGCGTTCCTCGGCCGGAATCGGCGGCACCATTTCCGGCTTCACCATGCCGAGTACCAGCAGGAAAATGCAGAAGATGCCAGACAGCATCAGGCCCGGGAACACGGCGGCGGCAAACAGTGTGCCGACCGACTGGCCGAGAATATCGGCGAGCAGGATGATGATCGTGCTGGGCGGGATGATCTGGCCGAGCGTGCCCGAGGCGCAGATGGTGCCGCAGGCGATGGACTTGTTGTAGCCGCGCCGCAGCAATGTGGGCAACGTCAGCAGGCCCAGCGTGACGATGGTGGCACCGACAATGCCGGTAGTGGCGCCCATCAGTACGCCAACCAGCACGATGCCGATGCCCATGCCGCCGCGCAAGCCGCCGGAGAGATGGCCGATCACCTCCATCAGGTCATTCGCGATCTTCGACTTCTCCAGCATCATGCCCATGAAGACGAAAAGCGGAATGGCGATCAGGGTATAATTGGCCGTTACCCCGAAGATGCGCGCCGGCAGCAGATTGAACAGCAACGCGCCGAAACCGAGATAGCCGAAAAAGAAACCGCTGATCGCCAGCGTCAGCGCAACCGGCACACCCACGGCTAACAACAGGAAAAACGAAACGATACAGGAAATAGCCAGGATTTCGTTAAGCGGCATGTTCCAACTCTTGATCAGGCTTGTTCTGCGATGGTGGGCCGCCAAGCAAAGGGATCAGGGCGCGACAGGTGGCCGCCAGACTTTGCAGCAGCAGCAGCACGAAACCGGCCGGGATCATCGCCTTGAGGATGAAGCGGTATGGCAGGCCACCGGGATCGGGCGATTTCTCGCCGATGCGGTAGGATTGCTCGACATAGCCGAAGCTCAGCTTGATGACGATGACGCAGAGCGCCACGGCGGCAAGGCAGGAGATGAATTCCACCACCTGCTGCATTTTCGGGGAGAAGCGGCCATAGAGAATATCCACCCGGACATGACCTTCATGCTTGATCGCATAAGCCATGCAGAGCAGCGAGACCGGCGCCATCAGATGCCATTCAAGCTCCTGCATCGCCACGGATCCGGTGCGGAAGCCGTAACGCAGCAGCACATTGAAGGCCATGACCAGGACCAGCGCAAAGCCGGTCCAGGATGCAAGCCGCCCGCAATGCTCGACAAGAAAATCGAGCTTGCGGGCGGCGGACTCCAGACGGGAGGCAGACATGGAGGAGATTACGCCTTGCTCAACTGACCGCGAATCTGGCCCTGATAGACGGCTTCCGAGATGCCGGCCCACTTATCGTGGTTAGCCTTGAATGCCATGAAGGCATCGTGCACTTTCTTGATCGACGGGTCCTTGGCCGCGCCATCGTTCAGCACCGCTTCGGTCACTTCCTTCAGCTTGGCGACGATCGAGACCGGCAGCGGCTGCGCCGTGACGCCTTGGTTCTTCACCAGATCGTCCAGCGCCTCGGCATTGGTCGCCTCGCACCAAGTGTGGCTGATGGTATTGCAGGCGGCGGCGGCGACACGCACGATTTCCTGCAGGTCGGCCGGCAGTGACTCGAAGGCCTTCTTGTTGACAATCAGTTCGGTGACGTTGGACGGCTCGTGCCAGCCCGTGGTGTAGTAGTATTTCGCTGCCTTCTGCAGGCCGAGGCGGCGGTCCTGGTAGGGGCCGACGAATTCGGCCGCGTCGATCACGCCACGTTCCAGTGCCGGGAAGATTTCGCCGCCAGGCAACAGCTTCACGTCGACGCCGAGCGCGGCATAGACCTTGCCCGCCAGGCCCGGGATGCGCATCTTCAGGCCCTTGTAGTCATCCACACTGGTCACCGGCTTGCGGTACCAGCCGGTCATCTGCACGCCGGTATTGCCCATCGCCATCGGCACCAGATCGAACGGCGCGTAGAGTTCTTCCCACAGCTTCTGACCGCCACCATGGTAGATCCACGCGGTCTGGCCCTGGAAATTCAGGCCGAACGGCACCACGGTGAAATACTGTGCGGCAGGAATCTTGCCGGCCCAGAAGTAGCTGTTGGCGGCATTCATCTCCACCACACCCTTGGACACCGCATCGAAGCCCTCCAGCGCCGGGATCAGTTCGCCAGCGGCGAAATGCTGGATCGTCAGGCGGCCGCCCGACATCTTCTTGACCATTTCGCAGAAATCGGTGGGGCTGCCGGGGCCAGCGACATAGAAGGGCGAACCCGGACCGTAAGCGTTGGTCATCTTCCACTGGAAGGTCCGCGACTGCGCGGCAACAACATTGGGCATGGCGAAACCGCCGACAGCGGCGCCGGCCAGGCCGGCCTTGACGAGCGAACGGCGGTTGATCGAGGTCTTGCGGGTCATTGGGGTGGCCTCTTCCTCTGGTTTTCGGCTGCTTGAGCCTGGGCGGTTGGCTTTTCGCACGCTGCATACAGCATGCAATCCGACCCATTGATGTGTGCAATCGGCGTGCCAGCCGTAACCAAGCCGTCAAATGGGCGTAAAAAAGCTGAAAAAGGCGCCGGACTTGCGTCGGGCGCCTCTTTAGTTGCTCGCTATCGCGGCAGAACTCTGCCCAAGCGGGCAGCAGCGTCAGGTTTTCGGGGCGTCGAGCAGGCTGACATGGGCGGAAATCACCCGCCAGCCCTCGGGCGTGCGCATCCAGGTCTGGCTCTGACGGCCAGTCTTGGTGCTGTTCGCCCGCTGGAATTCGGTATTGGCCGTGGCGAAGTCGCGGCCATAGGTGGTGATCACCGTATTATAGATCGTACGCTCCAGGCCCGCTGATGGACGCGAAGAACGGAAAGCGGCAATGGCCGCGTAGCCATGCAGGTTCTCGGTGACGCCATAGCGCAACGTATGCGGGCTGTTCCAGAACAGTTCGTCCAGCACTGCCACATCGTTGCCGGTCAGCGCCTTTTCGTAGCGGGCGAACTGCGCCTGCACTTCCGCCAGCACCTCGGGGATATTGATTTCCAGGCTCATGCCACCCTCGACGAAGCAATACCGATCTTTTCCAGTTGCCGCGCCACGCGCAGGGCCAGGTCCTCGCGCCAGGGCGCCGCGATCACCTGCACGCCGATCGGCAGCGGCCGGGCATCGGCATAGGGCGTCGCCACCACCGGCAGGCCGGCAAAGGAAATCGGCTGCGTGAAGATGCCGAGATTGGCCCGTACCGGCATCTCGACACCCGCGATTGTCATCATCTTCTGGCCCAGCAAAGGCGCCGAACAAGGCGTCGCCGGCGCCAGCAGCACATCCACGTCCTTGAACATTTCCAAGAGCCGCGCACGATACCAGCGACGGAAACGCTGCGCCTGCACATACCAGTCGCCGGGCAGCATCAGGCCGGCGAAGAAGCGGTCGCGTGTATCGGGGTCGAAATCCTGCGGTCGCTCGCGCAGGCGCTGGCGATGCAGGTTGGCGCCTTCATGGGCGGTGATGACATAGGCCGCCGAGCGACCGCGCTTGGCTTCCGGCACCGTGACGCGCCGCGTCACGCCCAGCGCCTTGGCGAAGGCTTCCACCGCCGCATGGGCATAGGGCTCGCCACCGCTGGCGAAATAATCATCGGCCACGGCGATGCGCAGGCCATCGATGCCCTTATCCAGTTCCGGGAAGGCCGGCTCAATGGCACGCTGGGCGCAGGCCGGATCCTCGGCATCCGGCCCCTGCATGGCATCGTAGCTCAGGGCCAGGTCGGCGGTGCTGCGTGCCAGGGGCCCGAGATGATCAATGCTGGCAACGAACATGAAGCTGCCATGGCGCGACAGCCGGCCAAAGGTCGGCTTGAGGCCAAACAGGCCGCACAGCGAGGAGGGCACACGGATCGAGCCATTGGTATCGGAGCCGAGGCTTACCGGCACCATGCCGGCAGCCACCGCCGTGCCCGAACCGCCGGACGAGCCACCCGACATACGGTTCGGGTCATGCGGATTGCGCGAGGGCCCGTAATGGCTGTTCTCGCCGGTGAAATCATAGGCGTATTCGCCCATGTTGAGGCCACCGACCAGCACCGCGCCGGCGGCTTCCATGCGGCGCACCAGGGTGCCGTCCTGCTTGGCCGGGGCATGGTCGCGGTTGATCTTGGAACCGGCCAGCGTCGGCAGCCCGGCGATATCGAACAGGTTCTTGACGCCAAAAGGCACACCGGCGAGCGGGCCGAGCACCTCGCCGCGCACCTTCGCCGCATCCACGGCCTTGGCCTTGGCGCGGGCGCGTTCAGCCGTGATGTCGATGAAGCCGTTAAGCTGCGGATTGGTGGCCCTGATACGGGCGAGCGATACTTCCACCGCTTCCGCCGCACTGACCTTGCCGGTGGAGACGGCAGCGGCGATTTCAGCAGCCGTGCTGGTATGGTCGATCATGGCACATAGGTCGCCGCCGGCTCGACATCGTCGGGCAGCGGAAAATCGAGATAAACCTTGGCGATGGCCGCTGAGCGCTTGAGGTTATCGATCACGCCCGGGCGATAGGCCGGATCGAGTTCCAGGCCGGTCAGCGCCAGAGCCTGATCGAGATAAGCTTCCGCATCGAATTCAGCCATGACTTTTACGCTACCTCACGCATCAAATCCGGGTCTGGCGTTGCCTTGTGGCAGGCGGCCTGATGGCCCGCCGCCATGGCACGCAATTCTGGCATGGTGGTTTCGCAAGCGCTATCGCCTTTCGGGCAGCGGCCATAAAAGCGGCAGACATTCGGCGACGGATCAATCGGGCTGCGCGGCTCGCCGCCCAGCCGCACCCGCTGCGTCTCCACCCCGGGATCGAAATGCGGGATCGCCGAAAGCAAGGCCTTGGTATAGGGATGGCGCGGATTGCGGAACACCGATTCCGCCGGCCCGATTTCCACGATCTTGCCGAGATACATCACCATGACGCGGTCGCAGAGCAGCCGCACCACATTGAGGTCGTGGCTGACGAACAGATAGCTCATGCCGAGCTTCTGCTTCAGGGTCTCGAGCAATTGCAGGATCACCACCTGCACCGACACGTCGAGTGCCGCCGTCGGCTCATCCAGGATCAGCAATTCCGGGTCCACGGCGATGGCGCGGGCAATGCCGACGCGCGCCTTCTGGCCGCCGGAAAGCTGATGCGGGAAGCGGCTGAGCAAGGCTACAGGCAAGCCGCAGAGCTCGGCCAGTTCCTCGACGCGCGGCTTCAGCTTATCCTTGGGCATGGGCTTCAGGCGATGGATCGGATCGGCGATGGCATCGAAGGCGGTGTAACGTGGATTAAGGCTGTCGGTGGCATCCTGAAACACCATCTGCACGCGCGGCCGATAGGGGCTGGAGCCGAAACCCTTGGCCGGCATATGGCCGATTTCCTCGCCGTTCAGCCGGATGCTGCCATCGCTGGGGTCGAGCAGGCGAGTGATCAGGCGGACCAAAGTCGACTTGCCGCAGCCGGACTCGCCAACCAGGCCCATCGTTTCGCCGCGCGCGACCTGGAAGCTGACATTATCCACTGCATGCAGCTTGGCCACCGGCTTGTCGGCGCCGCGGGCACGGGCAAACAGGCCAGGCTTCTGCCCGACCGGAAACAGCTTGTAAAGCGAGGCGATATCGAGCAGGGGAGCGGGGGCGTCGGTCATAGCGGATTCCAGCAGGCAACGAGGCCGCCATCGCCGCGCTGCTGCTTGGGCAGCGAACGCTCGCAATTGGCCAGCTTGCGTTCGCAACGCAGGCTGTAGCGGCAGGGCGGAATGCTTTCGGCGCGCAGATCGGGCAGCGAGCCGGGAATCGAGGCCAGGCTTGCCAGCGAGGCGGTGGGGCGCGGCGTGGCGGCGATCAGCTTGGCCGTGTAGGGATGGCGTGGATTGCGGAACAGTTCCACCGTCGGTGCGCTTTCCACCACATGGCCGGCATGCATCACCACGATGCGGTCGCAGTATTCCGCCGCCATGCCGAGATCATGGGTGATCAGCACGGTCGCCATGCCCTGGGCCTGGCCGAGTTCCTGCACCAGATCCATGATCACCGCCTGGGTGGTCACATCCAGGCCGGTGGTCGGTTCGTCGGCGATCAGCAGCTTCGGCTGGCAGGCGAGCGCAATGGCGATCATGATGCGCTGGCACATGCCGCCGGAAAGCTCGAAAGGATAGGCCTTGGCGCGGCGTTCCGGATCGGGGATGCGCACTTTCTGCAACATATCGATGGCGCGTTTCGGTGCCTCGGCATGGGTGACGCCGCCATGCTCGATCAGCACATCGGCAATCTGCTGCCCCACCCGGCGGATCGGGTTCAGTGCCACGCGCGGATTCTGGAAGATCATCGACATCTCGCGGCCGCGCAATTCGCGCAGCGCACCCTCGCTGGCTTGCAGCAGGTCGAGACCACCGAACACTGCACTGCCGGTAGTGACCTTGCCGGCGGGATCGAGAATGCCCATCACGGTATAGGCCGTCACCGACTTGCCCGAACCGGACTCGCCGACAATCGCCACCATCTCGCCCTTGTGAATATCGAAATCGACACGGTCGAGCGCTTTCACGATGCCTGAGCGGGTGCGGAAATCGACACTGAGGTCGGTAACGGAGAGCAGAGGAACGGCTGTCATGGCTACGTTCGCCTCAGCATTTTCTGGTCGGCGCACTCATGTGCGCCTCCGGGGATCGACAATATCGCGCAGACCATCGCCGAGCAGGTTGAAGCAGAACACCGCCAGCATCAGGGCAAGGCCTGGAAACAGCGCCACCCACCATTCGCCGGAGATGATGAACTGCGCCCCTTCCGCCACCAGGATGCCCCATTCCGGCGTCGGCGGCGCGATGCCGAGGCCGATGAAGCTCAGGCCCGCCGCATTCAGGATGGCATAGCCCATGGTGAGCGAGCATTGCACCATCAGGATCGGCAGGATGTTGGGCAGGATATGCATGAACAGGATGCGGCCTTCCGAATTGCCGGAAAGCCGCGCCGCCTCGATGAAGCCGGCATTGCGCCGCACATTGGCTTCGGCGCGGGCGACACGGGCATAGAGCGGCATATTGATGATCGCGGTGGCGATCACGATATTGCCCACCGTGTTGCCCAGAGCCGCGACGATGCCCATGGCCAGCACGAAGAGCGGGAAGGCCATGATGGTATCGCCGATGCGCCCGACGATGCGGTCTGGCCAGCCACCGAAATAGCCCGCCGCGATGCCGGCAATGGCGCCGATGCCGAAGGTGAGGATCACGGCGGCGAAAGCGATGGTGAGATCAAGCCTTGTCGCCACCAGCACGCGGCTGAAAATATCGCGGCCCAAAGCATCGGTGCCGAACCAGAATTGCGCCGAGGGCGGCTTCAGCGCCCGGCTGGCATCGGTGGCCAGCGGGTCATAGGGCGCCAGCAGCGGCCCGAAGATGGCCGCGAAGAGCAGCAGGAAAAACAGGCTGAAGGCGAACAGCGTCACCGGGTTTTCGGTGATCACGTAACGAATATGCTTCAGCGTGGCGTTCATGATTCAAAGCCCCTCATGATTCGAAACCGACGCGCGGGTCGATCACGATGTAGAGGATGTCGATCAGCAGGTTCAGTGCCACATAGAGCATCGCCATGGTGAGCACGAAGCCCTGGATCGGGGCGTAATCGGAAGCGATCAGTGCCTCGATGGCAAACGTGCCGATGCCGGGCCAGGAGAACACCTTCTCCACCAGCACATTGGCACCGAGCAGAAAGGAGAACACCATGCCCAGCGTGGTAATCACCGGCAGCATGGCGTTGCGGAAGGCATAGCCGTAGATCACCTTGGTTTTCGACAGGCCGCTGGCCCGTGCGGTGCGGATGAAATCGCTGCTCAGCACTTCCAGCATCGAGGCGCGCGTCATGCGCGCCAGCGGTGCCAGGGTAAAGAAGGCCAGCGTGAAGGCCGGCAGCGCCAACTGCTTCAGCGCCGAGACGAAGGTTTCGCCATCGCGCGCCAGCAGGCTGTCGACCAGATACAGGCCAGTGACATGCGGCGGCGTGGAGGCATAAATATCGAGCCGGCCAAGTGGTGCCGGCGCCCAGCCGAGCAGATAGTAAAGCACATAGATCAGCAGTAGGCCGCTGAAGAAGGCCGGCAGACTGACGCCCGCCGTGGTGATGACTCGGCAGCTATGGTCGATCCATGACCCTGGCCGTGTTGCCGCCGCGATGCCGAGCGGCACCGCGATGCCGACAGAAACGATCAGGCCGATCAAGGTCAGTTCAAGCGATGCCGGCAGGCGCGTGGCGATCTCCTCCACCACCGGGCGACCGGTGGCAATGGAGTTGCCAAGATTGCCGCGTACCAGATCCTTCACATAGACCACGAACTGCTCGGGCAGGCTCTTGTCCAACCCGAGCGCCTTGCGGATCTGTTCGATGGCCTCCTGGCTGGCGGCGGGCCCGGCGAAATACACCGCCGGGTCGCCGGGCAAGGCGCGGGTGAGCAGGAAGGTGACGATCAGCACCCCGATGATGCTCGGGATGGCACTCACCAACCTTTTGCTGATCAGCCGCAGCATGGGTCAGCCGGTTCTCAGAGCTTTTCGAGCTGGCGGAAATCGAGCTGGCGGTGGAACCAGTAGGTATAGCCCTTGATGTTCTTCTGCATGCCGACATCAAGGATCTGCTGGTACATCGGCACGCGCGGCACTTCATCAATCGCCATCTTGATAAAGCCCTTCACCTGCTCGGCATACTTGGCCGGGTCTTCCTCATAGCGCGAGGCATCGATCAGGGCGTCCATCGCCTTGTTCTGGTAGGACATGGTGTTGAACACCGCGTTCTGGCCATGGTAGCCCCAGAAGAAGAAGTAATCCGGGAAGTTCAGCCAGCCGCCAAAGCTGGCGATATGCAGCGGCCGGTTCTTCTGCAGCATGGCATTGCGGAAATTGGCGCCCGGGATCTTCTCGATGGTGGTCTTGATGCCGATCTGCGCCAGCGACTGCTGCAGCAGCACGGCTTCCGGTTCCGAAGCCGTGGCATCGCCAAGATCGATGGAGATGGTGGTCTCGAAACCATCAGGATAACCGGCCTCGGTCAAGAGCTGCTTGGCTTTGACAAGATCGGTCTTGTAGGGGAAAGGCTGCGGCCAGACCGCATCCTTGGGCGCATCGGCCGGACCGCCGGACATCGGAATGCCGCGGCCATAGATGGCAGTCTTGTAGATCTGCTCGAACGGCGTGGCATAGGCAATGGCCTGACGCACCTTCGGATTATCGAAGGGCTTCATGGTGGAGACCATGCCGACATATTTCAGCGAATTCTCCACCGGCACGCCGACAACCTTGTACTTGCCGGCTTCACCGAGCGCGAGCAGTTCGGCGGAATCCTTCTGCGGCATATCCACCGAGATATCGGCGTCGCCGCGTTCCATCAGGGCGCGGCGGTTGCCGGCCTGCGGCACCTCGCGCAGGATGACGCGCTGAATCTTGGGCAGCGGGCCATTCTTCCAGTCGTCGTTGCGCACCAGGATGGTTTCCTGGCCCGGCGTCCACTTTTCCAGCTTATAGGCGCCGCCGCCGGCACCATTGGTCTTCATCCAGTCCATCGCCCACGGATCCTTCTCCGTGGCGTTCTTCTTGGCCAGCTTGGAATTGTAGATCGCAGGCACCACCACGGCCATGTCGGGCAGAGCCAGCTTGTCGCGCTTCGGCAGGTCGACGCGGAAGGTGTAGTCGTCCACCACCACGAACTGCTCCGGCTTGGTCAGCGAGCCGGCGGCCATCTGGAAGGTGGGGAAGCCACCGACAGAGACGGCACGGTCGTAGGACCACTTCACGTCATGCGCCGTCACCGGCTCGCCGTCGTGGAATTTCGCGTTGCGGCGGATCTTGAAGGTGAAGCTCTTGCCGTCCGGCGAGACCGTGTAGCTCTCGGCCAGTTCCGGCACGATCTTGCTGTAATCGTACATCTGCGTGCCATCCGGCAACGTCTTGATGCCGAAGGAGACAAGGCGGTCATACATGTTCCACGCCGCTACATAGGAGCGGAAGCTGGTGCCGACGCCGTGGATGTCCATGCTGTTCGGGCCGTTCTCCACCAGCACCAGCAAAGTATCCTTGCGGCCCTGGGCCTCGGCCGGTGCGGCAGCGCCCAGCAGCGATAAAGCGGAAAGTATCGTAGTGGCTACGAGAAAGGCACGGCGGCGCATGGCAGTCTCCAGTTCGGGTCCGATGCCTATTGCACTGCAACGGGCGTGCCATGGTGACGGCCCGTTTATGCGAATTGTATGCACGTTGCTGAAATGGCTAGGAGAATCACCACTCACCACCACCAGACGGTGCAGAGGTTGCAGCTTTGCGCAGAAACTGGATTGCCTATTTAATATCCATACACTAGAGGCAATATGACTAAGTGCGCGGCAGCAGGATCGAGAAAAGTCGCATAATTTCAAGGCAATCGTGCAGTTATGGGCCGGTATGACAGTTGCATACAACGACCTCGACACCTCTTGCCGGAGCTTTCCATGACTCTGCCCAGCCTTAGCATTGCCACCCTGCAGGCAGCCTATGCAGCAGGCGAAACCAGCCCTTCCAAACTGGTCGCCGCCATTGCCGAGGCGATAGCGGCCCGGGGCCAGGATGCGGTCTGGCTCAGCCTCACCCCGCCCGAAGCCCTGCTCAAGCGCGCCGCCGCACTGGAGGCCGCCGGCCCGGCGGGCAAGCCGCTTTACGGCATCCCTTTCGCGGTGAAGGACAATATCGACGTCGCCGGCCTGCCGACCACGGCGGCCTGCCCGGCTTTCGCCTATACCCCGTCGCAATCCGCGACGGCGGTGGCAAAGCTGGAAGCCGCCGGCGCCATCGTCATCGGCAAGACCAATCTGGACCAGTTCGCCACCGGCCTGGTTGGCGTGCGCTCGCCTTATGGTGTGGCGGTGAACCCGTTCAACAAGGAGTATGTGCCGGGCGGTTCGTCCTCGGGCTCGGCTGTGGCGGTGAGCGCCGGCCTGGTCAGCTTCTCGCTCGGCACCGATACCGCCGGCTCCGGCCGCGTGCCGGCCGGCTTCAACAACATCGTCGGCCTCAAGCCCTCCATCGGCCTGATCAGTTCCAGCGGCATGCTGCCGGCCTGCCGTTCGCTGGATTGCATTTCGGTTTTCGCCCTTACGGTCGCCGATGCCATGGCGGTGCTGGAAGCGGCGCGCGGCCTGGATGCGGCTGATGCCTATTCACGCAGCGCGCCGGCGGGTTTCCGCTCCACCGTGCCGCCCTGCCCGGCCAAGTTCCGTTTCGCCGTGCCTGACAAACCGCAATTCTTTGGCGATGCCGAGGCCGAAAAGCTGTTCCATGCCGCCGTGGCGCGCTTTGAGACCATGGGCGGCGAGAAGCAGGTGATTGACTACGCGCCCTTCGCCGAAGCACAGGCGATGCTCTATTCGCCGCCTGGCGCTGCCGAACGGGTGACGGCGTTGCATGATTTCTTCCGCGATCATGCGGATGCTTTCCATCCGGTGACGCGCGGCATCCTGGAGAGTGGCCAATCCGCCAGCGCGGTCGATCTCTACCGCATGCAGCAGCGGCTGCGAGCCTTGAAGCAGCAGATCGACCCGATCTGGGGCGAGGTTGATTTCATGCTGGTGCCGACCAGCGGCACGATCTACCGCGTCGCCGAAATCCTGGCCGAGCCGCTGAAGCTCAACGCCAATCTCGGCTACTACACGAATTTCGTGAATTACTTCGATCTCAGCGCCCTTGCCGTGCCGAATGCGATGCGCGCCGATGGCCTGCCGAGTGGCGTGACGCTGATCGCCCCGGCCTTCTTCGAGGCCAAACTCGCCGGCTTCGGCGCCGCCTTCCATGCCAAGGCCAAGCTGCCGCTCGGCGCCACCGGCCATGCCCTGCCGGAAACGGCGGCAACGGCAGCACCGCCCTCGCCCAGCATCCGCATCGCGGTGTTCGGCGCCCATATGCAGGGCCAGCCGCTGAACCACGAAATCCTTGGCCTTGGCGGCCGCTATGTCGCCGAGATCAAGACCGCGCCGATCTACAAGCTCTACCGCATCGATGCCGGCGGCCCGCCGCGCCCCGGCGTGCTGCGCGTGGCAGAAAGCGGCGTGGCATTGGCCGGCGAAATCTGGGATCTGCCCACGGCGGGTTTCGGCGCCTTTGTCGCCGGCATCCCGGCACCACTCGGCATCGGCACGGTGACACTGGCTGATGGCACCACGGTGAAAGGCTTCCTCTGCGAGGCGGCAGCGACGGTAGGCGCGGAAGACATTTCGCGCTTCGCCGACTGGCGCGCCTACCGCGCCTGGCTGGCGAAATAGCCGACGAGGCGGATCAGGCTTCGCTGTCTTCCATCTGCTGCTGGCGGCGGCCCTCGATCAAGGTCGCTGACGCCACGCTGACCTTGCTGACATGCTCGCGCATGCTGTTTTCCGCCGCCTGGGCATCGCCGCGCAGCACGGCCTCGACGATGCGGTCATGCTCGGCGAAGGAATTGCCCAAACGCCCCAGCACACGGAACTGGCTGCGGCGGAAGGGTTGCACCCGGCGGCGCACCGACAGCGTGGTCTCCTCCAGGAAGCGGTTATGGGCGCCGCGATAGAGCGCGGAGTGGAACGCCAGATTGGCGGCGTCGTAATCCTCCATGCGGCCTTCCCGCACATGTTCCAGCGAGCGGCGATGCATCGCCTCGAAATCGCGCCGCTCGGCGGCGTCCATGCGCAAAGCGGCAAGCCGGGCACAGAGCGCCTCGAGTTCTGACATCACCTCGAACATCTCGGCGATGCGCTGCTGTTCCGGGAAGGCGACGATAACGCCGCGATGCGGCCGGTATTCGGCAAGGCCAACGGCGGCAAGCTGGCGCAGGGCCTCGCGCACCGGCGTGCGCGACATGCCATAGCGGTCGGCAAGGTCATGCTCATCCAGCCGGCTGCCCGGCGGCAATTCACCGGCCATGATCGCATCGGCAAGGCGGCGACGCAGATCGTCGGCCAGGGTCGGTCGGCCGCTGGATCGGCGCGGCGCGTCGTCGATCGAGAGGTCGAGCAGGATCTTGCGGGTCTCGGTGGTCACGGTCATGCACTTCTGTCCACGGACGATCAGCGACCGTCCTCATCACAATAAACCGAAATCCTCTAGCGAATACCGTGCCAACTTCTTGGGCAGAGCCACAGGAGTCGTCGGATTGACATAATCGTGCTACCACAGCGGCCATGGCTGACCTTGATCCCATCGCCCTGGTGCTGCACCAGGATTCCTGCCTGCTGGTGCTGAACAAGCCCGCCGGGCTGGCGGTGCATGCCGGCCCTAAAACCCCGGAAAGCCTGGAAAACCATCTCGAAGCGCTGCGTTTCGGCAACCGCTTCCTGCCGCAACCAGCGCATCGCCTGGACCGCGATACCAGTGGCTGCCTGCTGCTCGGGCGGCATGAAAAGGCGATGCGGCGCCTGGGCCAGCTTTTCGCCGAGCATCGTGTGGTGAAAACCTACTGGGCCATCGTGCAGGGCAAGCCGGCGGAACCGCGCGGCCGCATCGATCTCGCGCTGCTGAAAATCAACACGCGGCAAGGCTGGCATATGGAACCCAATTCCGCCGGCCAGCCGGCGCGCACCGATTACGAACTTTTGGGCAGCAACGGCAGCCTGAGCTGGATCGCCTTCCGGCCGCATACCGGACGTACGCACCAGATCCGCGTGCATGCGGCATCACTCGGCTGCCCACTGCTTGGCGACGCGCAATACGGCGTGAACGGCGCGATGCCGATGCAATTGCATGCGCGCAAGCTGGCGATCCCGTATCATGTCGAGAAAGCCGCGGTGCAGGTGGAAGCACCGCCGCCGGATCACATGATTGAGAATCTGCGCCTGCTGGGTTTCGCTTAAAGCATCTGCCCGCCATCGACCACGATGGTCTGGCCAGTGACCCAGCTCGCCAGGTCGGAAGCCAGAAACAGCACGGTATTAGCCACTTCCTCCGGCTTGCCCATGCGGCCGAAGGGAATGCTGCCGAGCGTGGCGTCGTATAGCGGGCGGTTATGCTGGCGGGCCTGATCCCACACGCCGCCGACGAATTCGATCGAACCCGGCGCGACGCAATTGACGCGGATATTCTTCGCCGCCAGGGCCGCTGCCTGGGTCTGGGTATACTGGATCAGCGCTGCCTTTACCGCGCCATAGGGCGGCGTGCGCGTGCTCGGCCCCAGGCCGGAAATCGAGGAGATATGCACGATGCTGCCGCCGCCGGCATTCTGCAGATACGGCAACGCGGCGCGGCAGGCACGCACAGTCGCCAGCAGGTCGACATTGATCGAGGCGGCCCAGCCATCCTCGTCGTCGCTGCGGCCGAAGCCCGAGGCGTTATTGATCAGGATGTCGATGCCGCCCAATGCCGTGGCCGCCGCCTCAATGTATCCGGCGACGGCCTTGCCATCGGCTAGATCGCAAGCCGCGCCATGGGCCTTGGCGCCAAGTTCGGCCACCGCCTTGGCGACGCCCTCGGCGCCCCGGGCGCAGATCGAAACCGCCGCGCCGCCGGCCGCGAAGCCAAGCGCGATAGAGCGGCCGATACCCCGGCTGCCGCCCGCCACCACCACCCGCTTACCCTTGAATACCCCACCGAACACCTCTGGCATACCGATCTCCTGCATGTGATTCTGCCCATAGGATAGCTCTTTCCGGAACCGGCGCTAGCCACCACCCGGTTTATGCCTATTTTATGATCAACAAGCCGCCTCATTGGGCGTTACCGTCGCCAGTCAAACACAAGTAGCACGCGGATTCCGCTTGCACTTCGCCCGGCATACCGATTGCATTCTTTTACAGGTTTCTTTGTGCAAGTTTATTGGCGGAAGGCGAGGACTTATGAGCATTCAGGTTGCGCTGCACCATCGCACCACGTATCGCTACGACCGCCTGATCAATTTGGGCCCCCAGACCATCCGCCTGCGGCCGGCGCCGCATTCCCGCACCCCGATCCTGAGTTATTCGCTCAAGGTCTCGCCGGCGGATCATTTCATCAACTGGCAGCAGGACCCCCAGGGCAACTACCTCGCCCGCCTGGTCTTCCCTGAACGCACGGACCATTTCGACGTCACCGTCGACCTTGTCGCCGACATGGCGGTGATCAACCCGTTCGACTTCTTCCTGGAACCGGAAGCGGAAAACTTCCCCTTCACCTACGATCCCGCGCTGCATGAAGACCTGGCGCCCTTCCGCCGCCTCTCGAAGCCCGGGCCACTGCTGAGCAAATGGCTGGCCAGCGTCGACCGCACACCGAAGCGCACGGTGGATTTCCTCGTCGGCCTCAACCAGCGGCTGGCCAACGAGATCAAGTATCTCATCCGGCTCGAGCCCGGCGTGCAGACGGCGGAGGAAACGCTCGGCAATGCCAGCGGCTCCTGCCGCGACACGTCCTGGCTGCTGGTGCAGGCCTTGCGCCATCTCGGCCTCGCGGCGCGTTTCGTCTCGGGCTACCTGATCCAGCTTGTCGCCGATGTGAAACCGATCGAGGGGCCGGAAGGCCCGGCGCAGGATTTCACCGACCTGCATGCCTGGTGTGAAGTCTATCTGCCTGGCGCCGGCTGGATCGGGCTGGACCCGACCTCCGGCCTGATGGCCGGCGAAGGCCATATCCCGCTGGCAGCAACGCCAGAGCCGCAATCGGCCGCGCCGATTTCCGGCATGCTGGACGAAGCCGAGGTTGAATTTGGCCATGAGATGAGCGTGCGGCGATTCCACGAGACGCCGCGCGTCACCAAGCCGATCAGCGACGAGGCCTGGGACAAGCTGCTTAAGCTTGGCGACAAGGTGGATGGCGCGATCAACCGCGCCGACCTGCGCCTGACCATGGGCGGCGAACCGACCTTCGTTTCCATCGACGACATGGAAGGCGCGGAATGGAACACCGCCGCGCTCGGCCCGAACAAACGGCTGCTGGCCGGCAAGCTGCTGCGCCGCCTTGCCGACCGCTTCTCCAGCGGCGAGTTGCTGCATTACGGCCAGGGCAAATGGTATCCCGGGGAGCAATTGCCACGCTGGGCCTTGTCCTGCCATTGGCGCCGTGATGGTGAGCCGATCTGGAAGGACCGTGCACTGCTGGCCGCCGATGAGGATGCCGGCGATGGCGCCGATGTGGCCCTGGCCGATCTGTTCGCCGCCGCCCTCGCTGAACGCCTGCAGGTCGATCCGGGCCACCGTATCCCCGGCTTCGAGGACGCCTGGTACTATCTCTGGCGCGAACGCCGGCTGCCGACCAATGTCGATCCGTTCAAGTCGAAGCTGGCCGATCCGCAGGAGCGCGCGCGACTGGCGCGCATCTTCGAACAGGGTCTGGACAAGGTGGTGGGCTACACCTTGCCGCTGCGCGCCGAACCGGGCAGCAATGGCAGCCGCACGCGCTGGCGTTCCGGCCCGTGGTTCTTCCGGCCGCAGACCATGTTCCTGCTGCCTGGCGACAGCCCGATGGGCTATCGCCTGCCGCTAGATAGCCTGCCCTGGTCGGCGCCGGGCGACACGCTCTACCAGTTTGACCGCGACAGTATGGAGGAGCGGCCGCCGCTGCCGCCGCATGACGTGTTCCGCGAGGCGCACAAGATCGTCGCCGAACGCATGCAGGCCTGGACCAAGGGCAGCCTCTATCAAGCTGCCGGTGCGCCGCGGGCGCAGCAGCCGCTGCCGGCGGATCAACAATCAGCGACCGACGTGATCCGCACCGCGATCTGCGTCGAGCCGCGTGGCGGGCTGCTGCATGTCTTCATGCCGCCGCTGGAAAATGCCGAATACTATCTCGATCTCGTCGCCGCCATTGAGGATACGGCGGCGACGCTGAACCATAAGGTTGTGATCGAAGGCTATCTGCCGCCGCGCGATCATCGCCTGATACATTTCAGCGTCACGCCCGATCCGGGTGTGATCGAGGTCAACATCCACCCCTCCGATTCCTGGCGCCAGCTCGCCGAGCGCACCGAGACCCTCTACGAGGAAGCACGCCAGACCCGGCTCGGCACCGAGAAATTCATGCTCGATGGCCGCCATGTCGGCACCGGCGGCGGCAACCATGTGGTGATGGGAGCGGCCTCGCCCGCCGACAGCCCGTTCCTGCGCCGCCCCGATCTGCTGCGCAGCCTGCTTGGCTATTGGCAGAACCATCCGTCGCTGTCCTATCTCTTCTCCGGGCTTTTCATCGGCCCGACCAGCCAGCATCCGCGTGTGGACGAAGCGCGCGACGATGCCCTGGTCAATCTGGAAGTCGCCTTCGAGCAGGTGGCGAAGTTCGGCGACAACCCGCCGCCCTGGCTGGTCGACCGCATTTTCCGCAATGTGCTGGTGGACCTCACCGGCAACACGCACCGCACCGAATTCTGCATCGACAAGCTGTTCTCACCCGATGGCCCCACCGGCCGGCTCGGCCTGGTGGAACTGCGCGCTTTCGAGATGCCGCCGCATGCTCGCATGAGCCTGGCGCAGCAGGCCCTGCTGCGCGCGCTGGTCGCCGCCTTCGCCGAGCGGCCCTATACACGCAAGCCGGTGCGCTGGGGCACAAGACTGCATGACGAATTCCTGCTGCCGCATTTCTGCATGCAGGATTTCAACGACGTGCTGGAAGACCTCTCCGAGCGCGGCTATGCCTTCGACCCGGACTGGTTCTCGGCCCATGCCGAATTCCGCTTCCCGCATGTTGGCAGTATCGCGGCGCGCGGCATTGAACTGGAACTGCGCCATGCGCTGGAGCCCTGGCATGTGCTGGGCGAGGAAGCCACTGCCGGCGGCACCGCGCGCTATGTCGATTCCTCGATCGAGCGGTTGCAGGTGAAACTGAAGGGCCTCACCGATGCCCGCCATGTGGTGGCCTGCAATGGCCGCGCCGTGCCGCTGCGTGCCACCGGCGTGCCGGGCGAATATATCGCCGGCGTGCGCTTCAAGGCCTGGGGCCCGCCGAGCGCGTTGCATCCGACCGTGCCGGTACACACCCCGGTGGTGTTCGATCTGTTCGATGGCTGGAATGGCCGCTCCATCGGCGGCTGCACCTACCATGTCGCGCATCCGGGCGGTCGCAATTACGATACCTTCCCGGTGAACGCGAACGAAGCCGAGGCGCGGCGCCGCGCGCGCTTCTTTGCCATAGGCCACACACCTGGCCCGATGCCGCAGCCAGCGAGCCAGGCGCCGGGTCAGCAACCGCTTACACTGGACTTGCGCAGCGGCTAAAATAGCCGCCGCGATTCGCCTCCGGGAGAACCATGTCCTCCGCGCCCCCAATAAAGGCCGAAAAGCCCACCGCCCCGGTCGGTGGCGACGCAGCGGCGCGCGAACCGGAAGCCTGGGATGAAATGGTCACCGGCCAGGGCAGCATCCGGCCGCATTGGCAGCCGCTGTTGGCTTCCTTGAGCCTGCTAGGCGCCAGTGGCCTGGTGGAGCGCGCCGAACGCGGCCGCCAGCATCTGGAAGATGAAGGCGTCACCTACAACGTCTACGAACTGCCGAACGAACCCGGCCGCGGCAGCACGGTGGAGATCGCACCGCCGATCCCGGAGCAGCGCCCCTGGCGGCTCGATCCAGTGCCAGTGATTCTGTCCAAGGGCGAATGGGCCGTCATCGAGGCAGGCCTGATCCAGCGCGCGCAACTGCTCGATGCCTGGCTCCGCGACATCTACGGTCCGATGCGCAGCCTGAAGGAAGGCCGATATCCGCCCGCGCTGGTCTATGGCCACCGCGATTTCCTGCGCCCCGCGCGCCAGGCCGATGGCGGCACCCCCGGCCGCATGCTGCAGCATTACTCAGCCGAACTGGTGCGCGGCCCTGACGGCGTGTGGCGTGTCATCGCCGACCGCACCCAGGCACCCGCCGGCGCAGGCTATGCCTTGCAGAACCGCCGCGTCATGTCGCGCCTGATGGGTGCCGCCCTGCGCGAATGCCGGGCACGGCCGATCAATGCCTATTTCGAATACTGGCAGGCCGATCTGCAGGCGCGCGGCCAGACGATGCGCGATAACCCACGCGTCGTGCTGCTTACCCCTGGCCCCTATAACGAAGCCTATTTCGAGCATATCTATCTGGCGCGCGAACTCGGCGCCACGCTGGTGGAAGGCGCCGACCTCACCATGCGCGACGGCCGCATCTACCTGAAGACACTGGGCGGTCTTGACCCGGTGGAAGTGATCCTGCGCCGGCTTGATGGCGAATGGTGCGACCCGCTGGAACTGCGCGCCGAATCCGCGCTCGGCGTCACCGGCCTGCTGCAGGCGGTGCGCGAGGGCCGCGTGGCGGTGAGCAATGGCATTGGCAGCGGCATCGCCGAACAGCCGGCCCTGCTCGCTTTCCTCCCCACCCTTTCCGAGCAGCTGCTTGGCGAACCGCTGCAGATGCCGTCCATCGCCACCTGGTGGTGCGGGCAATCCTATGCCTTGCATGAAGTGGAATCGCGCTTCGACCAGATGGTGGTGCGTGGCGCACGCGACCTGCGCTTCGCACCGATCACGGTGGCGAATTTGAGCGAGGCGGAACAGGCCGCCCTGCTGGCACGCATCAAGGCCAGGCCGGCGGATTTCGTGGCGCAGGAGCGCATCGTGCCTTCCGTGGCGCCGGGGTTGGGCGAAAGCGGCAAGCTGGAGCCGACGCCGATCCTGCTGCGTGTGCAGGTGGTGGCCGATGGCGACAGCTATGTGGTGATGCCTGGCGGTCTGGCGCGCGTGCCGAGTGGCGGCGATCCGTTCAGCGCCACCATCCAGCGTGGCGGCATCAACAAGGATGTCTGGGTTGAGGCGACCGATCCCGGTCCGCTAGTGATCCGTGGCAACACGCCGCGCCAGCGCCTGCAACTCCGCCGTTCGTCCGGCACGCTGCAGAGCCGTGTTGCCGATGATCTGTTCTGGCTCGGCCGCTCGGTGGAGCGCCTGGATGATGGTGCGCGGCTGCTGCGCGCCACGCTCACCCGCCTGATCGGCGAAATCGGCAGCGCCCGCGATCTGGTGGAAATGTCGGTACTGGCACGCGCGCTGTCGCGCTGCGGCATCATCGACCAGCGCGCGGCAGCGGCACCGCCCGATACGCAGGTCTTCGCCCGCGCCGTCACCAATGCCTGTGCGCCGAACCAGACTTTGGGCCAGACCCTGGAAGCCATGGAGCGCCTGGCGGCCGTGGCGCGGCATCGCTTCTCCGCCGATATGTGGCGGATGCTGAATCACCTGCTTGGCGAGCTGCGCCTGTCCCGGCCTGGCGCCAGCGGCGACCCAGATGCAATGCTGGAATTCTGCGACCAGATCATCCGCGCCACCGCCGCCATCGCCGGCATGCTGGCCGAACACATGACGCGCGGCAGCGGCTGGCGCTTCCTTGATTTCGGCCGCCGGCTGGAGCGCGGCATCTACATCGCGCGCACGGTCTCGGCGGCCGCCACCGTGCTGGCGAGCAACCAGGAATCGGCTTTCCGCGTGGCGCTGGAACTCAACGATTCCAGCCTCACCTATCGCCGCCGCTACCGCGCTTCGCTGCAGGCAGCCGCGGTGTTCGACCTGCTGCTGCTCGATGTCAGCAACCCGCATTCGCTGGGTTTCCAGTTGCAGACCATGGCGCAGCATCTCGATATCCTGCCACGCCGCGAACAGCCGCCGCGCTCTGAGGATTGCCTCAGCCTGAGCCAGCCTTTCGCCGATATCGTTGAACGCTTCGACCGCGACGACCTGTCCGGTGCCGAGTGGCAGACCCAGGTATCGCGCCTGCGCGGCAGCCTGGATGCCACCACCCAGGGCCTGATGGATATTTCCGATCAGATCACGCGCACCTATTTCTCGCATATCCAGTTGGCGCATGCCTTCGGGTTCGGTTCGTGATGAAGTACCGCCTGCGTCATACCACTTCCTACAGCTATAGCTGGGCGGTCGACATGTCGCACCACCTGCTGCATCTGGCCTTGCAGGATGGGTCGCGCCAGACCGTGCGCAATTGCCGCATCACTACCGCGCCGGAAGGCCGCACTCTCACCGAGAGCGTCGATCATTTCGGCAACCGCATTGGCTATCTCGCCATCGAGGAGCCGCATACGCGCTTCGATGTCGAAGTGGTGGCGGAAGTGGATGTGCAGCCCTTCAAGGCGCCGGCGGATGAGGCAACACCGCCCTGGGAAGAAATCCGCGCGACCTTGAACGGCGACGGCTTTCCAACCGAGAGCGCCGCCTGCGAATTCGTGCTGGAATCGCCGCTGGCCGTCGCCGACAAGGCTATCACCGACTATGCCGCCACATCGCTGACGCCGAAACGCCCAATCCTGGCGGCGGCGCGCGACCTTACCGCGCGCATCAACAAGGATTTCCGCTACGACCCGGCGGCGACGGAAGTATTCACGCCGGTCGCCGAGGCGATGGCGAAGCGCGCCGGCGTCTGCCAGGATTTCGCGCATCTGCAGATCGCCATGCTGCGCTCCCATGGCCTCGCCGCGCGCTATGTATCAGGTTACATCCGCACCATGCAGCCGGGCGATAAGGCCGGCCTGCGCGGCTACGATGCCAGCCATGCCTGGGTGTCGGTGTGGTGCGGCGCTGAACATGGCTGGATCGACCTCGACCCGACCAACAATCTGGTGGTCTCGGAAGATCATGTCACCACTGCCACGGGCCGTGACTACAGCGATATCAGCCCGGTGCGTGGCGTTGTGCTGGGCGGTGGCCCGCATCGCGTGAACGTGGCGGTGGAGTTGCTGCCGCTGCCGGTTGCCGCACCCGCTCCAGCTCCCACAGTTATGGCGCAAAGCCAGAGCCAGACCCAAAGCCCCGGCTAGAGCGATTCTCCGCCATCGATGGTCAATGCCTGGCCGGTGATGTTGGCCGCTGCCACCCCCGCCAGATACAGCACCATTGCCGCCACTTCATCCGGCATCGTGACACGTCCAAGCGGCGCAGTGGCACCAGCTTGCGCTGCCGTGATGCCAAGCTCGGCAAACCGCTGCCGCGCCATGGCGGTATCGACCCAGCCGGGGCAAATGGCATTCACTGTGATGCCGCGCGGTCCCAATGCCTGCGCCAGCGCCTTGGTAAGGCCCACGACACCATGCTTGGCCGCGACATAGGCAATCTGGTCCGGCACACCGCGCAGGCCCAGCACGGAAGCGATATTGACGATGCGGCCCATGCCATCCACCAGCAGGTCACGCGCCGCACGACAGCACAGATAGGTGCCGGTGAGATTGGTGGCGAGGATGCCATCCCAGGCCGCAGCTTCCGCCACACTGCCGAATTCGGCACCGCCCGCGATGCCGGCATTATTCACCAGCAGATGCAGCCGGCCATGCTGCTTTTTCACCGCAGCAAACATTGCCGCCACCGCATCCGCATCGGTCACATCGCAATGATGCGGCTGCAATCCGGGCAAGGGCTCGAAGCCGTCGCGCGCCGCGCCATGCACCACATAGCCAGCCTCGATCAGCGCCACCGCAATGGCACGGCCGATGCCTCGGCTGGCACCGGTGACGATGGCGATGCGTGGTTCAGCATTCCCTGCCTTGGCAATCATTGCGCCGTGCCTCCACCATCCACCGGGATCACCGCACCGGTGACAAAGGAAGCCGCATCGGACGCCAGGAATGCCACCATGGCGGCGATCTCGCCCGGCGCGGCGAAGCGCCCCAATGGCACGGCCTGGGTATAGGCTGCATCCGATGTGCCGGCGAAGGCTTCCGGATAGCGCTGCCCCAGACCCGCGATCACGCCACGCAGCATCGGCGTATCGGTGCTGCCGGGCGCCACACAGTTGAAGCGGATATTATGCGGCGCCCAGTCCAGCGCCGCGCTCTTGGTCAATTGCGCAATGGCCGCCTTGCTGGCGCCATAAGCCGCAGAGACCCGCTTGCCGATGAAGGCCTGGTCGCTGGCGATATTCACCACGCTGCCGCGCCGGGCCGCGATCATATCGGGCAGAACCGCCTGCATCAGGGCAAAGGGTGCCAGCACATTGATGCGGAAAACCCGCTCGGCATCCTCGACCGGGGTATCGAGCAGGCTGCCCAACAAGGTCGTGCCGGCATTATTGACCAGGATATCGATGGTGCCGGCACGGGCGCGCAATTCGGCTACCCAGCCCGGAACCGCCTCCAGCCGCGAGAGATCCTGCTCCGGCAGGTCAAAGCCATGCACGTCGGCACCGCATTCGGCCAGCGTGGCGGCTATGGCCGCACCGATGCCGCCCTTATGCCCGGTCACCAGGGCCCGCCGCCCCTTAAGATCCACGAGACTCAAAATGCCGACTCCCTGCTCGCCTTTGGTCACTATACTGACGCTCTCCCGCTCTGGATCAACGCACCGCCCGGAAAATAAGCAAAGCGCGGCACCGCCCGAGTCCGCCCAAGGCTTCAGCAAGTCAATTAATTCCCCATAACATTCAAATAGTTGTAATAAGTCTTACGGCCCCATTGGCAGGACTGGCACGGCGACTGCATACTGTATGGAGCACTTAAACGCCCCGCTCTTCTGCCGCTCCGGTAGCCCCATGAACGAGACCATCGCCCTCCGCTCTGCCGTGCTGAAACGCAGCACCACGACCGACGATGTGCGTGAGCGACTCGCCGACGAAATCCTGCTGGGACAGCTCGAACCCGGCTCCCGCCTGGACGAGCAGAGCCTGGCGCAGCGTTTCGGTGTGTCGCGCACGCCGGTACGCGAGGCCCTGAAGCAATTGGCCGTCACCGGGCTGGTCGAGGCCCGCCCGCATAAGGGCGTGGTGGTTTCGGCGGTGACGCCGGAACGCCTGGCGCAGATGTTCGAGGCCATGGCCGATCTGGAAGCCGCCTGCGCGCGGCATGCCGCCCTGCGCATGGACGATGCCGAGCGCCACGCCCTGGCCTCGCTGCATGCCCTGAGCCGCGAGGCGGCAACGGCGGGTGATTTCGAACGCTATGACCAGCTCAACCGC
This sequence comes from Ferrovibrio sp. MS7, assembly GCF_038404985.1. Classification (NCBI taxonomy): domain Bacteria; kingdom Pseudomonadati; phylum Pseudomonadota; class Alphaproteobacteria; order Rhodospirillales; family Rhodospirillaceae; genus Ferrovibrio; species Ferrovibrio plantarum. Next base: position 744,800 of record NZ_JBBKBA010000002.1, read on the forward strand.
GATTTCCACGCCCTGATCCTGCGCGGCTGCCATAACGATTATCTGTCGGAAGCGGCACAAAGCCTGCGCCTGCGCGTTACGCCCTTCCGCCGCGCGCAATTCCTCAATCCGGCCCGCATCGAGGAATCCTACGCCGAGCATGAAGCCCTGGTGGCGGCCATTCTCGCGCGCGATGCCGATGCCGCCCAGGCCACCATGCGCGGCCATCTCGCCCAGGCCGGCGATGCCTCGGCCGAATTCCTCGCCCGTCCCAAACATCCGATCTGAATCAGCATGAGCAAAGAACCGCGCTTCACCACTCGCCCGGAAATTCGTGGCAATTTCGGCGTCGTCGCCTCCACCCACTGGATCGCGGCACAGGCCGCCATGGGCGTGCTGGAACGCGGCGGCAATGCCTTCGATGCCGCCGTCACCGCCGGCTTCGTGCTGCAGGTCGTGGAACCGCATCTCAACGGTGCCGGCGGCGACCTGCCGGCCCTGATCTGGGATGCCAGGCGGCAGAAGATGGAGGTGCTGTGCGGCCAGGGTCCTTCGCCTGCGGCCGCAAAGCCGGAGGCTTTCCGCAAGCTGGATCTGGCGCTGATTCCCGGCTCCGGCCTGCTGGCGCCCTGTGTGCCCGGCGCCATGGATGCCTGGCTGCTGATGCTGCGCGACCATGGCACCATCTCGGCCGCCGAGGCGCTGGCGCCCGCCATCCACTATGCCGGCCAGGGCTATCCGCTGGTGCATCGCATCGTCGATACCATCGCTACCGTGACCGAGCTGTTCCGCGACGAGTGGCAGAGTTCGGCGGCGATCTACCTGCCCAACGGCAACCTGCCGCGTCCGCTGCAGATGTTCCGCAATCCCGCTCTCGCTGCCTTCTACGAGAAGCTGGCCAAGATCGGCAGCGAAGCCTCGGGCAGCCGCGAAACCAGGATCGACGCCGTGCGCAAGGCCTGGAGCGAGGGCTTCGTCGCCGAACGCATCGACCGCTTCTGCCGCGAGACCGAGGCAATGGATGCCTCTGGCCGCCGCCATCGCGGCCTGCTCACCGGCGCCGACATGGCCGGCTGGCAGGCAAGCTGGGAAGCGCCGCTGACCTACGATTACAAGGGCTGGACGGTGGCAAAATGCGGCCCCTGGAGCCAGGGTCCGGCTTTCCTGCAGCAGCTCGCCTTGCTGCGTTATTTCGACCTCGACAAGATGGACCCGGCGGGGCCGGATTTCGTGCATGTGGTGACGGAAGCGACCAAGCTCGCCTTCGCCGACCGCGAAGCCTGGTATGGCGATCCCAATGCGGTTGACGTGCCGATGCAGGCGCTGCTTTCCGACACCTACAATGCCAACCGCGCCAAGCTGATCGGCGAACGCGCCTCGCTGGAACTGCGCCCGGGCAATCCCGGCGGCGGCAGCGCAAAACTTGCCAGCGTGAAGGCGGATGTCGGCATGGCCGCTGGTGTTGGCGAGCCGACAGTGGGCAATCTCGATCCAGTGCCGAACAAGCGCGGCGCCGCCAGTGGCGATACCTGCCATGTCGATGTGATCGATCGCTGGGGCAACATGGTGGCGGCGACGCCATCGGGCGGCTGGCTGCAAAGCTCGCCGGTGATCCCGGAATTCGGCTTCTGCCTCGGCACCAGGGCGCAGATGTTCTGGCTGGAAGAAGGCCTGCCCAATTCCCTGCGACCGAATGTGCGCCCGCGCACCACGCTGTCGCCCTCGATGGCGCTGAAGGATGGCCAGCCGGCGATGGCGTTCGGCACACCGGGTGGCGATCAGCAGGACCAGTGGTCGCCGCAGCTTTTCCTCAAGATTGCGCATCATGGCCTGAACCTGCAGGAAGCCATCGACAACCCGGCCTTCCATTCCGAGCATTTCCCCTCCTCCTTCTATCCGCGCAAGGCCAAGCCCGGTTTCCTGGCGCTGGAGGGCCGTTTCCCCAAGGCGACGGTGGAAGAACTGCGCCGCCGTGGCCATGATGTGCATGTCGGCGGCGACTGGTCGGAAGGCCGGCTCTGCGCCACCGCCATCGAGCAGACGCCGGAAGGCACCGTGCTGAAGGCCGGCGCCAATCCGCGCGGCATGCAGGGCTACGCGGTGGGACGATGAGCAGGCGCGGCGATGAAGGGGAACGCTGACCGATGACCTGGTCGATCGTCGCCCGCGATCCTGCTTCCGGCGCCTTCGGCGTCGCCGTCACCACCAAATTCTTCGCCGTCGGCGCGCTCTGCCCGCATGCCGCCAGCCAGACCGGCGCACTGGCAACCCAGGCACTGGTGAACCCGACCTGGGGACCGCGCGGCCTGGCCTTGCTGCGCGAAGGTGCACCGGCCCAAGCCGTGCTGGATCAGCTCGTGGCTTCTGACGAGGGCCGCGCCACGCGGCAATTGCATCTCGTCGACAGCCATGGCCGCGTGGCGCAGCATACCGGTGCCGACTGTATCGGCTGGTGCGGCCATGTGGCAGGCAAAGGCTTCTCGGTGGCCGGCAACATGCTGGCTGGTGAAGCCGTGATTGCGGCCACAGCCCAGAGTTTTGCCAACTCAGCCAAGTCCTTCGCGGAACGGCTGATTGACGCATTGGATGCCGGCCAGGCAGAAGGCGGCGACAAGCGCGGCAAGCAATCTGCCGCACTGATTGTCTATGGCGAGGAAGACTATCCGGAAGTGTCGCTGCGGGTGGACGACCATGCCGAGCCACTCATCGAACTGCGCCGGCTTTATGAACTCTCGCAGGGGCGTTTTGCCGCCTTCCGCAAGTTCATGGCGACGCGCGCCAATCCCTCCGGCATCTACGACCGCGCGGTGATCGAGGCCGAGGCACAGAGGCTGGAGGCGCAAGCCCAGTTGGATGCGCAAGCCCAGGGAGCGGCCTGATGGCTTTGCTCGAAGTCGAGAACCTGCACACCTATTTCCAGGTCGATGGCGGCGAATTCCGTGCCGTCGAAGGCGTCAGCTTCCAGGTCGAATCCGGGCGCACGCTTGGCATCGTCGGCGAGAGCGGTTGCGGCAAATCGGTCACCTCGCTTAGCGTGATGGGGCTGCTGGCCAAGCCGGCCGGCCGCATCGCGCAAGGCGCCATCCGCTTCGATGGCACCGATCTGCTGGCTTTGCCTGATGCCGCGATGCGCGACCTGCGCGGCAACCGGCTGGCGATGATCTTCCAGGAACCGATGACCTCGCTGAACCCGGCCTATACCATCGGCGACCAGATCATGGAGGGCCTGCAGCGGCACCGCAACCTCTCGCCGGCCGAGGCCCGCGCCCAGGCCATCGAGATGCTGCGCCGCGTGCGCATTCCAGCGCCGGAACAGCGCGTCGACGATTATCCGCACAAGCTTTCCGGCGGCATGCGCCAGCGCGCCATGATCGCCATGGCACTGGCCTGCGGCCCGCAATTGCTGATCGCCGATGAACCGACCACGGCGCTGGACGTGACCGTGCAGGCGCAGATCCTGGACCTACTGCGCGACCTGCAGCACGATTTCGGCACCGCCATCATGCTGATCAGCCACGATCTCGGCGTCATCGCCGAAATGGCCGACAGCGTGGCGGTGATGTATGCCGGCCGCGTGGTCGAGGAAGCCCCGGTGGCGGCCTTGTTCGACGCACCGCAGCACCCCTACACCATCGGCCTGCTCGGCTCGATCCCTCGGCTTGAAACCGAACAGGAGCGCCTTGCCGCCATCGAGGGCAGCGTGCCGGATCCGATGAATCCACCGCAGGGCTGCCGCTTTCATCCGCGCTGCCCGTTTGCCGATGCCGAATGCCTGCAGACCGAGCCAGCCTTGCGCGACATGGCGCCCGGCCATCGCGTCGCCTGCTGGAAAGCACCGCTATGACCGCCTTGCTGGAAGTCGAGAATCTGTCGAAGCGTTTCACCGCGCGCAGCAACTGGTATGGCAAGCCGACGGCTTATCTCAGCGCCGTGGACGACATCAGCTTCACGCTCGATGCCGGCGAAACCCTGGGCATCGTCGGCGAATCCGGCTGCGGCAAGTCCACCACCGGACGGCTTGTGCTGCGGCTGCTGGAAGCCTCGGCTGGCCGCATCCGCTACGATGGCCGCGACATCACGGCGCTGGAAGGCGAGCAGCTCCGCGCACTCCGCCGCGACATGCAGCTGGTATTCCAGGACCCCTATGCCTCGCTCAATCCGCGCATGACGGTGGCCGATATCCTCACCGAGCCGCTGATGCTGCATGGCCTGGTGCCGCCGGCGAAGCGGCCGGAGCGCGTGGCGGAACTGCTGCGCCTGGTCGGCCTGAGCCCGGATCATGCGCGGCGCTATCCGCATGAATTCTCCGGCGGCCAGCGCCAGCGCATCGGCATCGCCCGCGCGCTCGCGGTGGAGCCGAACCTGATCGTCTGCGACGAAGCGGTATCGGCTCTGGACGTTTCGGTGCAGGCACAGGTACTGAACCTGCTGCGCGACCTGCAGCGGCGGCTGAACCTCGCCTATATCTTCATCGCCCACGACCTGGCCGTGGTGCGCCATATCGCCGACCGCGTGGCCGTGATGTATCTCGGCCGCATCGTCGAGATCGCGCCGACGCGGCAATTGTTCAGCCAGCCGCGCCATCCCTATACCCGCGCGCTGCTCTCGGCGATTCCGGTGCCCAATCCGCAGGCTAACCGCCAGCGCAGCATCCTGGCCGGCGATGTGCCAAGCCCGATCAACCCGCCAAGCGGCTGCCGCTTCCACACCCGCTGCGCTTTCGCCAGCCCGCGTTGCAGCCAGGAAGCCCCGGTGCTGGAAGATGGCGTCGCCTGCCATCACTGGCGTGAGCTGCCTGCCGCCGCGCCGCTGCCATCCGAAGGCAGCACAGCCGGTGCCGAGCGGCTGCGCCGCTTGCAGGCCAAATTCCTTGAACCAGTCCGTTCTCTTGAAATCAGTACGCAACCGTAAAAACGGAGGAACAACACGATGCTTAAGCGAACCCTATTTGCTGCTCTGCTCGCCAGCGCCATGGCAATGCCGGCGGCGGCGCAGACGCTGAAATTCGGCCTTGCCGAGGACCCGGATGCCCTTGATCCGACGCTGGCCCGCACTTTCGTCAGCCGCGTGGTGTTCTCCGCGCTGTGCGACAAGCTTGTGGATATCGCCCCGGATCTTTCCGTGGTGCCGCAGCTTGCCACCGAGTGGTCCTGGTCGGCCGACAACAAGGCGCTGACCATGAAGCTGCGCCCCGGCGTCACCTTCCATGACGGCGAGAAGTTCGACGCCGAGGCCGTGAAGTACAATATCGAACGGCACAAGACCATGCAGGGCTCGCAGCGCCGTGGCGAACTCTCGGCGGTCACCACCGTCGATGTGGTCGACCCGCTGACTGTGAAGATCAACACCACGGCACCCTTCGCGCCTTTGCTCGCCACGCTGACCGACCGCGCCGGCATGATGATCTCGCCGAAGGCCGGTGCCGCGCTCGGCGACAAGTTCGCCACCGCCCCGGTCTGCGCCGGTCCGTTCAAATTCGTCGAGCGCGTGGCGCAGGACCGCATCGTGGTCGAGAAGTATGACGGCTACTGGAACAAGGCCAATGTGCATTTCTCGCGCATCGAGTTCCGGCCCTTCATCGACGCCACCGTGCGCTTCGCCAACCTGCGTTCCGGCCAGCTTGACATCCTGGAGCGCCTGGCTGCCACCGACGCGGCAGCGGTGCAGAAGGACAAGAAGCTGAAATTCGGCTCCATCACCGAGATCGGCTATTACGGCATAACCATCAATATCGGCAAGAGCGACAAGGCCAAGTCGCCGATCGGCTCCAATGCCAAGATCCGCGAGGCGCTGGAACTCTCGCTCGACCGCCAGGGCATCAACCAGGTGGTGTTCGATGGCCTGGCCACGCCGGGCAACCAGTGGGTGGCACCGAGCAATGCCAACTACGCCAAGTCGGTGCCGGTGCCGAAGCGTGATGTGGCCAAGGCGAAGCAGTTGCTGAAGGAGGCCGGCAATCCGAACCCGGTGGTGAACCTGGTGACGCCGACCACCACCGATGCCCGCAACATCGCCCAGGTGGTGCAGGCGATGGCGAAGGAAGCCGGCTTCGATGTCCGCATCCAGGCCACCGAATTCGCCACTTCCCTCAACATGGCCGACAAGGGCGACTTCGAGGCCTATATCCTGGCCTGGAGCGGCCGCCCCGATCCGGACGGCAACCTCTACAGCTTCCATGCCTGCAAGCAGCCGCTGAACTATTCCGGCCTGTGCAATCCGGCGCTGGACGAGGTGCTGAACGACAGCCGGCTGACCACCGACATCGCCCAGCGCCGCAAGGCCTGGGACAGCGCGGCGAAGATCGTGCTGGCCGAACGCCCGATCATCTACCTGCTGCATCGCAAGTGGCTGTGGGCCTATAACGCCAAGCTGACCGGCTTCAAGGAATATCCGGACGGCCTGCTGCGTTTCACCGGCATGAAGCTGAGCTGATAAGGGTAAGGAGCGGCGGGTGCGGGCAACCGCATCCGCCGGTTTCACATGCTGCGTTTCCTGGTCCGCCGTATCGCCATCCTGCTGCCGACACTGCTGTTCGTGTCGATCATCATTTTCGGGCTGCAGCAATTGCTGCCCGGCGATCCCGCCATTGCCATGGCCGGCGAGGAGCGCGACCCCGAGACCATCGAGCAGATCCGCGAGAAGTACAATCTGAACAAGCCGATTCCGGTGCGCTACTGGCTGTGGATCAGCGGCGTGCTGCAGGGCGATTTCGGCGAATCGATCCGCATCCAGTTGCCGGTCTCGCAGTTGCTGGTGGAGAAACTGCCCGTCACCATCGAACTCGCCGTGCTGGCGATGCTGGTGGCGCTCAGCATCGGCATTCCCGCCGGGATCATCTCGGCGCTCTATAACGGCCGCTGGGCCGACTACGTTGCCAACGTGGTCGGCCTCTGGGGCCTCTCGACGCCGAATTTCTGGCTCGGCATCATGATGATCCTGCTGTTCTCGGTCGAACTCGGCTGGCTGCCGGCATCCGGCTATGTCGAGCCCGGCGAGGATTTGCTCGGTAACTTGCAAGCCATGATCATGCCGGCCTTCGTGCTCGGCACCGGCATCGCGGCGGTGATGATGCGCCACACCCGCAGTGCCATGCTGCAGGTGCTGAGCAGCGACTATATCCGCACCGCGCGGGCCAAGGGCCTCTATGAGCGCATGGTGATTTTCAAGCACGCATTGCGCAATGCCGCCGTGCCGGTGATCACGCTGGGCGCGCTGGAATTCGGGCAGTTGCTGTCCGGTGCCGTGCTCACCGAGCAGATTTTCTCCATCCCCGGCTTCGGCAAGCTGATCGTGGATGCGGTGTTCAACCGCGACTATGCGGTGGTTCAGGGCGTCGTGCTCTGCACCGCGACGGCCTATATCCTGCTGAACCTGCTGGCCGATATCGCCTACTTCCTGGTCAATCCGAGGCTGCGGTCATGAGCGCGGCAACTGTCCCGATACAAAAAGTCCGCGAGGAAAGCCCGACGCGGCGTGCCTTCCGCCGCCTGCTGCGGCGCAAGGGCGCCGTGGTCGGCCTGGTGGTGGTCTGCCTGTTCGTCATCATTGCCGCCTTCGCCGATTTCGTCGCGCCCTATGATCCGATTGCCGCCGACTGGAGCGCCTTGCGCGGCGCACCAAGTTGGGCGCATCCCTTCGGCGGCGATGAATTGGGCCGCGACGTGCTGAGCCGCGTGATCCATGGCGCGCGTGCCTCGCTGCTGGCCGGTGTCATCTCGGTGGCGCTGGCGCTGCTGCTCGGCATCCCCATCGGGCTATTGTCCGGCTATGCTGGCGGGCTATTGGACGGCATCATCATGCGCATCATCGATGCCATGCTGGCGGTGCCGTTCCTGATCCTGGCCATCGCGCTGGCCGCCTTCCTCGGCCCCAGCCTGACCAACGCCATGATCGCCATTGGCCTCTCGGCAACACCGATCTTCGTGCGCCTGACCCGCGCCCAGGTGCAGGCCGTGATGGTGGAAGACTATATCGAGGCGGCGCGTGCCGTGGGCAATCCGCCGGCCCGCATCGCCTTCCGCCATGTGCTGCCGAATATCGTGCCGGCGCTGATGGTGCAGGCGACACTGACCATCGCGTCCGCCATCATCGCCGAAGCCAGCCTGTCTTTCCTCGGGCTGGGACAGCAGCCGCCCTCCCCAAGCTGGGGCAGCATGCTTAACTCGGCGAAGGATTTCTTGAGCCAGGCGCCGTGGATGGCGGTGTGGCCCGGCATCTCGATCTTCGTTGTGGTGCTGTCCTTCAACCTGCTCGGCGATGGCCTGCGCGACGCGCTTGATCCCCGGCATCGGGGATAGAGGCGGCATGAGATGCGCGGATCAAGTCCGCGCATGACGAGATACTAATATAGGTCGTCATCGCCGGGCTTGACCCGGCGATCTCCCTCAAGCCTCCAACTCCTCGCGCAGCATTTCGAGCCGCAGCCATTCCTCCTCGGCCTCGGCGAGCCCGGCCTGGGCTGCATCAAGCGCAGCGGCAGCCTTGGCGAAGGCAGCGGCATCGCGGCTGAACAGCTTCGGGTCGGCGAGCTTGGCCTGCGCTGCGACGATCTCGGCCTGCAACTGCTCCATGCGCTTGGGCAGGGTTTCGAGCGCATGCTTCTCCTTGAAGCTGAGCTTGCGCTTGCGTTCGCTCTGCTGTGCTGCCGGCGCCTTCTCAGGCTTCTCAGGCTTCTCAGGCTTCTCAGCCTTCTCCGCTGCCGCGCGCTTGGCGGTGACGCCCTGGCCGCGCTGCGTCGCCATGTCGGAATAGCCGCCAGGATAGAGCTGCCAGCGGCCCTCGCCCTCGAAGCCCAGCACGGCGGTGCAGGTGCGGTCGAGGAAATCGCGGTCATGGCTGACCAGCAGCACCGTGCCGGGATACTCGCCGATCATCTCTTGCAGCAAATCCAGGGTCTCGAGGTCGAGATCGTTGGTCGGCTCGTCCAGCACCAGCAGGTTGGAGGGCAAAGCCAGCGCACGCGCCAGCATCAGCCGGCCGCGTTCGCCGCCTGAGAGCACACCCACCGGGGTGCGCGCCTGTTCCGGGCCAAAGAGGAAATCCTTCATGTAGCCGATGACATGGCGCAAGCTGTCGCCGACCCGCACCTGATCGCCGCGCCCGCCGGTCAGCGTGTCGGCCAGCGTCATATTCGGATCCAGCGCCTCGCGCTTCTGATCCAGCGTCACCATCTGCAGATTGGCGCCGAGCTTGATCTTGCCCTGGTCCGGCGGCATGGCGCCGGTGAGCAGGTTGATCAGCGTGGTCTTGCCGGCGCCATTCGGCCCGACAATGCCGAGCCGGTCGCCGCGCCGCACGCGGACGCTGACATCGCGGATCACCACATTGTCGCCATAGCTCTTTGAGATAGTTTCCGCATCCACCACCAGCTTGGCCGAAAGCTCGGCCTCGGTGACGGTGAAGTTGACCGCGCCGGCAACTTTCCGCTGATCGCGGCGCTCTTTGCGCAAATCCTGCAAGCCACGCAGGCGGCCCATGTTGCGCTTGCGCCGGGCGGTGACGCCATAGCGCAGCCAGTCGAGTTCGGCAGCGATCTTGCGGTCGAGCTTGTGGCGTTCAAGCTCCTCCTGCTCCAGCCAGGTGTCGCGCCAGGCCTCGAAAGCGGCGAAGCCCTGGTCCAACGCGCGGGTCTCGCCGCGATCCAGCCACAGCGTGCGCCGCGTCAGGTTGCTCAAGAAACGCCGGTCATGGCTGATCAGCACCAGGGCGGAATTCATGCCCGCAAGTTCGCGCTCGAGCCATTCGATGGCCGGGAGATCAAGATGGTTGGTCGGCTCATCCAGCAGCAGGATATCCGGGCTGGGCGCGAGCGTGCGGGCCAGGGCCGCGCGCCGTGCCTCGCCGCCGGAAAGCCTTGCTGGGTCTTCCTCGCCGCTCAGGCCGAGATGACTCAGCAGGGTGCGGGCGCGATGCGCGTCGTCGCCCGGTGCAAGGCCAGCCTCGACATAGGCGAGTACCGTATTGAAGCCACGGAAATCAGGCTCCTGCGGCAGGTAGCGCAGGGTCACGCCCTGCTGCAGGGCACGCTCGCCTTTGTCCGGCTGCACGATGCCGGCGGCGATCTTCAGCAGCGTCGACTTGCCCGAGCCGTTGCGTCCGACCAGGCAGAGGCGATCATTCGGCAGCACGGAAAATTCGGCGCCCGACAGCAAGGCCGGGCCGCCGAAACTCAACTGCACATCACGCAGGATAAGAAGCGGAGCAGCCACTTACTTGGGTTCCGGGCCGATACGAACCTGCATCTTGCCGAAATTGTCGCCGCGCAGCATGCCGGCGAAGGCGTTTGCGGCATTCTCGATGCCATCGACGATATCCTCGCGATACTTGATCTGGCCGGATTTCAGCCAGGCCGCCATGCGCGGCAGGGCGATATGGTAGCGCGAGACATAATCGAACACGATGAAGCCGCGCATGGTGACACGGCGGCCGACGAACAGGCCGAGCAGGCGCGGGCCCATTTCCGGCTGCGCCAGGCTGGTCTGCGATACCGAACCGCAGAGCGCGATGCGGCCGAAGAAATTCATCTGCTTGAACACCGCATCGGCGACCGCGCCGCCGACATTGTCGAAATAGACATCGACGCCGCCGGGCGCCGCCGCCTTCAAGGCCGCGTCAAGGTCGGCGCCCTTGTAATCGACGCAGGCATCGAAGCCGAGACTCTTCACGAACTCACATTTCTTCGCACCACCGGCAATGCCGACAACGCGGCAGCCGGCGATCTTGGCGAGCTGGCCCACTGCCTGGCCGACGGCGCCGGAGGCAGCTGAGACCACCACGGTCTCGCCGGCCTTTACGCCTGCGACATCGAACAGGCCGAAATAGGCGGTCATGCCCGGCATGCCAAGGATCGAGTTCGACCACGAGATCGGGCCGAGGCTGGTGTCGATCTTGCGCAGCTCACCGGCCTGGGCGATGGCGTATTCCTGCCAGCCGAGGCTGCCTTCCACGATCTCGCCCGGCTTGAAATCGGGATGCTCGGAGGCCACCACCTCGCCGACGATGCCGCCGGCCATCACACCGCCGATGGCGACCGGCGGGGCATAGGACGGCACATCCTTCATGCGGCCGCGCATATAGGGATCGAGCGAGAGATAGATCGCGCGCACCAGGATTTCGCGATGCTTTGGCTGCGGCATCGGCACGGTCTCGAGCCGGAAGTCATTGCCGCTCACCTCGGCGGGCGGACGGGCGGCAAGCACGACACGGCGATAGCTGGCGGGCAGGGACATGGAATCCTCTCCGGAAGGTCGTTTTCTGGTGGCCGCAATCTAGGGCGATGGCCCCCAATCTCATAGTATTTGGGGGCTCCTAGTATTTGGGGGCTCCCAGTATTTGGCAGTGCCCGGCGTTCGGCTGGCGCGTGATCGCGCTTATCCCGGCTTATTTCTCCTTATTCGTTCTTATTTTTCCTTATTTCTCCTTATTCCGGCTTATTTCACCTTATTCTGCCTGAGCCAAAACAGGCGGTTTTGCCGGTTTTCCAGAATAAACCCTCAGCATATTTTCCCATCATGCTCTTATTTGAAAAGCCAGCATCATTTGCTGGCCCACGCCCACAGTATCGCCCGCGCCCGCATTGTCGCTTGTCGCCTGCTTCAATTTACCCTCCCAAAGCTTCCGCCTTGTTCCCGGACATTCGCAGGTTTTTGTCACAGCTCATGCCGCTGCGGCTGACCGGGTTTGAAGCATAGCACAATGTTCGATAATTGTTCCAGAAAAATTGGGCGGCTAACCATCCCGATCCCCCTCGCGTCATGCCCAGACGAAGCCAGGTAAATGCTGCGCTGAATGACCCGATGGTCGGTCTGCGCCAGCCTATTGCTTCTCGCAGACGGCGATATCCTGGGAGCCGAGATGGCAGACCAGGCCATTGGTGGCATCGAAGGTGTTGTAGGAGCGCCGTCGCACCGAGATGCCGGTGGAAAAGCGGATGCCGCCGGCGGAACTACGCCATGCGGTTATCCCATTGGAAAAACGGTAATTGCCCTCCGCGTCCTTGCCCACTTCGGCAAAGTTAGTGAAGCGCAGCGTGTCGTCAGCAATCAATGCAGCGCCGAGGCCATTGGTGCAGACCGTGCCGCCCTCTTCCCGCAACCGGCAGAAAAACGGCTCCGCCTTACCGGACAGGATCATCGACAGGATGGCGACTTCCAGGATGCTGAACATGCTGCAGGATAGCAGTAAGCCGTCATGCCCGCGCAAGCGGGCATCCCATTTAACTTGTATTTCCGGTCAAAACCCAATGAGACCCTCTGTAAGCGCGCGAACGCCTCACGGCGTTCGTGAGCGCACAGGCCCGAAGGGCTGGCGCGAGGGTGACAGGTGTGAGGCGCGAGGGTGACGGCACGGGATAAGGAGAAATTATTTACATTAAATTTTGTATTTAGTTTTATTCATTCATTGTGATATGTGCATTCCCCGTAAGGTACGACCGCCGCCGGATAATCGAGCGGTTCAGACCTCTGGGGAGAGTAAAGATGATTAAGCTGTCTCGCCGACTGCTGCTGGGCGCCGCCGCCCTGCTCGGCCTTGCCGCCGCCGCCACGCCAAGCCTGGCGCAGGTGAAGGAAATCCGCATCGACTGGGCGACCTACAATCCGGTCGGCCTGGTGCTGAAGGACAAGGGCCTGCTGGAGCAGGAATTCAAGGCCGATGGCATCAACATCCGCTGGGTGCAGTCGCTGGGCTCGAACAAGGCGCTGGAATTCCTCAACGCCGACAGCCTTGATTTCGGCTCGACGGCGGGCGCCGCCGCGCTGATCGGCAAGATCAACGGCAACCCGATCCGCTCGGTCTATGTCTATTCGCGGCCCGAATGGACCGCCCTGGTGGCGCCGAAGGGCAGCCCCATCACCAAGCCCGCCGACCTCAAGGGCAAGCGCATCGCCGTCACCCGCGGCACAGATCCGCATATCTTCCTGATCCAGGCGCTGGCCGGTGCCGGCCTGACCGAAAAGGATGTGAAGATCGTGCTGTTGCAGCACCCCGATGGCCGCCTGGCCTTGCAGCGCGGCGACGTGGATGCCTGGGCCGGCCTCGATCCGCTGATGGCCGCCGCCGAAGTGGATGAAGGCGCGACCCTGTTCTATCGCCGCCCGGAACTGAATAGCTGGGGCGTGCTGAATGTGCGCGAGGATTTCGCCGCCAAGAATCCGGCTTTGGTGAAGCGGGTGTTGGCGACCTACGAGAAGGCGCGCGAGCTGAGCCTCAAGGAGCCGGCGACCTTGAAGGCTTCGCTGCTCGCCGCAGCCAAGCTGCCGGAGCCGGTGATCGCACGCCAGCTTGAGCGCACCGACTTGTCTGAAAGCAAGATCGGCGACAAGCAGAAGAAGACCATCCTGGATGCCGGCATCGCCCTGCAGCAGGCCGGCGTGATCGAAGCCAAGGTGAATGTGAAGGCCGTGGTGGATGCGCTGATCGACGGCAGCTACTCCGTGGCTTCGCGCTAAGTCAATGGCGGCAGCGGAAGCGGAAATCGCGGCGGCGCCGGAAGGTGCCGCCGTTTCGCCAGCCAAGGCGGCGCCCCGGCGCCGCTTGCGTTTGGGCTGGGGCTGGCTGATCGGCCTGGTGCTGCCGCTTGGGCTGGCGCTGGGTTGGGAAGCCGCCGTTTCGCTCGGCCTGTCGCAAGGCCGCCTGCTGCCGCCGCCGAGCCGCGTCATTGCTACATTCGTTGCGCTGGCCGAAAGCGGCACGCTGTGGGGCCATGTGCTGGCGACGCTCGCCCGCGTCGGCGCCGGCTTCGGCCTCGGCACCCTGGCCGGCACCGTGATCGGCGCGCTGGCCGGCTATTCCGGGCTGGCCCGCCGCCTGCTCGATCCCAGCCTGCAGGGCCTGCGCTCGATCCCCTCGATTGCCTGGGTGCCTTTGTTCATCCTCTGGCTCGGCATTTTCGAGGCCTCCAAAATCGCGCTGATCGCGGTCGGCGTGTTCTTCCCGGTCTATCTCGGCGTGCTCGGCGGCATTCTTTCCGCCGATCGCAAGATCGTCGAGGTCGGCCGCATCTTCCGCCTCTCCGGCTTCGCCCTGGTGCGCCGCATCCTGCTGCCCTCGATCCTGCCCGCCTACGTCATCGCGCTGCGCTCCGGCCTCGGGCTTGGCTGGATGTTCGTGGTGGCGGCGGAATTCATGGGCGCGTCGGAGGGCTTGGGCTATCTGCTGGTGGATGGCCAGCAGCTTGGCAAGCCGGACCAGATCGTTGCCGCGATTCTTGCCTTCGCCATCCTCGGCAAGGCGGCGGATGCGCTGCTGGTGGCGCTGACCAAGCCGCTGCTGCGCTGGCAGGATGCCTATGCGGGGGGCCGCTGATGCTGAGCCTGCGCAACGTCACGAAAATCTATCCCAATGGCGAGCGCGCGCTCGACAATGTGAGCCTGGAAGTCGAGCAGGGCGAAATCCTCGCCGTGGTCGGCGGCTCCGGCTCGGGCAAGAGCACCCTGCTGCGCGCCATTGCCGGCCTCGATCCGGCTTCGTCCGGCGAAGTGCGCATCGACGGCGACAAGGTGACGGCACCGCATCCGCTGATCGGCCTGATCTTTCAGGAGCCGCGCCTGCTGCCCTGGCTGAAAGTGGCCGACAATATCGCCTTCGGTATCGCCGACCTGCCCGAGGCCGAACGCAAGCAGCGCGTTGAGCAGGCTTTGGTCCGCGTCGGCCTGCAGGGTGCGGCCGATAAGTGGCCGCGCGAGCTTTCCGGCGGCATGGCGCAGCGCGTGGCGATTGCCCGCGCCCTGGTGGCCCGGCCGCGCGTGCTGCTGCTGGACGAACCCTTTTCGGCGCTGGACGCCATGACGCGCGCCAGTTTGCAGGACCATCTGGTGGATCTGTGGCATTACGACCGCCCGACCATGGTGCTGGTGACGCATGATATCGAGGAAGCCCTGGTGCTGGCCGACCGCGTGGTGGTGCTGAGCCCGAAGCCGGGCCGCATCGACGCGGTGATCGACATGGCGTTGACCCGCCCGCGCGACCGCGATGGCGCCGATTTCGAGGCCATCAAGCGGCGGCTGCGCCAAGCGCTGGACCGCTCGCTGAAGCCCCGGCCAAGCGGCGAGGAACTGGCACCCGCGCTCGCGATCTGATCAAGTACCGCCCCAAACTTCAAGCAAGCAGTGAGGAAACATTATGGCCGCCCCCATCATCGATGCGGAGACGCTCCGCGCCATGCAGGCGCCGCTAAAGCAGCAATACCGCGACGCGCCGCAAGCCGCCTTCATCACCCTGAAGGCGGAAGGCCATGTCGATGACCAGGCGATTGCCTGCCGCGTCGATACCGCCCGCGCCGTGGCCGTGGCCGGCCTTCATCCCGCCACCGGCGGCAGCGGCATGGAACTCTGCTCCGGCGACATGCTGCTGGAAGCCCTGGTGGCCTGTGCCGGCGTGACGCTCAAGGCCGTCTCCACCGCCATCGGCGTGAATTTGAAGGATGCCAAGGTGGTGGCCGAGGGCGATCTCGATTTTCGCGGCACACTCGGCGTCGCCAAGGATGCCCCGGTCGGCTTTGCCGCCATCCGGCTGCGCTTCGAGATCGACACCGATGCCACGGAAGAACAGGTGGCGCAGCTCATCAAGCTGACCGAACGCTATTGCGTGGTGTTCCAGACCATCGCCGCCAAGCCGCAACTGGATGTGAGCGTGAAGCGCGCGGGGTAAGCGGCGGCGCCCTCAACACACACCACGCCCTCAACACACCGGCGTCATGCCCGGGCTTGACCCGGGCATCTCATGCCGCGTGACATCAACATTGCCATTGCTCGGTTGAAGATCCCCGGCTCAAGGCCGGGCATGACGACGTTGTATGGCGATTATCCGTCATGCCGGCGAAAGCCGGCATCCCGTTTTATCGGAAAAAATGGGACCCTCGCCTGCGCGAGGGTGACAATGACCCTAGTTCGCCGGCTCGATGCGCAGGATGCGGCCTTCCGGATTATCCGTGGCGAGATAGAGCAAGCCATCGGGTCCTGAGCGCACGTCGCGGTAATTCTCGCGGATCGCTTTCAGCATGGTTTCCTCGCGCACGACGCGGCCATTCTCGATTTCAAGCCGGTGCAGGGTGTTGAATTTCAGCGAGCCGACGAACAGGTTGCCGCGCCAGAAGGGCAGCTTGTCGCCGGCATAGAAGGCCATCCCGGCCGGCGCGATTGATGGCGTCCAGTGCAGCAAAGGCTGCTCCATGCCGGCCTTGTGCGTGCCTTCGCCGATCTTGGCTCCATTGTAGTCGATGCCATGGGTGATCACCGGCCAGCCGTAATTCAAGCCAGCGCGCGGCAGGTTCACTTCATCGCCGCCCTGGGCGCCGTGTTCGTGCAGCCATAGCACACCGGTCTCGGGATGCCGCGTGAAGCCCTGGATGTTGCGGTGGCCGTAGGAGAAGATTTCCGGCAGCACGCCGGCGCGGTTGACGAAGGGATTATCCGCCGGCACGCGGCCATCGCGCTCAATGCGGATCACCTTGCCGAGATGGTTGCCCAGATTCTGCGCCTCGTCGCGGCGGTAGCGTTCGCCCAAGCCGAGATAGAGCAGCCCCTGGCCATCGAATACGATGCGCGAGCCGAAATGCAAACCGCCGGAAAGTTTCGGCATCTGGCGGAAGATCACTTGCGTATCGGCAAGGCCGCCATCGGTGAGGCGGCCACGCGCCAAAGCCGTGCCGGCGCCGCCCTCGCCACTTTCGGCGAAACTTAAATACACAGTGCGGTTGGCGGCGAAATCGGGATCGAGTGCCACATCCAGCAAACCGCCCTGGCCGGAATTGTAGACCCGCGGCACGCCGGAAAGCGGCGGCGACAGCACGCCATCGCGGATGATGCGCAGCCGGCCGGGCCGCTCCGTCACCAGCAGCGCGCCATCGGGCAGGAAGGCGATGGCCCAGGGCATTTCCAGGCCGCGTGCCACCGTCACCACCCGCACCGGCCCCTTCTCGGTCGGCACCACCTGGGCGGACAGGGGCGCAGCCAACAGCAACAACAGAGCCAGCAGGGCGGCGCGCATTCCTTCCTCCATCAACATCGGCGCAAGAAGCGGGAAGCGCCGACAGCAATCAGTCTATAGGATGCAGCGATGCAGCACACGATCACATTCAAGCCAGATGGCACATTCAAGACAGCTTCTATCGACTGGAACCAGGTCGAGGCGGCGATTTTCCGCGATGGCTTCGCCCGCCTGCCGGACATGCTGGATGCAACGGGCTGCCGCGCGCTGGCCTCGCTCTATGGCGAGGACAGATTGTTCCGCAGCCGCATCGACATGGCCCGCCATGCTTTCGGGCGCGGCACTTATGCCTATTTCGCCGCCCCCCTGCCGGAACCGATCACTGCGCTGCGCACCGCGCTCTATGCCGGCCTCAGCCCCATCGCCAACCGCATGATGCGCGCGCTGGGCCGCGATGCCACTTATCCTGCAACCCATGCAGAATTCATTGCCCGCTGCCATGCTGCCGGGCAGACGCGGCCGACGCCGTTGCTGCTGCAGTATCGCACCGGCGACTATAACCGGCTGCACCAGGACCTCTATGGCGATACGGTATTTCCGCTGCAGAGTGTCACCATGCTGTCTCGGCCCAATGAAGACTTTACCGGCGGTGAATTCCTGCTGGTGGAAAACCGCCCCCGGCAGCAGAGCATCGGCCGCGTGCTGGCACCGCTACAGGGCGAGATGATCGTGTTCGCGGTTTCAGACCGTCCGGTGCAGGCTGCGCGCGGCTTCATGCGCGCGACGATGCGCCATGGCGTGAGCGAAGTGTTGAGCGGCGAGCGCTACACCTTCGGCTGCATCCTGCATGATGCGGCTTAAAGCGAGATATCGCGCAACTGCTGCTGCATCTCGATGGCATAGCGATCGGTCATGCCCGAGATATAATCCGTGATGCTGAGCAGGCGCTGATAGCGCGTGGTGGCACTGCGGTAATGCGGCACCAGGTCGAGCAGGCGCTCGGCGGTGACATGGCCGGGCTTGGCATCCAGGGCGCCGACGAACAGGTCGAGCAGGCGGCGGATCACCGCGATGCCTTCAAGTTCCTTGGTCACGGTGCGCTCCCAGCGGTAGACCCGCTCGGCAGCCAGTGTCTTGAGCTTCTTCACGGTCTCGCGGTGCGGCGTGGCATCCACCACGGCGGCTTCCAGCGGCGCGGCGACGAAGGCGGCGCAGCAGGCATCGATCAGGCCGCCGATGGCGCGCGAGCGCAGTGTCGAGAGTTTCTCATCGGCATTGCGCAGCTTGTAGCGTTCGCCGAGATCGGCGCCGATGATCGGCAGGAACAGTTCCTCGGCCTCGCTGAAGCCGATGCGGCCCAGTTTCACGCCGTCTTCCACGTCGATGATGCTGTAGCAGATGTCGTCGGCGGCCTCGACCAGATAGGCCAGCGGATAGCGCCGCCAGGCCTGCACGCCCGCGAAAGGCTCAAGCCGCAGCCTGGCGGCCAGGGCGGCGAATAGTTCGGCCTCTGCCTGCATGAAGCCATGCTTCTTGCGGCCGCTATAGCCGGGTTTCTGCCGCGCATCGCTGGCGCAAGGGTATTTGGTGAAGGCGCCGAGCGTGGCATCCATCAGCCGCATGCCGCCCTCGTTGCGGTCCATCTGCAGCCGCGTGAGAATGCGGAAGCCTTGAGCATTGCCCTCGAAGCGCAGGAAGTCCTCGAGTTCGGCATCGCTCAGATCGTCGCCGCCGCGGCGGCCGAAGAAATCGGCGAACCAATGCTGCATCGCCTGCTCGCCGGTATGGCCGAAAGGCGGATTGCCGATGTCATGTGCCAGGCAGGCGGCGGCAACGATGTCGCCGAGATCGGCGGCGAGATGCGGATGCGCCTTCAGCACATCATCGGGCAGCCTGCGAGCCACCTGGCCGCCGAGCGAACGGCCGACGGAGGCCACTTCCATCGAATGGGTCAGCCGCGTGCGCACGAAATCGGTATGCGGCAACGGATGCACCTGGGTCTTGTTCTGCAGCCGGCGGAAAGCCGAGGAAAACACGATGCGGTCGGCATCCTGCTGGAAGGGGGAACGGCCATCGCCGGGCGGGCGGCGGTTCGGCGGGCAGCTCAACAGGGTTTCGATCCAATCCATGAATCGTTTCCTAGCATCTACGCTGGCGGCCTGCCATGGCCCCTTGCCAGTATAATTCCATTATAGTAGATTTATTCCAATGAATGACCCTGGTGACATCGAAGCCCGCATCGCCGCCCGGCTGAAAGCCCGCCGCGAGGAACTGGGGCTGACGCTGGACATGCTGGCGGAGCGCTCAAGCGTCAGCCGGGCGATGATCTCGCGCGTTGAGCGGCGGGAATCGAGCCCCACGGCGGCCCTACTCGGGCGGCTCTGCGCCGGGCTGGAAACCACACTGTCGAGCCTGATGGCCGGCATCGAGGATATCAGCCGCACGCGTTTCGTGGCGGCGGCCGAACAGCCCTTCTGGCGCGACCCGGCCACCGGCTTCGAGCGCCGCGCGGTGACGCCCGGCGGCACGGCGTCCGCAGTGGAGATCGTGCAGGGCATGCTGCCGCCCGGCGCCCGCATCGAGTATCCGGCGCTCAATCCCGCGAGTTATGACCAGCATATCCTGGGCCAGGAGGGCCGGCTGCGCTTCCATCTCGGCGATGCAAGCTTCGATATCGGCCCCGGCGACTGCCTCTACACCATGCTCGACCAGCCGCATGGCTTCCGCAATCCCGGCAAGCAGCCGGCGCGCTATCTCGTCATCATCCGAAAGCTACGGCCATGATCACACTCCGCGATGCCACTGCTACCGACATGGCGGCGATCCTGCCGATCTATAACGATGCCGTGGTCAACACCACCGCCGTGTTTGATTACGCGGCGCGCAGCCTGGAAGCGCAGCGCGCCTGGTTCGCGGCCAAGCAGGAACAGCAATTGCCGGTGTTGCTGGCCGTCGAGGGCGATGCCGTGCTCGGCTTCGCCAGCTATGGCCCTTTCCGGCCCTGGCCGGCCTATCGCCACACGGTGGAGAACGCCATCTACATCGCGCCCGAACGGCGCGGCCAGGGGCTAGGCAAGCTGCTGTTGCCGGCGTTGTTCGCCCGCGCCCAGGCCGCCGGCATGCATGCCATGATCGCCGGCATCACGGCGGACAATGCCGCCAGCCTGCACCTGCATACTCAGATGGGCTTCCGCGAGGCCGGCAGGCTTACCGAGGTCGGCTGGAAATTCGAGCGCTGGCTCGACCTGGTGTTCATGGAAAAGCGCCTATGATCCGCATCCTGACGCCGCCCGAGGCCGAAGCCGCCATCGACGACCTGGCGGAGATCCTGCGCGACTGCGTCGAAGGCGGCGCCATGGTGAATTTCATGCTGCCCTACAGCCACGGCGATGCGCTGGGCTTCTGGCGCAAGGCGCTGGCGGCACAGCAGCGCGGTGAGCTGGTGCTGTTCGCCGGCTATGACGCGGATGGGCATTTGAGCGGCACGGTAAGCCTGGGCCTGGATGTGCCGCCGAACCAGCCGCACCGCGCCGAGGTGAAGAAGATGCTGGTGCATCGCCGCGCCCGCCGCCAGGGGCTGGCCCGCCGCCTGATGCTGGCGCTGCATACGGAAGCCCGGCGGCTGAACCGCCATCTGCTGGTGCTCGATACCGGCCAGCATAGCGAGGCGGAACCGCTGTATCAGGCGCTGGGCTACAGCCTGCTCGGCGTGATGCCGGCCTATTCCCTGCCGCCCCAGGGCGGCGCGCCGCAACCCTGCGCCTTCTACTATAAATTCCTCGACGCCGCCTGATATAACAGGGCCATGCGGCCCCTGATCAGTTTCTCCACCCTCGCGCTGCCGCAGCAGCAGAGCCTGAGCGGCGCCACCGCCGCGCTCGGCGTCGCGCTGGTGGCACTGGTGGCCGGTTTCGCCACCGATTTCAATACCGCCGCCGGCATGGCCACCGGCGCCATCTGCGTTTCCATCGTCGATACACCGAGCCCGCCGAGCCACAAGCGCGCCAGCTTCCTGCTCGCCCTGGCGCTGTGCAGCGTCATCACGCTGCTCACCGGCCTGGCGGCACCCTATCCATGGCTGATGGCGCCGTTGATCACCGTTTTCGGTTTCGCCGCCGCCATGGTGACAGCGCATGGCAAGGCGGCTCTGGCGCTCTGCATGGCGATGATCCTGGCCTCGATCTTCACGCTCGGCGCCGAAATCCATGAACGCGGCGGCGCGCTGCATCATGCGCTGCTATTCGTGCTCGGCGGCACCGGCTATCTGATCTACGGCGTGGTGGTGGCGGAACTGCTGGCCAAGCGGCACAAGCGCATCGCCCTGGTCGGCGCCTTGCGCGGCCTGGCCGACTATACCCGCGAGAAAGCAGCGCTCTACGATCCCAACGAGCCGCTGGATCGCGCCTATGACCGGCTGATCGAGCGCCAGGTGACGCTGATGGAGCGCGTCGAAGCCGCGCGCAACCTGCTGCTGCGCCATATCGAGGATGATGCCGAGCATCGCCTCGCCGCCGGCCTGGTGGCTTTGCTGGACAGTTTCGAGACCGTGCTCTCAAGCCAGATCGACTATGCCCTGCTGCGCAAGGCCTATGGCGAACGCGGCACGCCGCTGCCGGCCTTGCGAGACATCGTGCTGCGGCTGGCCGACCGGCTGGAAATCCTGGCCGAGGAAATCGCCGGCCATGCCCCCTGCCCGGCGCTCGATCCGCTGGAAGCCGATCTTGAAAAACTGAAAAGCCGCTCGGCTGATCTGCTGGCCCAGGCGGCGGCGCCGGATACCGAGATGGGCCGCGCCGCTCTGGAACTCAACGCCGCCTTCGTGCGCATCGGCCATGCCATCGCGGCGGTGCGCCGCCAGCAGCAGGCGGCACGCGACGATGCGGCGGCAGCCCTGCAGCTCAGCACCGTGCAGGTGGCGGATTTCCTGCCCGCGCGGCCCTATGGCTGGCGCACCATGGCGCGGCATTTCCGCAGCAACTCGCCGATCTTCCGCTACGCGCTGCGCTTTTCCAGCGCCATCCTGGCCGGCTATATCATCAGCCTGCTGCTGCAACCCTGGTTCCACCATGGCAGCTGGATCATGCTGACCGTGGCGGTGATCATGCGCGCCAGCTATTCGGCAACGCGCCAGCGCCAGAAGGACCGCCTGATCGGCAATCTGGTCGGCTGCGTGCTGGCCGCCCTGGCGCTGCAATATATGAGCGATCCCTGGCTGCTGGCGCTGGCGGCCTTGAGCATCGGCCTGAGTCACGCCTATGCCCCGGTGCGCTACCGCGTCACCGCTGTGGCCGCCGCCGTGATGGCTTTGCTGATGATGCATTTCATCAATCCCAGCTCCGGCAATGTGCTGATCGAGCGCCTGGTGGATACCCTGATCGGCGCCCTGCTGGCCTGGGGCTTCAGCCATCTCTGGCCGAACTGGGAGCGCGCCGGCCTCTCCGACCGCGGCGCCAACCTGCTGCGCGGCTTGCGCAAATACGCCCGCCAGGCGCTGAAGCAGAACCCGCCGGACCAGACCTACCGGCTGGCGCGCAAGGACCTGTTCGATGCCATCGCCGACTTTGCCGCCTCGCTGAAACGCATGCCGGACGAACCCGGCCTCGGCCAGGTCGACCTGCCGCGTCGGCGGGTTTTCCTGAGCCAGAGCTACCGCCTGATGTCGCATCTGGCCGCCCTGCATATCGTGCTGCGCATGCGCGGCCGCGAGGTCGATCCGCAATTGCTGGAACGCCTGCTCGGCCTGCACCGCCACCGCCTGCTGGATATCCTGGGGGCGCCGCCGCCGGCTATCCCCGAGCCACCGCCGCAACCGCTGCCCGATGCTGAACTCGGCAGCGCGCCGCTGCTGGTGGTGCTGCAGCGCCGGCTGCTGCAGGCCGAGCAGCTGGCCAGCGAAATCCGCCAGCTTTCCCAGCCGGAGGCGGCTGTATTGACTGAGGCTTTGCGGTAAAGTCAGTCCGCCATGTTCGCCCCGCTTGACCGCTTGCGCGACTCCTCCCCCGGATTCCGCGTCAGCCTGTTTTTCATCGCCCTGTTCGCCATTCCCGGCGTGCACCTGCCCTTCTGGGCGGTGTGGCTGGAAAGCCGTGGCCTCAGCCCGACGGAAATCTCGATCATGCTGGCCACCGCCATCTGGCTGCGCCTGGTCGGCGCGCCGCTGGCGGCGCATATCGTGGACAAGAGCGGCGAGCGCCGCCGCGCCATCCAGGTCTGCGCCATCGCCAGCCTGATCAGCTTCATCGGCTTCGGCCTGGTGGATGGCTTCTGGCCGCTGCTGCTGGTGGGCATCGCCTTCGCGCTGGTCTGGTCGCCGCTGGCGCCGCTGACCGAGAACCTCGCCATGCTCACCGCCACGCATCACGGCGTGCAATATGGCCGCATCCGGCTGTGGGGCAGCATCAGCTTCCTGGTCTGCGCCTATCTCGCCGGGCTGTGGCTGAAGGGCCGCAGCGAGGACTGGATTTTCTGGCTTATCCTGGCCGGCATGCTGCCGGTGGTCGGCTGCGCCTATCTGCTGCCCGATATCCGCCTGCCGCTGGACCGCCCGCGCGCCGGTGCCCCGGCTTTGCGGCTGCTGCGTGATGGCGGCTTCCGCATCTTCCTGCTGACCAATGCCTGCCTACAGGCAAGCCATGCCGCCTTCTATACCTTCGGCACCCTGCATTGGCGCAGCGTAGGCCTTAGCGACGCGCAGATCGGCTTCCTCTGGGCCGAAGGCGTGATCGCCGAGGTGATACTGTTCGCGGTGGGACAACGCGTGGCGGCCAAGCTCGGCGGCGTCGGGCTGCTGCTCTGCGCCGTGGCCGGTGGCGTGATCCGCTGGAGCCTGCAGGGCGTGCTCACCGACATGACCTCGCTGGTGTTGCTGCAGGTACTGCATGCCGCCACCTTCGGCGCCGCCCATCTCGGTGCCATGCGGCTGATGGCGGAAGGCTGCGATGCGTCGGCCTCGGCCACCGCGCAGACCCTCTATGGCGCCGGCAACGGCATGATGCTGGCCATCGGCACCATGGTGGTGGGGCCGCTTTACGCCGCCGGCTTCACCGGCCTGGGGGGCGGCTGGGTCTATCCGGCGATGCTGCCGCTGACGATCATGGGCGGCGTCGGCACCTGGCTACTCTGGCGCCGACGCCACCAACTCCGTTTCGGTTAGGCCTTGCGTTTTGGTTAGGCCTCCGTTTCGGTTAGGCCGACTTGATTGACGACGGCAGCGGCAGGGCACGGAAACGCTGCCCCGTCGCGGCCATCAGCGCATTGGCTACTGCCGGACCGATCGGCGGCAGGCCAGGCTCGCCGATGCCGGTCGGCTTTTCCTTGGAGGGCACGATATGCACCTCCACCTTCGGCATCTGGTCGATGCGCAGCACTTCGTAATCGTGGAAATTCGACTGCTGCACTTCGCCCTTTTCCAGCGTGATGGCGCCCGAGAGCAACGCTGCCAGGCCATAGCCGATGCCGCCTTCCACCTGGGCCTTGATGATCTCCGGGTTGATCGGCTGGCCGCAATCCACCGCCGCCACCACGCGCTCGACGCGCCAGGAACCATCGGCCTGCACCGACACTTCCGCCACTTCGGCGACAAAGGACGAGAAGCTTTCATGCACGGCGACGCCGCGCGCCCAGCCCTTCGGCAGCGGCTTGCCCCAGCCGGCCTTCTCGGCCGCCAGGTTCAGCACGCCAAGATGGCGCGGGTGCTTGGCCAGCAGCTTGCGCCGCAGCGCCACCGGGTCCTGCTTGGTCGCCAGGGCGATTTCATCCAGGAAGACTTCGGTGGCGAAGGCGGTATGGGTCGAGCCGACCGAACGCCACCACAGCACCGGCACGCCAGACTTGGTGGTGTGCAGATCGACAGCCAGATTCGGGATGGCATAAGGCAGGGTGGACGCGCCTTCGACCGAAGTGATATCGACGCCATTTTTCACCATGACCGGCTCGAACGGCGTGCCGGTGAGGATCGACTGGCCAACGATGCGCTGACGCCAGGCGGTGATCTCACCCTTTTCATCCACCGCGGCCGCCAACGCATGGTGATAGAGCGGGCGGTAATAGCCGCCGCGAATATCATCCTCGCGGGTCCACAGCACCTTCACCGGCGGCTTGCCGGCGCCGAAAGCTTTTGCCACCTGCACCGCCTCGACGATGTAATCCGACTGGGTGGTGGCGCGGCGGCCGAAGCTGCCGCCGGCATAGAGCGTGTTGATCTTCACCTGCTCCGGCTTGAAGCCCAGCACATGGGCGGCATTGGCCTGATCCACGGTCTGGAACTGGTCGCCGGCCCAGATTTCGCAGGCGTCATTGCTCAAGCGTACCACGCAATCCAGCGGCTCCATCGGCGCATGGGCGAGGAAGGGAAAATCATACGTGGCCTCGAATTTCCGCGCCCCCTGCCCCGCCGTTGCTTGACTCAGGGCGACTTCCGCATCGCCATCGCGCCGTGCCGGGACACCGGGCTGTTTCGCCAGCGCGCGGTAGCTTGCCAGCATCTCGTCCGAGCCACGGGTCTCGGCGGCACTGAGATCCCATTCCACCTGCAGGGCTTCGCGGCCCTTGTTGGCGGCCCAGAAACCCTTGGCGATCACCGCAACGCCGCTTGGCACCTGCACGACGTCGACCACACCCGGCACCTTGCGGGTCGCGGCGGCATCGACGCTTTTCACCTTGCCGCCGAATTGCGGCGGACGGGCGACAAGGGCGGTGAGCAGCCCCGGCAGCTTCACGTCGATGGTGAACTGCGCCGTGCCATTGGCCTTGGCCCGAGCATCGAGGCGCGGCGCCCGCTTGCCGATCAGCGCGAACTTCGCCGGGTCCTTCAGCGTCACGCTGGCCGGCGGCGTCTGGCGCGCGGCATCCACGGCCAGTTCGCCAAAACCCGCCTTGCGGCCCGAGGCGGCATGCGACACCACGCCCTTGGCGACGGTGATCTCAGCCGCCGGCACTTTCCAGCGTTCGGCGGCGGCGGCTACCAGCATGGCGCGCGCCGTGGCACCGGCCTGGCGCAACTGGTCCCAGGAATTCGCCATCGCGGTGGAGCCGCCAGTGCCCTGCATGCCGAAAGCCAGGTTGGCATAGAGCTTGGCATCGGCCGGCGCGCCGGTGGCGCGCACCTTGCTCCAGTCGGCATCCAGTTCCTCGGCCAGGATGGTGGCAAGGCCGGTATAGCTGCCCTGGCCCATTTCCACATGCTTGGCATAGACGGTGACAATGCCATCCGGCGCGATGCGCACGAAGGCATTGAGCATGCCGCCCTCGCCCGCTTTAGCCGTGGCGGCGAAGGCCTTGCCAGCCGGCGCCATGTGGAAGCCGACGACGAGGCCGGCGGCGGCAACAGCGCTGCCCTTGAGGAAGGAACGGCGCGAAGTATCGATCGGTCGCTGCATGGTCATGCTCAGGCCCTCACGGTCTTGGCGGCATCGTGGATGGCGGAGCGGATCCGCACATAGGTGGCGCAGCGGCAGATATTGCCGCGCATCGCCTCGTCGATATCCGCATCGCTGGGGTTGTTGTTGCCGCTGAGCAGTGCCACTGCGGACATCACCTGGCCGGACTGGCAATAGCCGCATTGCGCCACTTCATGCTTCACCCAGGCAGCCTGCACCGCCTGCGCCACCTTGCCATTCAGGCCCTCGATTGTGGTGATTTTCTTGCCTTCGATGGCGGAAAGCGGCGTGGAACAGGCGCGCACCGGCTCGCCTTCCACATGCATGGTGCAGGCGCCGCATTGCGCCATGCCGCAGCCGAACTTGCTGCCGGTGAGGCCAATTTCATCGCGCACTGCCCAAAGCAGCGGCATATCGGGATCGACATCGAGGCGAACGGGCTTGCCATTCAGGGTGAATGTGACGGGCATCATCAAGTCTCCGCGATTTTGCGCACGCAAGGGGGTGGGGCAGTTGGCGGCGCTTGGGCAGAAATAGGCGCCTATGCTATACTCGGCAAGAAGGCACCCGAAAGTTCCATAGGCACCGCGCGGATACTGTGCTGCAGTGATCCGCGTCAGCGTTTTCTCTGTGCCAGCCTGGATATGCGTTTTTTAGGAGCCCCGATGATGCTGAGCCCCACACCCGATACCGACTTGCCGGTTTCCTGCGCCGGCTGCGACGACCCGCGCGTGGAAGAACTGGTGCGCGACCTGCTGACCCGGCTGGCCGACCGCTGGACCTTGCTGACCATCGAGAACCTGGATGCCGGCCCGATGCGTTTCTCGCGCCTGCGCGAACGCCTGCCGGGCGTGAGCCAGAAGATGCTGACCCAGACCCTGCGCCAGTTGGAGCGCGACGGACTGGTGGCCCGCCATGTGCACCCGGTGGTGCCGCCGCATGTGGAATACAGTCTCACGCCGCTCGGCCACAGCTTGGGCGAAGTGGTTTGCGGCATGTGGCAATGGGTGATGCAGAATGGCGACCGCATGGAAGCGGCGCGGCAATGCTTCGATGCCCGCGTGAAGGAAACCGTCTGAATAAAAAAAGCCCGCCGGAATGGCGGGCTTTTGCTTTGCGGCGTGAAGCTGCGGCGCTTAGTCCTTGGCGCGCTCCATATAGGCATTCTCGGCGACGTTGATGACGATGCGGGTGCCGATGCCGACGAAGGGCGGCACCATGATGCGCACGCCATTCGACAGGATCGCCGGCTTGTAGGAGGAAGCGGCCGTCTGGCCCTTCACCGCCGGCTCCGTCTCGGCGACATCGAGGATCACGGTCTGCGGCATCTCGACGCTGACCGCCTTGCCTTCATACAGCGCGATCTCGACCTTCATGCCGTCCTGCAGATACACCGCGCTGTCGCCCACCACCTCGCGCGGCACCGGCAGCTGCTCGTAATTCTCCACATCCATGAAGGTGAGCGTGTCGCCCTCGGCATAGAGGAAGCTGAATTCGCGGTTTTCGATGAAAACGCGCTCGACGGATTCCGTGGTGCGGTAGCGCTCGCTGATCTTCAGGCCGGTGGCAAGATCGCGCAGGTCGAGCTGGGTCACCGGGGTGCCCTTGCCCGGCTGGATATTCTGCGCCGTCATCACGGCGTAGAGCTTGTTGTTGATCTCGACCACGTTGCCCTTGCGCAACTGGTTGGCATTGACCTTCATGGGACGTCCTTTGAATCGAAAAAACGGGCCCTCGATTCCAGGCCCGCTTGCGTAAAAGCCGGCCGGAAACTATCAGGTCATATACGGTGAAACAACCCGATTCGGCCTGAAAACATGACCAAGACGGGAACGGAATGGTGGCGGCCTGGGCTCTATGCCCGCAGGCGGCCCAACCTGTTGCGCCGCATGGCTATTCTGGCGGCAATCCGGGCGTATTTCGCGGCTGAGCGCTTTGTCGAGGTCGAGACCCCGGCTTTGCAGGTCTCGCCCGGGCTGGAGCCGCACCTGAAAGCCTTTGCCACCGAGCTGGAGCGGCCCGATGGCAGCCGCGCACCGCTCTATCTGCATACCTCGCCGGAATTCGCCATGAAGAAGCTGCTGGCGGCAGGCGAGGAAAAGCTGTTCCAGCTTGCCCCGGTGTTCCGCAACGGCGAACGCGCCGCCCTGCATCACCCGGCTTTCACCCTGCTGGAATGGTATCGTGCGCATGCCGATTACCGCCGCCTGATGCAGGATTGCGAGGCGATGCTGCGCGCCATCGCGGCCAGCATCGGCGAGAGCCGACTGCGCTGGCAGGGACTGGAAGCCGATGTCGCCGCGCCGTGGCAATATCTCACTGTGCATGAGGCCTGCCGCCTGCATGCCGGCATCGACCTCAGCCTCTGCATCGGCGCCGATCCGCTCAAGCCCGACACGGCTGCGATGCGCGCCGCCTGCGCCGGCATCGGCCTGCGCGTCGATGACGGCGATAGCTGGGACGATCTCTATTTCCGCCTGGCGCTTGAGCGCATCGAACCGCAGCTCGGCCTCAAGGCGCCGACGATTCTCTATGACTACCCGATCCACATGGCGGCCCTGAGCCGGCCGAAGCCCGGTGCGCCGCATCTCGCCGAGCGCTTCGAGCTCTATGCCTGCGGCGTCGAACTGGCTAACGCCTTTTCCGAACTGACCGATGCGGAGGAACAGCAACGCCGCTTCGAGGCCGATATGGCGCTGAAGCGCAGCCTCTATGGCTACGATTATCCGATTGACCCGGATTTCATCGCCGCCCTGCGCCATGGCCTGCCGGATTGCACCGGCATCGCGCTCGGCATCGACCGGCTGGTGCTGCTGTTCTGTCATGCCGAACGCATCGAGGAGGTATTGTGGCTGCCGGTTTCCGACGTCTAGCCGCCCTGCTGCTGCTCGGCTTTCTGGCCGCCTGCGCCCAGGCCCCGCGCCCGGTGCCGGCGCCGCCGCCACAGCCCGTGGCCGTGCCGGTGCCGCCGCCGAGCCTGAAACTGTGGCCGAACCGCGATGCCATCCAGTCGGCCTGCCTCAACGATCTCGCGGCACTCGGCGCGCAATTCGAGTTGATCGCCCAGGCCGAGCAGGGCCGCGGCGGCTGCACATTGGAAAACGGCATCCGCCTCGACCGCACCACGCTGGAACTGAACCGCCCGGTGGAGCTGACCTGCCCGATGGCGGTGCGGCTGATGGAATTCGAGCGCGATGTGCTGAAGCCGCTCGCGCTCGGCACGTTCGGCAAGCCACTCAGGCGCCTGAACCATGCCGGCGGCTTCACCTGCAAGCGCATGACCGGCAATGGCAGCCGCATTTCCGAACACGGCCATGGCCGCGCCATCGACATCTGGGGCTTCAGCCTGATGGACGAGACGCGCATCTCCATCGACCGGCAATGGCGCAGCCGCGATGCCTTCGGTGCCTATCTGCGCGAAGTGGCGCGCAAGAGCTGCGACTATTTCTCCGTGGTGCTGACGCCGAACAGCGACGCCGCCCATGGCGCGCATTTCCACTGGGATATCGGCCAGTGGAAACGCTGCGGATTGTAGAAGAATTAGTCGTCACCCCCGGACTTGATCCGGGGGTCTTATGCCGCGTGGCGGCTGAAAAAGATGCCCGGGTCAAGCCCGGGCATGACGACGTTTCAGAATTCACCCCATAACGTCACCCTCGCGAAAGCGAGCATGACGAAGGCGGAAAAGCCGATCAGCCCTTGTTCTGGCGGTTGCTGATCAGATCATCCACCACGGTGGGATCGGCGAGCGTCGAGGTGTCGCCCAGCGCGCCGAACTCGTTCTCGGCGATCTTGCGCAGGATGCGGCGCATGATCTTGCCCGAGCGGGTCTTGGGCAGGCCCGGCGCCCACTGGATCAGGTCCGGCGTGGCGATCGGGCCGATCAGCGTGCGCACATGCTTCACCAGTTCGGCGCGCAGCTCGTCGCTGGCACTGATACCGGCCTTGAGCGTGACATAGGCATAGATGCCCTGGCCCTTGATGTCGTGCGGATAGCCGACCACGGCGGCTTCCGCCACCTTGGCATGGGCGACCAGCGCGCTTTCCACTTCCGCCGTGCCCATGCGATGGCCCGACACGTTGATCACGTCATCGACGCGGCCGGTGATCCAGTAATAGCCATCGGCATCGCGGCGGCAGCCATCGCCGGTGAAATACTTGCCGGGGAAGGTGCTGAAATAGGTGTCGATGAAACGCTGGTGGTCGCCATAGACGGTGCGCATCTGGCCCGGCCAGCTATCGGTAATGCAGAGGTTGCCCTCGGTGGCGCCTTCCAGCACCTTGCCCTCGCCGTCCACCAATTGCGGCTGCACGCCGAAGAACGGCAGCGTCGCCGAGCCCGGCTTCTGGGCGATAGCGCCGGGCAGCGGCGTGATGAGAATGCCGCCGGTCTCTGTCTGCCACCAGGTATCGACAATCGGGCAGCGGCCATCGCCGACCACGCGGTGATACCACAGCCAGGCTTCAGGGTTGATCGGCTCGCCGACCGAACCAAGCAGGCGCAAAGACGCGCGGCTGGTCTTCTTCACCGGGGCCTCGCCTTCGCGCATCAGGGCGCGGATCGCGGTCGGCGCGGTATAGAAGATGTTGACCTTGTGCTTGTCGATCACCTGCCAGAAGCGCGAGGCATCGGGATAGTTCGGCACGCCTTCGAACATCAGCGTGGTGGCGCCGTTCGCCAGCGGCCCATAGAGGATATAGCTGTGGCCGGTCACCCAGCCGACATCGGCGGTGCACCAGTAGATATCGCCATCGTGATAGTCGAAAACATACTGGTGCGTCATCGAGGCGAAGACGAGATAGCCGCCGGACGTGTGCAGCACGCCCTTCGGCTTGCCGGTCGAGCCCGAGGTATAGAGGATGAACAGCGGATCTTCCGCGTTCATCGGCTCCGGCGCGCAATCGGCCGGCACCTTGGCGGCCTCTTCATGCAGCCAGAGATCGCGGCCCGCCGTCCAATCGATCTTGCCGCCAGTATGCTTCACCACCAGCACCTTCTCGACGCCGGGGCAGGATTTCAGCGCCGCATCGGCATTGGCCTTGAGCGGCACGCCACGGCCGCCACGCAGGCCTTCATCGGCGGTGATGACGAACTTGCTGTCGCAATCCTGGATACGGTTGGCCAAGCTGTCCGGCGAGAAGCCGCCGAACACCACGGAATGGATGGCGCCGATGCGGGCGCAGGCCAGCATGGCATAGGCGGCCGCCGGGATCATCGGCAGATAGATGGTGACGCGGTCGCCCTTCTTGACGCCGTTGGCCTTCATCACATTGGCGAGCTTGCACACCTCGGCATGCAATTGCTTGTAGGTGATATGCGCCGACTTGGCCGGATCGTCGCCTTCCCAGATGATCGCGGTCTGGTCGCCGCGCTTAGCCAGGTGGCGGTCGATGCAATTGGCCGAAACGTTCAGCACGCCATCGTAATACCAGCGGATATGCAGGTCGTCCTTGGCGTAGGACACATCCTTGATCTTGGCATAGGGCTTGATCCAGTCGACGCGCTTGCCCTGCTCGGCCCAGAAGCCTTCCGGATCACTCACCGACTGCTGGTAGAGCGCCTTGTACTTGGCATTGTCGATCCAGGACCGCTTGGCCCACGCGTCGGAAACCGGAAACAGCTCGTTATCGGCCATGGCGGTGCTCTCCCTAGGCAACAGATTCTTGTGGCGCCGCTTAAGGCCGG
This sequence comes from Ferrovibrio sp. MS7, assembly GCF_038404985.1. Lineage (NCBI taxonomy): Bacteria > Pseudomonadati > Pseudomonadota > Alphaproteobacteria > Rhodospirillales > Rhodospirillaceae > Ferrovibrio > Ferrovibrio plantarum. Next base: position 776,768 of record NZ_JBBKBA010000002.1, read on the forward strand.
CGCGCTTTCGCTGGGGATTATTCACAAAACATCCGCCAAGGCCAAGCACGAGGCCGCCCGCTTTCGACTAAAGCACAACTAGATCGTGGATTTACGAGCCGGTTGCGGCTTTGGGCGCGTCGCCAGGCAGCAGATTGGCGGTTTGCCGCAGCAGGCCGATCAGGTCATCGAAGGCCTCCTGGCCGCCGATCTGCTGCTTGAAGCTGGCCTGCGCCGCGCGCCAGGAGGCAAGGCCGGCACGCCAGGCGACACGGCCTTCCGCAGTGGCATGGAGCGCGCGGCGCCGCGCATCACCGGGGGCGGCTTCCTGCCGCACCAGGCCGAGCCGCTCCAGGATCGCCAGGTTGCGCGTCACCGTGGTGCGGTCGACATCCAGCAGCCGCGCCATCTCGGAGATCGACAGGCCGGGCCGCGCCAGGGCAAAGCCGACCAGGCTGAACTGCGCCGAGGTCAGGCCGGTATTGGTTTCGTAGAACAGGTTCACCCGCCGGGCCAGGCGGCGCGATTCATAACAGGGGCAGTATTCCCGTCCGTCAGGCTTCGGCTCCGGCCAGGGCCGCATATCCTGCCCTGCCGGCAAATCAGGTCCTGCCGCCACGTCAGCCGGGTCGAGAGGGTTGCGTCCAGGGGCGGAATTCATAATATGTGTATCTACACTAATTAAGCCGCCCCGCCAAGGAGGAACCGTCATGGCTGCAGCCGCCCCCCGTTTTCCAAGCGATGTCCAGCCGCCGGCCAACCCGGTTTTCGGCGTGCTGCCGCTGGAAAAGCTGCGCGAACTGGATGGCATCGACCTGTTCCGCGGCCTGATGGACGGCACCTTTCCCGGCGCACCGATCGCCGAAAGCATGAATATGTGGATCCACGAGGCCGAGGTCGGCCGCGTCGTGTTCGCCGCCCGGCCGCAGCGGCGGCATTACAATCCGATCGGCAGCGTGCATGGCGGCTTCACCGGCACGATGATGGACAGCGCCATGAGCTGCGCCATCCAGAGCACGCTGAAGAAAGGCACCGGCTACACCACGCTGGAATACCGTGTGCACCTGGTGCGCGGCCTCTCGGACCAGATCGGCCCGGTCTTCTGCGTCGGCACGGTCGTCAATGTCGGCCGCCAGGTCGGCACGGCGGAAGGCCATCTCTACGATGCCAGCGGCAAGCTCTATGCCCATGGCACCACCACCTGCCTGATATTCCCCATCTGAAGTTGAAAAAGTCGCACTTGAAGTTCCGAAATACTCTCCACAGATTGTACTTATTGAGCAAATCGGGAGAGAGTCATGCGACAGCCTTCGATTTCATCCGACGATTTGAATCAGCCGCCACATGTTTGGCGCCTTAGGCATCGGCGAGGCACGGCCCTGCTGCTGGCCTTGCTTGCCGGCTGTGCGCTGGCCGCCACCAGTGCGGCACAGACCAATACGGCGAAGACAGCCGACAAGACGACCCAGACGGTGCGACTATTCGATGCCGTGGCAAAGCATCCTGGGCCTAGCTGGCAAAAATACGAAGAACCGCTCGGCGGCAGCGAAGTGAACCGGCAGCAGCGAGAAACGGCTTTCATCCAGGAGCAGATTCCGAAAGGCGACAGCTTCAAGGCGTGGAAGCGGCTTTACGGCGTGGTGGCGCAGAAGCTGCCGGGTATGCCGATGCAGGATTTCATCAACCAGTCCCTGACGCCGCTGGTACAGGCTTGCGGTCGGGAGAATTTCACCGCCACCGTGCAGCCGCTGGCCAATGATTACACGCTGATCCGCGTGGTGTGCCAGAACACGCCGCACATACCGGTGGGCAGCGGCTATGGTGAAGGCGTCGGTGAAGTCGGTGTCTTCTGGTTCGGCAAGCAAGGCGACACGCTGGTCAAAATCTATCAGCAATGGCGCGGCAGCAAATTCTCCGCCAGCCAGGCCGCCTCCTGGCCGGTCAGCAGCGAGGAGGTCGACACCATGACCCAGCGCCTCAGCACCACGGCCCTGGCGCCTGCATCCTGATACCCGCCCACCTGAGGGCAGCTACATCCGCGCAACGAGCCTGCTTCGGCCCGCCCCCTGCCGGCCCTGACCTTGCAGCCCCGCGCCGGCTTGGCTAAGGTGCGCCCAGCCGACGCTGTGCGTTGCGCGGGTGTAGCTCAATGGTAGAGCAGAAGCTTCCCAAGCTTACGACGGGGGTTCGATTCCCCTCACCCGCTCCAAATTCCCCGACTGATATAGCCTTTACCCCACCTTGGCCTTGGCCTTTTCGCGATCCCAGGCCTGACCTGCACCGCGCTTGCGCAATACGGCGCGCTGCACTTTGCCGGTGGCGGTCTTGGGCAATTCAGGCAGCAATTCGATATAGCGCGGGGTGGCGAAGCGCGGCAGCACGCCATCGCCGAAACGCGCCACTGCTTCCGGTGCCAATGCCGCGCCCGGCTTCTGCACAATGGCCAACATCAGTTCATCCTCGCCACCGGCGATGTCGGACGGCACGGCGAAGGCCGCTACTTCCTCGATGCCATCCAGGCGCCCGATGGCACTCTCCACCTCGGTGGCGGCAATATTCTCGCCGCGGCGGCGGATGCAATCCTTGATGCGGTCGACGAAAGTGATCAGGCCATCGGCGGTCTTGGTGCCGGCATCGCCGGTATGGAACCAGAGATTCCGCCAGGCCTCGACGGTGCGCTCCGGCATGTTGTGGTAGCCGACCATGAAGCCGAAGGGCACTTTCGGCCGCACCAGGATTTCGCCAAGTTCGCCCGGCGGCACTGGGCGGTCGGTTTCCGGATCGGCGACGATGACCTCGAAATGCTCCTCATGCGCCCAGCCGGCGGCACCCGGACAGGGCTGACCGATACGGCCCCAGACCGGGATATTCACTTCCGTCATGCCGAAGCCGGAAACGATATCGCCGATGCCGAATCGCTGGCGGAAGGCGGCTTCATGCTCGGGCAGGTTCGGCGCGTTGCACAGCACGCGCAGCTTATGCTGATTGTCCTCGGGCCGTGGCGGCTGCAACAGCACGAAGGCAGCCAGTGCACCGAGTCCGTTCGACACCGTGCAGCCATGCTGGCGGATATCGTTGAGCCATTCCGAGGCGCTGAAACGCTGGCGGATCACCGCCGGAATGCCCATCAGGATGGTGCAGCCGAGTTGCATCAGCAGGCCATTGGCGTGGAACAGCGGCAAGGTGATGTAGTATTTATCCGCCGCGGTAAGCTGCACCGCCTTGATCTGGCCGATACCATAGAGCGCGCAATGGGCATGGGGCATCAGCACGCCCTTTGAGGGGCCGCTGGTGCCAGACGTGTACATGACACAGGCGATATCCTCGGCACGCGGCATCGGCCCGTCATAGGCCGGCGCCTGGCGCCACCCGGCCCAGTCGAGCAAAACCTGGCTCGCGGCGGCATGCGCGGGCTTGTCGCCCACCACGATGATGCGCTTCAGGCTCGGCACATCAGCGCCAGCAGCAAGCACCGGCTCCAGCAGGCTGGCATCGACAATGGCGAGATCGGCGCCGCAATTGCGCAATTGATGCTCAAGGAAAGCGCCGCGCAATTCGGTGTTCAGCATCACCGCCACGGCGCCGAGCCGACCCAAACCCTGCCAGGCCCGCACCAGATCGATGCCATTCGGCATCATCACCGCCACCATGTCGCCCGGCTTGATGCCGAGGCTACTGATGTAGCCGGCGACATGGGTGACATCGGCAGCCGCCTCGCCGAAGCTGAGGCGAGCGCCATCGGTCATGATGATCCAGGGCGCATCGGGCTGCCGCGCGCCCTGTTCGGCCAGCGCCTGCGGCAGCAGCCATTGCGACGGATCATCAACCTTGCTGTACATGCCCCTGCTCCTCACACCAATGCTTAATGCCCGATCATCATGCGGTCCTGCGCCTCGGCGATTGCCTCAGGCCCGCCGTTCCACACGATGCGGCCGCTATCGATCAGATGAAATTGCTGCGCCAGCAGGCGCGGCACCTTGAAATTCTGCTCCACCAGCACGACAGCGGTGCCCTGGGCATTGATCTCGCCAATGGCCTGGATGATCGCATCCACCACCACCGGCGCCAAGCCTTCGGTCGGTTCGTCCAGCAGCAGGTAGCGCGGATTGGCCATCAATGCGCGACCGATCGCCAGCATCTGCTGCTCGCCGCCGGAGAGCGACGTACCATTGGTGGCGCGGCGCTCGGCCAAGCGCGGAAACAGGCCGTAGACGCGCTCCAGCGTCCAATAACCGGGTGGATGGATCGCCGCCGGCAGGCGCAGGTTTTCCTCCGCCGTCAGGCTGGGGAAGATCTGCCGGTTCTCCGGCACCAGGGCGATGCCACGCCGGCTGCATTCATGCGCCGCCAGCCTGGTGATATCCGCGCCATCCAGCCGCCGCGCGCCTGAAGCCACCGCCTGGCCGCCGGCCAGCGCCCGCAGCAGGGTGGATTTGCCGGCGCCGTTGCGCCCGATCAAGGCCGCGATGCCGCCGGCGGCAATAGCGAAATCGACATGATGCAGCGCCTGCGCTTTGGCATAAAAGACATCAGCGTTCTGCAGTTCAAGCATGGGCCTGATCCGTCCCAAGATAGAGCCGCCGCACTTCCGCGTCGCGGCAGACCGCGTCGGGCGAGCCGCGCATCAGCACTTCACCGGCGATCATCACCACGATCTCGTCGGCAATGCGCATCACCGCATCCATGTTATGCTCCACCAGCAGCACGGAGCGATGGCGCCGCACGCGATCAAGCAAGGCCATGGCGGCATCGATCTCGGCCTGGCCGACGCCAGCCAATGGCTCATCCAGCAGCAGCACGCTCGGCTCGGTCATCAAGGACAGGCCGAGCTCAACGGCGCGCTGCTTGCCATGGCTCAGCACCGCCACCGGCTGATCAAGCTCGGCTTCCAGGCCGACTTCGCCCGCAACCCGCCTTGCCTGCTCGGTGAGTTCCGGCCATGCCGCCACTGACCGCCAGAAGGGTTGCAGCCGGAAGCGGCGCGGCTGCGCCGCCAGGCGCAGATTCTCCAGCACCGTCATGCGGTCGAAGATATTGATGATCTGGAAGCTGCGCCCCAGACCGGCTGCGGCGCGGCGATGCGCCGGCAATGCCGTGATATCCTGGCCCGCCAGTTCGATACTGCCGGCTGCCATGGTCAGCCGGCCGCTCAGGGCATTGATCAGCGTGGTCTTGCCGGCCCCATTGGGGCCGATCAGGGCGATGGTCTTGCCGCGTTCGAGATCCAGGCTGACATTGCTCAAAGCCTGGAACTGCCCGAAGCGGACACTGACATCGCGGCAGGAAAGGGCGATTTCTGCTGTCATGACCGCTTCCATAACCGCGCCCCCAGGCCCACAAGACCCTGGGGCAGGAAGATGGTGCAGAAGATGAAAATGACGCCGAGGATGCCATACCAATATTGTGTGCTGGCGGAGAGGCCCTCGCGCAGCAATTCCACCAGGGTGACACCGATCACCGGCCCCAGCAGCGTGCCGCTGCCGCCAAGCAAGGTCATGATCACCACGTCGCCGGAAATCTTCCAGTTCAGCATCTGCGGGCTGACATACATCATCAGCGAGGCGAGATAGGCGCCGGCAAGGCCGGAAAAACCACCCGAAACCGTGAGTGCCGCCAGCCGCAGGCCGGTGATATCGAAGCCGATCTGTTCGGCGCGCACCGGATTCTGTCGCAGGCCCTGCAGGGCCTGGCCGAAGGGCGAATGCTTGAAGATGCCGCAGAACACCAGCGTTGCCAAGAACGCGGCATAGATGCTCCAGTAGAAGGCATGGTTGTTGAAGAAATCGATTTCGCCGAAGGCCGGACGCGGCACGCCGGGCAGGCCGTCGACGCCGCCCGAAAGCTTGCGCAACCGCGTCGTCATCACGATGGCGATCAGTTCCGCCAGCATCAAAGTCATCAGTGAGAAATAGAGACCCGATACGCGCCGGCCGATAATGCCGAACAGCAAAGCGGTAAGCGCGCCGGCAATTGTCGCCGCCAGCAAGGCCAGCGAGAAAGGCCAGCCGCCATCCAGCATCGCCCAGGCAGCGGCATAGGCGCCAAGCCCGAAGAAGGCGGCGTGGCCAAACGAGAGCAACCCGGAAAGGCCGAAGGCGATATCGTAGCCGAGCGCGAAGATCGACCAGATCATGATCAGCGCCACCAGATAGATGAAGCCTTCATTGGCCGAGAACAGGCCGGCGCCGAGGAAGACCAGGGCCAAGCCCAGAATCGGCAGGGCTTCGGGATGCAGATTGCGCGTCATGCCGTGCGCACCCTGATGCCGAACAGGCCGGCGGGACGCAGCAGCAACGTGGCGACCAGCACAGCGTAGGTAGCGATGTCGATCCACTCGGCGGCATATTGCTGGCCGAAGGCGCGGGTCATGCCGATCAGCAGCGCGCCGAACACCGCACCACGGATATTGCCGAGACCACCGATGATCACCACGATGAAACAATCGAGAATAACCGTGAAGCCCATCTGCAACTGGATCGGCAGCATCGGTCCCGCGATCGTGCCACCGATCCCGGCCAAAGCCGCGCCCAGCGCGAAGATGCCGGTGCGCACGCGGTTGACATTGATGCCGAGGCTGGCGGCCATGGCAGCATTGTCGCTGCTGGCGCGCAGGATCAGGCCAAGCTTGGTGCGCTCGATGCCGAAGAACAGCAGCGCGACCATGATGGCGCCGAAAAACACCACGAACAGGCGGTATTTCGAGATGTCGGTATCGAACAGGTTGATGCTGCCGGAGAGACCGGGCGGCGGCGCGATGGAGCGGAGCTGCAGGCCCCAGACCACGCGGACGAATTCCTCCAGCACCAGAATCAGGCCGAAGGTGGCGAGCAACTGGAATTCATGGGCGCGGCTGTAGATTGGCCGCAGCACCAGCCGCTCGATGCCGGCGCCAACCAGGGCGAGCAGCAAGGGCGAGATCAGCAGGGCGAGCCAGAAGGTGCCAAAACTGGCAGCGACCTGATAGGCGAAGTAGGCGCCCAGCATGTAGAGCGCGCCATGGGCGAAATTGATGATGCCCAGCATGCCGAAAATCAGCGTCAGGCCTGCGGCCAGCAGGAACAGCAGCATACCGATGCTGAGACCGATGACGATGGTGGACATGCTTTAGCCCGGAATGTTCTGGCCTGATGCGAGAAGCTGACCGGCGCGGCGGCTGCGTGGGAGTGCAACCGCCGCGCCGGCGCGGCGTCCGGGGAGGATCAACCGCAGGGCTTGAACAGGGTGGCGGACTGGAAAGTCTCAACCACCTTCATGGTGACGCTGGCATTGGCGCCGCTGACGGCGGTGCCGAACAGGCCGATCTGCTCCGCCTGATTATCGCAGGCCCGCATGCGCTTCACGCCTTCGACCGAATCCTGGCGCACGGAGTTGCGGAACGCATCCACCCACTTCTCCTTGTCCCAAACGCCGGTGCTTTCCACGGTATCGAGCCACCAGCTCAGGCCATCATAGGCCTCGCCGGCATACTGGCTCGGCAGTTCGTTGAACTTCGCCTGGTAGGCGGCAACGAACTTCTTGTTGCGCGGCGTATCCTGCGTGTAGTGGTAGCGCAAAGTGGAATTGATGCCGAGCGCGCCGGTGGGGCCGACGGCAAGACCCAGCGTCTCATCCATCAGCATGGTGCCCATCACCTTCATCTTCTGCGGCAGGCCGGTTTCGCCGCCCTGCTTCAGCGACGTGACCACGTCGCCGCCAACCACCAGCAGCAGCAGGCCATCGGCGCCGGACTTCACTGCCTTGTCCAGCATGATCGAATAATCCTTCGAGCCGATCGGCGCGAATTCCTCGCCGGCAACGGCAATATTCTTGCTGGCAAGATCGGCCTTCAGCGCCGTCCACATATCGCGACCGACCTGGTAATCGGCGATGATGCCGTAGAGCTTCTTCACCGACTGGCGCTTGGCGAATTCACCGATCATGGTGTTTTCCATGGACACGGTATTCGAGGTGCGGAAAGTGTAGCGGCTCTTGTCGGCGCCGGTGATGCGGTCGTCGGCGGAAAGCGTGACGATCTGCGGCACCTTGCGCTGATCGGTCAGCTTCATGATCGCCAGGGTGGAACCGGACGAGACTTCGCCGAACACCGTGTGTACGCCCTGAGAAAGCGCACGAGTCGCCTTCTGCACCGCCACCTGGGTGGAGGTTTCGGTATCCTCCCACATCACTTCGATGGGCTTGCCGAGCACCTTGCTGCCGCGCTCTTCTATGGCGATGGTGGCGCCACGGCGCATATTCTCGCCGATGATACCCCAGGCACCACTCAACGGAATGATGCCGGCAATGCGGAATTTGTCGGCCGGCTGCGCTGCGGCAGTGGCTGCGGAAAATGCAACGCCCGCTGCAAGAGCAAGCGCGAGAGCGGAACAGGCCACGGCTGTGGCACGCGACGGCTTCATGGTTTCCTCCGGTTTTTTTATCGTTGCAGTACGCGACTATTGGCGGCACTATTATCACCGCTTGATCAATATATCAACATGTTTTCTATAAATGCCATCCGGGATTAAACAGGCATGGCGCAGCAGGAGGAAATACTCATGGCACGGATCAGTCCGCTCGAATCCGCTGATGCCGGCAGCAATGCCGCGGAATTGCAGGCACTTATCGACTTTGTCGGTTATCGCCCGAATGCGCTGTTCACCATGGCGCGGCGCGAGGGCCTGCTGAGTGCAGTGCTCGGCCTGGTGCGCGTGACGGCGCGCGGCCCCGGCCACTTCCCGGAAGCCTTCCGCTTCATGATCGCCGCTGAAACCAGCCGCATCGCCGGCTGCCGCTACACCACCGCGCATGTCGTGCATGCCGCCGCGCATGCCGGCGTGGCGGAAGCCAAGATCATCGCCCTGCCCGAACGCGCCACCTCGCCGCTCTATGATGATGCCGAACGCACGGCGCTCGACCTTGCCGCCGCCGGTGGCCGCTTGCCGATGGGCGATACCAGCGCCGCCTATGCTGCCGCCGCGCGGCATCACGGCACCGAGGCGTTGCATGAGATCATTACCGTTATCGCCGCTTTTGGCTGGTTTAATCGCTGGAATTCCCTTATGCAGAGCGATCTGGAAGCGGAGCCGGCGGCATTTGCCGCACGGATTCCCTGGTTGAATATGGGGTGAGCGCCGATGGCGGCGAAGCAGAAGAAGTCAGTGGCGGCAGCAAATACCGCCTCTGTGGCGACAGCCGCGATGATGGCCGATGTGGAGCAGGATTCGCGCCGCACGCTGGAACTGGTGTTTTACGTGCATATGGAAATGGCTCATCTTGCCGACCGCGTACTGTCGCAATACGACATGGGCCGCGCGCATCACCGCGTGCTGTACCTGACGGCGCATAATCCCGGCATCACGGTGAACGAGATTCTCTCGATCCTGCGCATCACCAACCAGGCGCTGTCACGCACCCTGAACCAGCTTATGCGCATGGACCTGATAGAGCAGCGGCCGGGCAAGACCGATCGCCGCCACCGCTGCCATTACTGCACGCCCAAGGGCCTGCAACTCGACCGCCGCCTGACCAAGCTGCAGTTCGAGCATATCGAAACCAGCCTGCGCCACCTGCCACGCAAGCAGCTCGAAACCTTCTGGGCCGTGCTCTATCAAATGGTGCGCGACCAGGACAAACCCTGGATCAGCGTCTACCAGCCGGAGTGAAGCCGCCGCACGCGCGGCGGCCTCCCCGTTTGCGCTCGCCCCGTTTGCGCTCGCTTAGGCTGCGGCAGGCGCCTCATACAGGCTGATGACGCAGACGCCAGCCAGGCCGAGATTATGCTGCAGCGCCAGCTTGGCACCCTCCACCTGGCGCGCCCCGGCCTCGCCGCGCATCTGCCACACCAGTTCGGCGCATTGCGCCAGGCCGGTGGCACCGAGCGGATGGCCCTTGGAGAGCAGGCCGCCCGAAGGATTGGTAACACAGCGGCCGCCATAGGTATTGTCGCCGTCGCGCACAAAACGCTCGGCATCGCCGCTATCGATCAGCCCCAGTGCGTCATAGGCGATGATCTCGTTGGAGGCGAAGCAATCGTGCAGCTCCACCACCGGAATGTCCTTGGGATCGACGCCGGCGGCCTCGTAAACCCGGCGCGAAGCAGTATGCGCCATGTCGTAGCCGACCAGCTTCATCATGCTGCCGGCCTCGAACACATCGGGCTGATCGCTGACCATCGCCTGGGCGCGCACGCGCACGGCACGGTTCAGGCCATGGCGGCGGGCGAAATCCTCCGACACCACGATGGCGGCGGCAGCGCCACAGGTGGGCGGGCAGCACATCAGGCGGGTGAGCGGGCCGAACATCGCCGGCGAGGCCATCACTTCCTCCACCGTCACCGGCTTGCGGAACAGCGCGCGCTCGTTATTGGCGGCATGGCGGCGGGCCTTCACCTGCACTTCCGCCATGGTCTCGGCGGCCATGCCGGTGCGGTCCATGTATTCGCGGCCGGCGCCGCCGAAAAGCTGGCAGGCAAACGGTGCGGCGGATTCGCCCTGCACGCGCTGCGCGGCTTCCAGGCTGGGCTGCCACGGACTCGGCCATTGCGGGTAGATCACATCGATGGCGCCGGCCGGCATCTGCTCGAAGCCAAGCGCCAAAGCACAATCGACCACGCCGGCTTCCACCGCCTGGCGGGCCAGGAACAGGGCCGTGGAGCCGGTGGCGCAGGCATTGGTGACATTGATGATCGGAATGCCGGTGATGCCGGCGGTGTAGACCGCGCGCTGGCCGCAGGTGGTATCGCCATAGACGTAGCCGGCATAGGCCTGCTGCACGGCGGAGAATTCCAGGCCGGCATGGGCCAGGGCTTCTGAAATCGCCTGCTTGGCCATCACCGGGAAAGGCTCATTGGTACCGGGCTTGGTAAAGCTGGTCATGCCGACACCAGCGATATAGGCGGACTTTGCCATCGTTCCCTCCTGCTTTTATATCAACATTGTTGATATAATTATCCAGCCTCGCCGGCTTTGGCAAGTGCAATTATGAAGCGGGAGGCCTTACGTCAGTTCGCGCAGGCCCGCCGGCGTTTCGATCATGGCACGATAACGCAGCACAGGACCGGGCCGGATCTGCGGCGGGCGGTCTGTCGCCAGGCCGGCATAAAGCCCTGACAGGGCAACCGGGTCTGGGTGTTCCAGGAAAAAGGAATGCAGCCGCGCCCCCAGATCAGCCATGGTCGCCAGCGAGCGCGGCTTGCCCCGGCGGTCGATGAGCGACGGCGCAGCACCATCCAGCGGCAGCGACCCATCGACCGGGATCGCAAAATCGAACACCGGATTCTCTGGTGGCAACGCCACCTTGGTGCCGAAGATGGTGGCATGACGGGCGAGAACCGCGTCCATGCCATCCACCCGCGCCACCCAACCCCGCAGGCGGCGGCCATCATCCCAGGCGGCACGGACCGCCCTCATATTATCCAGGCCGAACCAGCGCGGCCGGCCAGGCGCCCGGCCATCAGGATCGAGCGCGACGATTTCGAGATAGACGCTGCCACCGAGCTGCAGCAGGTGATTATGGCTGCCCATATAAAGGTGCCGCTGGCCGAAAGGCACATCCAGGTCCAGGCAGGCGCGCACATGTGCAGCGCCTTCGGCAAGATCGGGAGCAATGACGGTGAGATGATCGAGATACAGCATGCCGGGATGCGAGCTTACAGCACCGCAGCCCGCCGCGGAACGCCCGGCTGGCGCAGGCAGTTCAGTAGGAACAGCAGAAGCAGATACCTGGGCAGCGCATCCACCGCTGCCCCGGTCTTTTCCCTGCTCTCGGCGCTTTGCGCCTGCTTCCGCTTACTTCAGGGTGCTGATCGTCTGCATCAATGCCTTGCGGTCGAAGACATTGATCTGATCCACCAGTTCATTGGAATAGAGCGTGCTGGTGGGGATGTCGCGCGACTGCAATTCGCCGCCTTCATGCAGGAAGCGCAGCAGGTTGCTCCAGGATTCCTCGGAGAAGGCGCCATAGCGCGGATTGTCATTCAGGCCTTGGGGCAGCATGGTCTTGAGGATGGTCTGCACCACTGGCACACTCTTGGCCATGATCTCGGCTTCCGTTCCGTCTTTCAGCTTGACCTGCGGATAGACCTTCCAGGTCGCCTTGACGCACCATTCCAGCGCACCAAGGCAAGCCAGCGTCGCCTGCGCCATGGCGCGGCCGAAGCCGACCATGGTCTGCGGGTCGCTCTTGAAGCGGTCCTCGGCGGCAACATAGCCATTGCCGAACAGCGTCTTGATCTCGCGGTCCATCGGCAGGATGCGCAGCTTGGCCCCCATCGCCTGGTAATTGGCAATCTCGTTCCAGCCGATGTAATAGGCATCGGCATCGCCACGCATCAGCGAATACAGCGCCTGGCCGGAATAGCCGATGGTCTGGAAGCTGTAGTCGCGGCCCTCCACCAGACCGTGATTCTTCAGCAGCACGCGGGTGATCGGCATATGGGTGTTGGTCAGTACCTGCACGCCGACCTTCTTGCCTTTGAGGTCTTCGATCTTATGCACCGGGCCGGCCTCCGGCACGATGATCTCCCAATTGTAGAAGGGCGTGGCGTTGTAGAAATACTTCACCGGCATCGGCGAACGGCCCGGCTGCTTTAGCACCGCCAGCGGCTCGGCCCCTACAAAACCGAAATCGACGCCCTTCGACACCACCTGCGGCAGTACCATCGACGTGCCCTTAAGTTCGACGACGCGGATGCTCAAGCCTTCCTTCTGGAACAGGCCGAGTTCGATACCGGCGGCGATCGGCGCCAGATTCATGGTGATGGTGGCTGGCCAGCCAATGATCACCTCGCGCGCCATTGCCGGCGTGGCAAGCGGCCCAAGCAGCAGCGCAGCGGCCGAAAGGCCGATACGCTGCAGGAGACGCGTGGATACTGCCTTAAAACGACCCTGTACCATGATAGCCTCCTGGCGATTGCTATTAGTGAACCCTAGACCGGCATTGCCTCCGGCTGCATCAAAGCTGCGAATTTGGTGAAGAATTCATCGGCATTCTTCTTGGCGGTGCCTTCGATCAGGCGCTGGCCGAGCTGGGCGATCTTGCCCGCCACCTTGGCTTCGACCTCGTAGCGCAGCAGCGTGCCGGTATCACTGGCTGAGAGATGCACCAGCGCCCCGCCCTGGGCCGCGCCGGCGATGCCGCCATTGCCTTCGCCGCTGATGCGGTAACGCACTGGTTCCTGGCGGTCGCTGATCGTCACCTTGCCGGAGAAAGTCGCCCGCACCGGGCCGAGCTTGGCCACCACTACGGCACTCAGCACGTCCTCCGACACCCAGTCGATCTCGCGGCAGCCGGGAATGCACTGTCCCAGCACATCCTTGTCATTCAGCGCCGCCCAGACCTGGGTAATCTCCGCCGCGATCTCCACTTCGCCCGTCATCTGCAACGCCATGCCTAATCCCCTGCTTCGCGATACTTGGTTTCCTGGTATTTGACCTGGCGCGTCACGCGGCGCGCCAATATCGGCCCGATCACCACCACCAGCAGCAGCCGCGTCACCTGGTTCGCCAGCACGAAGGAAACATTGGCATGGTTGGTCATGGCGATGATGGCAATCATGTCGATGCTGCCCGGCGCTGTGGCCAGGAAGGCGGTGAGCTGGTCCACATGCATCACCTGCGACACGCCATAGGCGGCGATGGCGCTGATCAGGATCAGCACTGCCGAGGACAGCACCACCGGCGGAATGATGCGGACGACAGAATCAATGGTCTGGCGCGTGAACAGCAGGCCGATCTGAATGCCGAGGGTGACATTGGCACCCAGCAGCAGCCAGTTCGGGATCGACACCTGCGCCACGCCGCTGAGCTGCAACACACTGCCGGCTGAAATCGCCACCAGGATCGGCGCCGCCGGCATCCAGCGGATGCGTGCCGCCGGTATCGCTAGGCAGGCAATGGCGATGCTGGCAATGGTGGAAGGCAGGTCCGCGGCGCCGACATGCAGGCCGGTGCCGGTGATGTCGTCGGCCAGGAAATGCGATACCACGGTGGCGACCAGCACCACCTCGGCTACGCGGACATATTGGATGAAGGCGACCAGGCGGCTATCGGCACCGGATTGATGCGCCGCCGCCACCATCATGCTGGCCATGCCAGGCAGGCCGCCCCAGATCGCCGCATCCACCGGAATGCTGGTGCGGCGGCTCACCACCACGCCGATCAGGTAGGCAACGAAGATCATCACGATAGTGAGGCCGACAAACAGCGGCCAACTGGTGGCGAAGCCGTTGAGCGCCTCGGGGCTGATCCAGCCTGCGACCGAAACGCCGATGGCGCCCTGGGAAAACAGGAAAAGCGATCGTGGCACCTGCGCCTTGATGCCGCGCAGGGAAAAGCCGATGGCGGTCAGCAATGCGCCGAGCAGGAACGGCGCCGGCACCGACAGCCATTGCAGTGCCAGCGACACAACCAGCGTGGCGGTCAGCAAGGCGGCCATGACCAGCAGATCTCGGCGTTTCTCGGCGAAGGAACGAAGCGACATGGGCGCCTTGCTTTGCAAGAGTACTGGACTAGTGAACAGGCCGGACCGCAGGACGCACGATCCCTGCCGCGGGCCCGAGGGTCCACGGATATTCCCTGGTATTATTTCGGCGATACGGCGGTGCTCAGTTCAGCCAGAGTACCGCCGTTGCTTAGCCGCTACTCAGCGGCGACGGCACTCTGGCTCGCGTTCTGGGCCGCCATGGTCTGCAGCATGCCGATGGCTTCAGCAGTATCCACCACCTCGGCATACTTGCTGCCCATATCGAACAGGTTGACCGCATGCGAGACCGGCGAACGGTCGTAGCAGCCTTCATGCGGCACGATCACCTTGTAGTCATAGGCGAAGGCATCGATGGCCGAAGCGCGGATGCAGCCGCTGGTCGTGTTGCCGACCAGGAACAGCGTATCAACCTTGAGGCTGTTGAGATACTTCACCAGCGGCGTGCCGAAGAAGGCGCTGGGCGTGGTCTTGGGCAGCAGTACATCGCCAGGCTGCGGCGCCACTTCCTCGACGATCTCGAGATGGCGGGGATTCACATTATCGGTCGGCATGCGGTTATGCTTGGCGCGCATGCGAATCGAGGAGATATGCGGATAGATGATCGGGAAGCCGGCCTTGCGGAAGGCGGTGATCAACTGCCGGATATGGCCGATGGCCTTCCAGGCATCCTCGCCGCAATTCATCGGGTGATACGACACCGCTTCGGAGAGCGGCATCGGCCCCTCGCCGGTGGTGAGATATTGCACGTCGATGATCAGCAGGGCCGGCGCCTTGCCGAGATCGGAGGGCCGCGCGAAACCAGCGCGTCGGTAATGCTCGATGGTTTCCTCTGGTATGTAGCCGTCCCACGGATTGCTCATGGTCCTGTCCCTTCTCTGTTGGCGGTATCTACTATTCGTGCGTCAACGCGGCATGGCCGCCCAACTGGCGGGCGGCATCGAGAATCGCTTCGACAATCGGCATGTAGCCAGTGCAGCGGCAGATCGAGCCGGAAATCGCATCGCGCACCTCTTCAGCGCTGGGCGACGGATTCTCGTCCAGCAGGGCCTGTGCGGTGGCGAGCATGCCCGGCGTGCAGAAGCCGCATTGCAGGGCATGGTGGCGATGGAAGGCCTCCTGCAACGGCGAGAGCTTGCCCTCCTCGGCCAAGCCTTCCACGGTGGTGAAGCTGGCGCCATCGGCCTGCACCGCGAACATCAGGCAGGAGCGCACCGCCGCGCCATCCATCAGGATGGTGCAGGCACCGCAGACGCCATGCTCGCAACCGATATGCGTGCCGGTGAGATCGAGTTCCTCGCGTAGGAAATCCACCAGCAGGCGGCGATTCTCCACCTTGCCGGCGATCTGGCGGCCATTGACGGTAAAGGCGATGTCGACAAGCTCGGTCATGGGGCAGACTCCACTGAAGATCAGGGCAGCACTTGCTGCAGGGCACGGCCGACCAGCACTTCGATGAGCTGGCTGCGATAATCGGCGGAGGCATGCAGGTCGGAACGCGGTTCGATGGCGGCGCTGGCGGCACGACCGGCCCCCCGAGCAAGGGCGGCATCCAGCCGCTTGCCGGTGATCGCCTCTGCTGCTTCGAGAGACAATACGGGTGTGTCGCTGGCGCCAAACACGACGATACGCGCCGCCGCGACAATGCCGGCGGCATCGCGGTCGACGATGCAGGCAACGCCGACGATGGCGAAATCGCCCCGGCGCCGCGCAATCTCGGTGAAGCCCCAATTGCGGCCAGCAGGCCAGGCCGGGAATAGTATCTCCTTGAGAATCTCGCCGGGCTCGAGCGCCGTGGTGAGCACGCCTTGCGCGAAATCCGCCGCTGGCACCAGGCGCTCGCCGGATGGGCCTGCCACCACCATGGTAGCATCCAGGGCCAGGCATAATGCCGGCCATTCGGCAGCCGGATCGGCATGGGCCAGGCTGCCGCCGATGGTGCCACGGTTGCGGATCGGCACATGCGCCACATGCGCCATGGCGGCCGGCAACAGCGGCAGATGCTGCAATAGAAAATCCGAGGTTTCGACCGCGCGGTGGCGCGTCATGGCGCCAATGCGGATCAGGCCGCCCTCTATCTGGCTGATCCCTGTCAACTCCTGCACGCGTCGAAGATCAATCAGCTTTTCCGGCGCGGCGAGGCGGAAATTCATCATCGGGATCAGGCTCTGGCCGCCGGCAATCACGCGGGCATCATCGCCGCCGTCCTGCAGGGCCTGCAGAGCGGCACCCAGGCTGGTGGGGGCGGTATATTCGAAACGGCTCGGCTTCATGGCGGCTTGCTCCTTGGAACTGGACCGGGCCACCGCCAGAAAAGCGGCGGCAGCCCGGCATGGCTCACTTCAGCGTCTTGGCCTTGGCCAGCACCTGGGCCTCGTCGAATGCGTTCATCTTGTCCACCAGCTCGTTGGTGAAGAACATGTTCGGATCGATATTGGCCGAGGCAATCTCGCCGCCTTCATGCAGGATGTTGATGAAGCTCTTCCAGGCGCCTTCCGGGTATTCGCCCCAGCGCTTCGGCTTTCCTTCCGGGAAGGCAAACATGGTCTTCATGCCTTCCAGCACGGCATAGCTCTGGCGCTTGATGATCTCTTCATCCGTACCCTCGCGCGGCTTCAGGTTCGGATAGTGTTTCCAGAAGGTCTTGACGCACCATTCGATAGCTTCGCGACATGCCAGCGTGCCCATGCTGACTGCCTTGCCGAAATTGGCCAGCACATCTGGCTTCTGCTTGAACGTATCCTCATGGGCGAAATAGCCGACGGTGAACAGATCCTTGAAGCGCGGATCAATCGGCAGCCGCTTCAGCTTGGTGCCCGAGGATTCGAAGCCGGCGATGTTCGCCGTCCAGGTGTTGTAGGCATCGACCTGGCCGCCGAGCAGGGCACGGAAAGCCGGGCCGCCGATGCTGATAGCCATGAGCTGGTAATCCTTGGTGATCTCCAGCCCATTCTCTTTCATGATCAGGCGGGTGACCGGCACATGTGAGTTCGACAGCGAACCGACACCGATCTTCTTGCCCTTGAGATCCTTCAACGAGTTCACCGGGCTATCCGCCGGTACGACGAATTCCCAGATATAGTCGCGCGAGGCATTGTAGAAGAACTTCACCGGCACCCGGGTCTTGCCCGGCTGGTTTGCCACCACCAGCGGATCGCCGCCGCCAGAGCCGATCATGATCGACTTGGTGCTGACCTGCGGGATGACGATGGCGGCACCCTGGAAATCCTGCAGCTTCACCTTGAGGCCAGCGGCCTCGAAGTAGCCGAGTTCCATGGCGGCAACGACATTCGACTGGCCGACAGTGACATTTGTGGGCAGGCCCACCACTACTTCCTCCAGCGCCTGTGCGGGCTCCGCCGCCATGCCGGCCAGCAGCAAAGCCGCTGCCGCCAGACCGAATTGCCTCACCCGTACCCGCTTCGAAATCGTCATCATGGCCTCCTGCTCTGCGCCCTGCGCTTTTTTCATCACCCGCGTGAATCCGATTGCCCGCTCCGGCTTCGATTCCCCCCTCATGCCTGCAACTCCGGCACCACGACACGGCCGGCATCGACGATCTGCTGATTGTCGAGGAACAGGCTGCAATTGCGCATCGGGATGTCCAGGTGGCAGGCAGTATCATTGGTGCCACCAAGCTCGGTATTCGGCCCGGTGGAAAACAGCACATTGCCGTAGAACGACAGCGCATTCATGATGCGCTCTTCCTGCACGCGCGGGCTGGTGATCATGTGATACCAGTTGGCGCGCTCATGCATGCCCCAGCCGATATGCGAGATGGCATAGGCACGCGGATCGCGGAAACTGTCCATGTAGTCGCGCATCAGCGCGGCATCGACGCCATCGCCCTCGATGGACGTGACATAGCCCTTCTTCACCGTCAGGCGGATCGGCGTCTGGATATACCGCTTGAAGGCCGAGAGGATGTCACCCGGCGACAGCACCACGGTGCCTTCGATATCGTCGTCGTTGCCCTGGGTGAACAGGAAAGCGGAGGGGAAATTGTCCCAGCGGCCGGGCGTATCCGTGTAGCCATACTGGGTCATCACCGGATATTGCTGCAGCGCATAGCGGATATCGGTGCCGGCGGCGGAGGTGACGCGCAGTTCACGCGCCTGCGACAGCATGCGGGCGCCGGCCTCGACGCGGCGACGCTGATCGACGCTCGGGAACATCTGCTTCAGCACATGCAGCGGCTCAGACACCATCAGGATACGGGTGCCGGCGGCCTGAATCTCAAGCTGTTCGGCAGAGAACAGCAGGCCGAGCAGATCCACCACCATATCGGCATTCTTCAGCGCCTCGATGGCCGGGCGGTTGCCAGCCAGCGGCGTCTTGCCGATCACGCCGGCCTTGTTGGCGGTGCTGTGGTCCGGCACATTGATGTGCAGCACAGTGGCGCCGAGATTGCGCGCCGCCACCAGGAAGGCCTGGGCGAACTCGGCCTTGTTGGTCGCGGCACTGAGGATCGCCACCACCTCGCCCGGCTGCACATTGCACAGCTTCAGTTCGGCGGTGAAGATGTCGAGCATTTCCACATCAATGGCGGGCATGGCGGTTCCTTTCGGTCTCAGGAGGCGTTGCGCATCGCCGCTGGCGGATTGGCCAGGCGCAGCGGCTTGCCATCCAGGAAGGCGAGGACATTTTCGAGCGACTGTTCATAGAAGCCGGTGAACATGTCGCGCTTCACGAAGCCGACATGCGGCGTCAGGATGGCGTTTCCGGCCTGGCGCAACGGATGTGTCGCCGGCAGTGGCTCCTGGTCGTAGACATCGATGGCGGCGAAGATGCGCCTCTCCTGCAAAGCCGCCAGCAGGGCAGCTTCATCAACGATGGGGCCGCGTGCCGTGTTCACCAGCAGTGCGCCGCGCTTCATGCGGCCGAGATCAGCGGCGGTGATCGCGCCCACGGTCTTGGGCGAATGCACCAGATGCAGCGTCACCACGTCGGATTCGGCGAACAGCGCCTCCTTGGAAACCATGGTGGTGCCGGCTTCCGCCGCGCGCTCCGGCGTCAGGTTCGGGCTCCAGGCCAGCAGCTTCATGCCCAGGGCCTTGCCGTAAATCGCCATCTTCTTGCCGATATTGCCCAGGCCGACGATGCCGAGCGTGCGGCCGTTCAGCGTCTCGCCGAAGGGAATGCCTTCCTGCCACAGGCCGGCGCGCATATTCGCGTGGCCGACCGGGATATGGTGCATCGCCGCCAGCATCAGGCCGAGCGTAAGTTCTGGGGTCGCCCAGAGATTGGCATTCGGCGCGTTCGAGAGGCTGCACAGGATGCCCATGGCATCGCAGCTCTCAAGGTCAATATGCAGCGTGAGCGCACCGGTCTGGGCGATCAGCTTCAGTCGCGGCAGCTTGCGCAGCAGCGACGGCGTGAACTTGGTACGGTCGCGCATCGGCACCAGCACGTCGAAATCGGCAAGTGCCTTGGCCGTAGCGTCTTCATCGCCGAGCGGCTGGGTAAACCACACCACGTCGGCTTTCTGCTGCAGGGGAGCCCAGTCGACGCAAGCGCGCGACACATCCTGCCAGTCATCGATAATCGCTACACGCATGACACACCTTTGTTTGGCAATACGGGAAAGGCTGCCTGGCCGGACGCTACGAGTCCGGCCAGGCAGGAACTCAATGGCTTGCCGGTTTGCTGGAATTGTCCCAGAAGGCGATGCGGCGATGAGCGAAGCGGACAATCGCCGTGCCCATCAGGCCGAGCATGATCAGGCTGATGATGCAGGCGAACATCAGCGGCGTGTTGAAGTTCGCCATCGCCGACTGGATCAGCCAGCCCAGGCCCTGTGATGAAGCAACGAATTCGCCCACCACCGCGCCGATCAGGGCGAAAACGATGGAGATCTGGAGCCCTGAGAAGATATGACCGGCAGCGGCGAAGATCTTGATGCGGAAGAAGGTGAGCCAGCCCGGCGCCGAGAAAGCCCGCATCATATCGACCAGAGCCGGATCGGTCTGGCGGATGCCGGTCACCGTGTTCACGAAAAGCGGGAAGAAGCACATCATCGCCACCATGGCGATCTTCGAGCTGAGGCCGTAACCAAGCCACAGCATGATCAGCGGCGCCACCGCCACCTTCGGCGTCGATTGCAGCGCCACCACGAAGGGATAGACGAATTTCTCGAAGGTGCGCGATTCCGCCAGCACGGTACCGACCAGGATGGCGAAGCCACAGCCGATCAGATAGCCGTAAAAAGTCGATTGCAGCGTGTAGGACAGATGCGGATAGAGCAGGCCGCCATCGACATAGCCGATCCAGATTTCACGCAACACCGGCAGGATGCGCGGGAACATGTAATCAGGCACATTGAAGGCGACTACACTCGCTTCCCAGATCACCAGCAGACAGGCAAAGGTGATCAGGGGGTAAATGATCGTGGTGGCGCGCGAAGACAGTACCAGCCTGGTCTTAGGCTGCTTGGCGGCAACAAACATCTCGGTCGAGGCCTGGTCGCTCATGATTCCCTCCTGCCTTAATGGTTGTAGAGCTTGCGGAGCTGACCGCAGAGTTCGGCGAAATCGCTGGATGCCATGGTTTCCATGGTGCGCGGACGTGGCAGGTCCACCACCACTTCCTCGATGAAGCGGCCCGGCGAGGCCGACATCATCATGATGCGGTCGGAGAGCAGCACCGCTTCCGGGATCGAATGGGTGATGAACAGCACGCTCTGGCGGCTCTTCTCCAGGATTTCCTGCAATTCCACCGACATGCGCTCGCGTGTCATGGCATCGAGCGCGGCGAAGGGCTCGTCCATCAGCAGCAGGCCGGGATTGTGGATCATGGCGCGCGCGATGGCGACGCGCTGCTGCATGCCGCCGGAAAGTTCACTTGGGTAGTGATTGGCGAATTTCTCCAGCGCCACCAGCTTGAGCAACTGATGTGCACGGTCGATATAATCCTTCTTGTTCAGGCGCATGGCGCTGATCGGGATCAGGATGTTTTCCAGCACCGTCTCCCAGGGCAGCAGGGTCGGGCGCTGGAATACGATGCCGACATTGCGGTGCGGATTACCTTCCATCACCTCATCGAACAGCGTGACAATGCCGCTGCTGGCACGGCGCAGGCCGGCCAGCACACTGAGCAGGGTGGACTTGCCGCAGCCCGAAGGCCCGAGGATCGAGATGAACTCGCCCGCCTTCAGCTTCATGTTGAGGTTGGTCACCGCCTGGATTGGGCCACGGCTCGACTGATAGACCACCGACATCCGCTCGACGCTCACGATGGTTTCGCCGGGCATGCGCGGCGTCAGCGTGGCGGCCTTGGTCTCGGCAACGGCCAACGACCAGGCCGTTGGGGAAAGCGCGGTCATGATGTTCACGGTGGCACCTCGCTGTTCGTTTTGGGCTGCTTTGTTCTTTGGTCTGGGGCTAATCGGATACGACATGGGCCGGCGAACCGGCCCATGTAATCAAGAGGAATAGGTGAGTCCGAACTTGGCTGCTGCACCGGTTGCCGGACGGATATCCTTGCCCGCCGCCGCATCGCGGATCAGACGCGCAAGATTGTTGGGCGACATCGGCAGGTCATAGATCTGCACGCCGATCGGCGCTAATGCGTTCGACACCGCATTGGCGAGCACGCCGCCGGTGGCGGATATGGCGCCTTCACCGGCGCCTTTCACGCCCAGGGGATTGAGCTTGGACGGCGCTTCCTGCAGCGAGTCGGCTTCCACGCAGGGGAAGTCGGTGGCTGTGGCGACGAGATAATCGGCGAAGCTGCCGGTGAGAATTTGGCCGCTCTCGTCGTAGACGAATTCATCCATGAACGTGCCGCTCAGACCCTGTACCGAAGCGCCGATAGTCTGGCCATGCACGATCATCGGGTTAATGGCGCGGCCGATATCCTCGACGGTAAGAAAACGCACCACATCGACAATGGCTGTCTCCGGATCCACCGCCACATGGGCGATCTGGGTGCCGTAGCTGTAGGTGAGATCCTTGTTGAGGAAGGTACCTTCGGCCTGCAGCGCCTCGATGCCGCCCATGTCCTTCTGCACGGCTTCGACGAATTCCGCGAAACTGGCCAGGGCCTCGGACTCCCCCTTGCGGAACAAGGCCCCATCGCGATAGGCGATATTCTCCGGTGCTTCGTTGTAGCGCAAAGCCGCTACCTGCACGATCTTATCGATCAGGTTGCGGGTGGCGATATGCACGGCACTGCCGCCCATGACAGCACAGCGGCTGTGGCCGTAGCCGTTGCCATTCGGCACCAGATGCGTGCTGCCATGCAGCACATTGATCGATTCGAAGGGGATGCCGAGCTGCTCGACCGCCACCTGGGCCATCACGGTCTGGATGCCCTGGCCGCAGCTTGAGGAACCGACACTCACCTCTACCTCGGTCGGCGATTTGACGACAATACGCGCATCTTCCGAAGGGCCGACGCCGGTCGAGTCGACATAGCAGGACACAGCGATGCCGTGCCATTTGCCATCGACGAACTTGCCATTGAGCTGCTTGACCTCTTCATAATTGAAGAGCTTCAGCGCGTGCTCCAGCGTTTGATGGTAGTCGCCGGTATCGTAGTCGCTCTCGCCCATATAGGGCACCAGCATGCCGCCCTTGTAGGGTAGCTGTTCCTTGCGGATCAGGTTCTTCTTGCGCAATTCCAGCGGATCGATGCCGAGATCGGCCGCCGCCATGTCCAGCAGGCGCTCGGTATAGAAAGCCGCCTCATAGCGGCCGGGACCGCGATAGGCACCCACCGGCGTCTTGTTGGTGATCAGGACATTGAGTTCGCAGGAGAAATTCTCGACATCATAGGGGCCGGGAATGAATTGCACCGTCTTTGCCGGCACCACCGCCGCACCGGCGCAGGTGCAATAGGCACCGAGATCGGTGAATACGCGGGCACGCATCCCCAGAATGTAGCCATCCTTGTCGAAAGCCGCTTCCAGCTCGCAGGCGCCTTCCCGCGAGTGGTTGGTGGTCATGATATGCTCGCGGCGGTCCTCGATATACTTGACCGGGCGTTTCAGCTTGATCGAGAGGAACGCGGTGAAAAGGTCCTCAGGGTAAAAATGCCCGCGGACACCGAAAGCCCCGCCAACATCGTTCTCGATCAGGGTAACGTCGTCCTTCCGCAGCTTCAGCATCGAAGCCAGCAGGTCGCGCGTGCCGCGCGGCCGGCCATTGGCGCCATAGCAGATCAGTTTGCCGGTCGCTTCGTCCCAGTGGGCGATATTGCCACGGGTTTCCATCGGCATGCCGGAATGGCGGTGGATGCGAAACACATCCTTGCGCACGTAGTGGGCATTGGCGAAAGCGGCATCGGCATCGCCGCGCGACACATCGTATTTGCAGGCCATGTTGGTGCCGGCAGTTTCATGCACCAGCACCTTGTCGGTCAGCGCCTGATCGATATTGGTGACGGCTTCGTAGGGTTCGAAGCCGATATCCACCAGGTTGGTGGCGTCTTCGGCGATATAGCGGTTATCGGCAACCAGCACGGCGACCGGCTCGCCGACAAAGCGGACAACATCCACCGCCAGCGGCCATTCCAGAAAACGCTCATAGCCCGGCATATCGAAAGGCGGCGGCACCGGAATCTGCCGGGCATAGTCCTTGATGTCTTCGGCGGTGATGAAGGCATGCACGCCTTGAACTGCCAGGGCGGCGGAAGCGTCGATCTTGAGAATCCGGCCATGGGCGATAGGGCTGCGAATCACCACCGCATGCAGCATGCCGGGCAGCTTGATGTCGTCGACGTAGCAGCCCTTGCCAGTGAGAAAGCGGAAGTCCTCACGGCGCAGGGTCGCTGTGCCAACCCCCGGATTCTGCCTCTGAATCGCCGCACTCGCGTTCATGCTGGACCACCCCTTTCTCAGCGCCAGAAATGCTGCGGCGCACACACCCCGATAGACCCTCACTCATTGCGTATTATAAAAAACAGAATTGAAT
Source organism: Ferrovibrio sp. MS7 (assembly GCF_038404985.1). Taxonomy (NCBI): domain Bacteria; kingdom Pseudomonadati; phylum Pseudomonadota; class Alphaproteobacteria; order Rhodospirillales; family Rhodospirillaceae; genus Ferrovibrio; species Ferrovibrio plantarum. Next base: position 801,115 of record NZ_JBBKBA010000002.1, read on the forward strand.
TCTGTTATATAGAATTCATTGAGTCAACAAATTTCATGGCTACGCTGTGAAGTTACGGCGATTGGTCAGAGAAAGCGCAAAATGATCACATTTTACGCGGCTTTTGCCTATTATTTTTGCGTCACTTTTCGCTTGCCAAGCCGGATACTTCGTCCTAGCGTAATTCTTCACAACAGAAGATAATTCTGTTTGTCAGAACTTATCTGAAACGCTCAACGTTTTGTCAGTATAAAGAATGGGCATACGTCGTGTTGCGACGCAGCATTCTCCGGTTCTGCTCCCTTATCGGTAGCAGCCCGGGACACGACTAATTCTACGGGTTCAGCAGAGCGAGAGGCGGACATGTCCCACCCCCAGACCATCCTCATCGCCGGCGGCGGCATCGGTGGCATTACCCTGGCGCTGGCTTGCTTAAAATACGGCTTCAAGGTCGAAATCTTCGAACAGGCCCCGGTTTTGGGCGAAATCGGCGCTGGCGTGCAGATCAGCCCGGCCGCCATGCGCGTGCTGGATGCGCTCGGCCTCAAGGACCGTATCCTAGCCGAATGCTACAATCCTGTTGGCCGCGAAATGATCGTGTGGAACACCGGCTACCGCACCTCGACGCCGACGCGCAGCGAGGATGTGATCGCCCGCTACGGCTATCCCCATGTCACCATGCACCGCGCCGACCTGCACAATATCCTGGTGGATGGCCTCGAGGATAATCCGAATGTCACCATCCATCTGAACGCCAAGGTCGCCGGCTTCGAAGAGCATGGCGATGGCGTCACGCTGCATCTCGCCGACGGGCGGAAATTCTCCGGCACGGCTCTGGTCGGCGCCGATGGCCTGCATTCCGCCGTGCGCCGCCAGCATATCGGCCCGTCCAAGCCGCAATTCACCGGCGGGATTTCCTGGCGCGGTCTGATTCCCATCGAAACCCTGCCCGAGGAAGTGCGCCCGAAATACGCGCAGAACTGGGTCGGCACCAACGGGCATTTCGTTGTCTATCCGATCCGCCGCGGCGAGCTGGTCAATATCGTCGGGCACAAGAATCGCGATGACTGGCAGGTCGAGTCGTGGACCACGCTCGGCACCACGGAAGAAATCTCCAACGATTTCGCCGGCTGGCATTCCACCATCCAGACGCTGATCCGCGCCATCGAGAAGCCTTACAAATGGGCTTTGTTCCTGCATCCGACCTTGCAGAGTTGGTCGAAGGGCCGCGTCACCCTGCTCGGCGATGCCTGCCACCCCACCCTGCCCTACCTGGCTTCCGGCGCCAACATGGCGATCGAGGATGGCTATGTGCTGGCGCGCTGCCTGCGCCATTTTGATGGCAACGTGGAAGTCGCCTTCAAGCGGTATGAGGAACTGCGCATCCCGCGCACCACCGATATCGTCAATGCTTCCGCCGGCAACCTGAAGCGCTTCCGCCATCCCGATCTCGGCGATCCGGAAAGCGCCAAGCGCTATGTCGATAGCGAAGCCATCGAACAGCGCGATACCCGCGAATGGCTGTTCACCTACGACGCCACCCGCGTCGCCATCTGATCACCGCCTTCACCCCAAGCAGCAGGAAGCGTCATGACCGTATCTACCTTCGTCCACGGCAATACCATCCGCGCCAATGATATCCGGCAGCATTACCTGCGCTTCGGCGGCAAGGGCCAGCCGCTGGTACTGGTGCCGGGCATCGTCAGCCCGGCGATGCTGTGGGAATTCGTCGGCCAGCGCCTGGGCCAGGTCTATGACGTCTATATCCTGGATGTGCGCGGCCGTGGTCTGTCGGAAACCGGCGACAATCTGGATTACAGCCTCGATGCCTATGCCGCCGATGTCGCCGGCTTCGCCAAGGCAATGGGCTTCGGCAAATTCCTGATGATGGGCCATTCCATGGGCGCGCGTATCGCCATCCGCACGGCGCGGAAATATGGCGACCTGCTGAGCAGCATCGTGCTGGTGGATCCGCCGGTGAGCGGCCCCGGCCGCCGTCCTTATCCGATTCCGGTGCCCCTGCCGATGCTGGACAAAGCGCAGCGCGGCGAGTTGTGGGAAGCGACCAAGGACAATTCGACCTGGACCGAATATTCCACCCGCATCCGCGCCGAATGGATGCATACCTGCAACCGCGTGGCGGTGGAGACCACCTACCGCAATTTCCATGAGGAAGACATCTTCAGCGACCTGCCGCATATCAAGATCCCGGCAGCACTTATCGTGGCCGGCAAGGGCGGCGTTATCCAGCCGCCGGATGTGCAGGAAATGCAGGAACTCGCCCCGAAGCTGGTGGTGGAATACGTGGAAAGCGCCGGCCACATGATTCCGTTCGAAGACCTGGAAGCCTTCCTTGCCACTGTCGGCAAGATCCTCGGCACCAGCTTCTAGGCGGGCCGGCATGACGGACAAGGCCGGTCCGGAAACTGTGCTGCTGCTCCGCCAGGTGCAGCAGACGCAGGATGCCGAATTGCTGGAAGACCTGAACTTCATGTTCGATGACATGCGGCGCCAGGCCGATATCCTGCGCCGCCTGCCGCTGGATCAACTGGAAGAATCCGGCCTGATCCATCGCCCCGGTGGAATGCCGGCATGAGCCTCGATGAACTGGCATCATCCGCCACTATTGCGCTGCACGACAGGCCGATTGCCGAACTCGGCCGCCGCCTGCGCGAAGGCAGCCTGACATCCGCGGCCTTGACCGAGGCCGCGCTTGGCCATGCCGATGCCCACAATCCGGCATTGCATGCCTTCATCACCGTGACCCATGAGCGTGCCCGCACTGACGCCGCCCGTGCCGATGCCGAATTGCAGGCCGGCATCGACCGCGGCCCGCTGCATGGCATTCCCTATGGGCTGAAGGATATCTACGACACCGCCGGCATTCTCACCACCTGCCATTCGCGCTTCCGCCTCGATCATGTGCCGGCGCAGGACAGCGCGGTGGAGCATCGCCTGCGCGAAGGCGGCGCGGTGCTGCTCGGCAAGCTATCTACCCATGAATTCGCCACCGGCGGCCCGAGTCTCGATGTCGCCTTCCCGCCGGCGCTCAATCCCTGGAACCGGCAGCATTTCACCGGCGGCTCCTCGTCGGGTTCGGCCGTGGCGATTGCCGGCGGCTTCCTGCGCACCGCCATGGGGTCCGATACCGGCGGCTCGATCCGGGGCCCGGCGCACTACTGCGGCGTGGTCGGGTTGAAGCCGACCTATGGCCTGGTATCGCGGCGCGGCATTTTCCCGCTCGCCTTCAGCCTGGATCATGCCGGGCCGATGACGCGCAGCGTGAGCGATGCGGCACTGACCCTGCAGGTGGTTGCCGGTCATGATCCGCTCGATCCCGGCAGCATGGCGGTGGCGATTCCCAATTACAGCAGCCAGATCGGCCAAGGCATCGCCGGACGGCGCATCGCTTTCCCGCGCGGCTTCCACCGCGCCGATCCCGCTGCCGCACCGGAAGTGGTGAGCGCGCTGGAGGAAGCCGCCCTGCGGCTGGAAGAACTCGGCGCCATCGTCGAGGACGTGACGCTGCCGGATTACGATATCTTCGAGGCTGCTGGCCGTGTCATCCTGCAGGCCGAAGCCCATGCCATCCATGAGCCGACCCTGCGCACGCGGCCCGGCGAATATGCGCGCTACACCTATCTGCGGCTGATGAGCGGCGCGGCGCTGACCGCCGCCGATTATGTGCAGGCCAACCGCGTGCGCCGCGCCTTCTCGCGCCTGCTGAACACCGATCTGTTCAGCCGCTATGACGCCATGCTCTGCGCCGCCGGGCTGGAGCCGGCACCGGATATCGCCAGCTTCTCACCGCGCCGGCCGCCGCGCCAGCGGCTGCGCACCATGCCGTTCAATCTCAGCGGCAATCCCGCCATCGTGCTGCCGGGCGGCTTCAGCAGCGATGGCCTGCCCATCGGCATCCAGTTCGTCGGCAGGCTGTTCGATGAAGCCACCCTGCTCGGCATCGCCGAGGCCTATGAGGCAGCCACCGGCTGGCATCTGCGCCGGCCGGTGCTTTAGCCTTACGCGGCGGTGCTGTCGCCGGGGCCGAAAGGCAGCGAGGCATTGCGGAACAGCGCCGGATCGCCGCCAAGCCGCTGGGTCAGATCGGTGGCGGCGCGCAGCAGGCATTCGGCGATATAGTCGATAACCGTGCGGGTCATGCGGCTGCGCGGCCCCGATACGGCGATGGAGCCAGCCAGCGCATTCATCGATTCGAAAACCGGCGCCGCCAGTGCGGTAACTTCCGGATCGGTCTCGCCGAAGGAGACATAGACCGGCGAGCGCGTCGGCATGCCAGTCTGCTCGACATTGGCATAATCCAGCATGATGCGGCCCGCCGCACCACGGCCCAGTGGCAGCATGTCGCCCTGGGTAACATATTCCTGGATGGCGCGTTCGGAATTGACGCGATAGAGGCAGACGCGCATGTCGCCTTCGCGCTTGAAATAGGAAGCACCCTCGCCGGTCTCGCTGACCAGCAGTTTCAGCACCGGCAGCACATGCTGATCCAGCCGCAGCGAACTCTGGTAGATGCGGCTCCAGTTCATCAGGCGCGGCCCGAGCTGATAGCGGCCATCCTGCAGGCGATGCATGCAGCCCCAGCGCTCCAACGACGAGATCAGGCGCAAGATGGTGCTCTTGTAGAGCCCGGTGCGCTCGGCGAGTTCATGCAACGACAGCGACACATCGCGCACGGTGAAGGCATTCATGATGGTGAATGCGCGCTCGACCGCCGCCACGCCCTGTTCTTTGTCTGCCGACTTGATGCTGCTGTCTTCTGCCATGGTGGCGCTGCATAGCATGGAAGCGCCCCCGGCTGGCAAGACAAAGATTATGCCAGACGGAACAAAAATTCCTTCCGTTACGTCATGTTCCGTAGCGATTTGGCACCGCAACATAACGCAAAATGGATAAATATACTAATTATAACAAATATATATTCCGAGGCTTGAAAAGCAGGGGCCGTATCGGACGCGCCCTGCCGCATGAGTCTGCCTGACAGAACGAAGTGGGCTCCACCAATAAAAAATGCGCGGTCCGGAACATCTGCCCAGACCGCGCGCTGGATTGTTGCCCGCCTCAGCGGATGAATTCAGAAGACGGATGCGCCCGCGGATAGCCGCGCAGATATTGCAGGAAACGGGCAAGCGAACGGTCGCCCGGGGTCAGCATGCCTTCACGGAAGCTGATGCCATCAAGCAATTCCCAGTCTTCCGAGATGGTGCGCTTGCTCACCACCAGCAGGTTTTCGAGCTGCTCACGCGCCTGCGGCCCCTTCAGCACCATGTTGCAATTGAACACCATGTTGTGGCCGGGCCGCGGCAGGCCGAAGCCAGTGATGGTGCCACGCCAGAAATCGCCATACTTGCCCCAGCGGTAGAAAATGCTGGTGCCACGGATGGCGGCGGTATTCTCCATCGGCACATTGCCCTGGTGCACTGCCTTGTAGGGGAACTCGACGCCGTAATCGTGCCAGATCATCAGTTCATGCGGGTCGGAGACCTGGAACTGCATCTTGTGCACGACCTTGAGATGCTGAATATCCGGCGTGTTGGCGGCAAATACCCAAGGGTCTGAGCGCAACGGACGCTCCGCCTTGTAGTTCAGCATCTCCATTTCATCGTCGGCGTAGGGGAAATCCGGCAATTCAAACAGCGGCTCCTCGCCGTTGAACACCCAGATAATGCCGTAGCGTTCGCGGGTCGGGAACTTGAACAGGCAGGCGCGCGGCGGCGGCCGGTCGCCGATGCCGGTTTTCACGCATTTGCCAGTGGCATCATATTCCCAATGATGGAAAGCGCACTGGATGCGGCCATCGACGATGCGGCCGGCGGAAAGATCGGCGCCGACATGCGGGCAATAGGCGCTGAGCGCTACCACGGTGCCACCGGGCTCACGGTAGACCACGATGCGGCCATCGAGGAAATCCAACCCCAGCGGCCGCTCCGCATGCAGGTCGGTGGCCAATGCCACCGGAAACCAGGATTGCGAGAACACGCCATTCTCGCCTTCCGCCGGCAGGCGGCGCGAAGCCAGGCTGCCGCGCTTGGGTGCCTGGTTAGAGCTGCTGGTATGATCCGCCATGATGTTTCCGCTCTCCGCTTGTCTCTAGTCGCGCTGGATCAGCTCGATCTTGTAGCCATCCGGATCCTCGATGAAAGCGATCACCGTGGGGCTGAACTTCATCGGGCCGGGGGCACGGGTGATCTTCACCCCGAAATCCGCCAGCTCGGCGCAGGTGGCATAGATATCGCGCACCGCTATGGCGATATGGCCATAGGCGGTGCCGATCTCGTAGCCATCGGCATTGTCCCAGTTATGGGTCAATTCCAGCACCGTGTTGCCACTTTCATCGCCATAGCCGATGAAGGCCAGGGTGAATCGCCCGGAGGGATAATCCTGGCGGCGCAGCAGGCGCATGCCGAGCGCCCCGATGTAGAATTCCAGCGACTTCTGCAGGTTCTTCACCCGCAGCATGGTGTGCAGGATACGCACCGGCCGTTGCGCCAGCCGGTACGGCACCTCCACCACTTCCGCTTCTTCCGTATTGTAATCCATCGGTCATCCTCCCCGGGCGGGGCTGTTTACTTCACCGCGATCGCTTCGATCTCGACCTTCCATTCCGGCTTCACCAGGCCGGAGACATAGACCAGCGTGGAGGCCGGCTTGTGGCCCTTCAGCACGTCCTTGCGGATATCGACGAAGGCCGGATAGTCGGCGCGGTCGACCAGGAAGATGGTGGTCTTGACGATGTTGTTCAGCGTCATGCCGGCATCGGCCAGGATGGCTTCGATATTGCTCCAGACCTGACGGGTCTGGGTGCTGAAATCCGGCGAGCAGACGCCCTTGGCATCAATGCCGATCTGGCCGGAGATGTAGAGCGTTTCGCTGCCGCCGACATCGAGCATGCCGTTGGTGTAGGCCGCCGGGGCGCCGCCCATGGATTCCGGATTGATCGCCTTGACAGTCATAATAGTCTCCTTCGTGTTTTACCGTTCGAACACACCATACTCCCCACGCCCGCAGTGGCGTGAATGAGCAATTCTCCGTCTAGGCCCATGCTTGATTGGGCCTTACTTCATGCGGTTTCCGCCTGCGTCGAGGCACGCGGACGGCCACCATCCCAGAACACCACCTTGGCCTGAATGACGCGGATCACCGTGGTTGCCACGATGCCGACAAAAGCCAGCGAGATGATCGCGGCGAACATGGTGGCGACATCGAAATTCAGCGTGGAAGACTGGATCAGGTAGCCTAGGCCCTTCTGCGCCGCGATGAATTCGGCAACCACCGCACCGATCAGTGCCAGTACCACGGAAATCTGCAGGCCGGCAAAGATGGAACTGGCCGCCGTCGGCAGCTTGACGTTGAAGAAGATCGACAAGCGCGAGGCGCGGCAGGCGCGGTAGAGATCCAGCAAATCCTGGTTCGCGGCGCGCAAGCCAGTAACGCTGTTGACGAAAGTGGGGAAGAAGCAGATCAGCGCCACCATGACGATCTTCGAGGCCGGGCCGAAGCCGAACCACACGATCAGCAGCGGCGCTAATGCCGCCTTGGGCATGGATTGCAGGCTGATGATGAAAGGATAGACCAGGCGATCGATGATGCGCGATTCCGCCACCAGTGCGCCGAGCACCAGGGCCGCCGTGCAGCCGATGGCATAGCCCACCACCATTTCATAGAGCGTGATGCCGAGATGCGGCCAGAAACGGCCGCCGGCATAGCCGATCCACAAGGTCTTGGCCACATCCAGCGGCCCCGGCAGCAGATAGGCCGGCACCGCGAACCAGTCGATGGCATTGTGCCAGAAGACGAAGAACAGCGACATCGAGAGCACGGGCAGGCCGTATTGCAGCATTCCATTCTTCATGGTCGGCGCACTCCTTGAGGTCAATCGATGGCGCCATGGCTGCCGAACAGCCCGCGCAAGTAGTTGCAGATGGCGGCGAATTGCGGCTCGCCCATCGACTGGACACGGCGCGGCCGCGGGATATCCACGGTGATGGTTTCCATCACCTGGCCCGGGCGCGACGACAACACGATGATGCGGTCGGCCAGGAACACGGCCTCGGGAATCGAATGGGTGATGAACAGCACTGATTTGCGCGCCTGCCACCACAGCGACTGCAATTCCAGGGTCATATGCTCGCGCGTCATCGCATCCAGCGCGCCAAAGGGTTCATCCATCAGCAACAAGGTCGGGTTATGCACCAGGCCGCGCGCGATGCCGACGCGCTGCTGCATGCCGCCGGAAAGCTCATAGGGATGATGCTGGGCGAATTTCGCCAGGCCCACCAGTTCGAGCAATTCCTCGGCCCGCTTGCGGCCGGCTTCCAGCGGCAGTTTCAGGCTGCGGATCGGCACCAGCACGTTTTCCAGCACCGTCTTCCACGGCAACAGGGTCGGCTGCTGGAACACGATGCCGACATCCTGGCGTGGCCCATCGACCGGTTTGCCGCCCAACATCACGCGCCCCTTGGTCGGCGGCAGCAGGCCGGAGGCAATACGCAGCAAAGTGGACTTGCCGCAGCCCGAAGGCCCCAGCACGGCGACGAATTCGCCGCTGCCTACCTCGAGCGACACCTCCTGCAAAGCAGTGAGGTTGCCGCGCGAGGAGGCATAGGTGACGGTGAGGCCATCGACAACGAGATGGCCTTCACCGGACGCAGGTACAGATACTTTGCTCACTTCCACGCCTTCGCTTGGGCTTCGACTGCCGCAGAGTCGAACTTGTTGTATTCCGGCACCAGCGCGTTCGTGTAGAGCGAGGAGAGCGGGATATTCTCATCCGTCACTTCGCCGCCGGCCTTCAGCGCCGCGATCAGCACAGTCCAGTCGCGTTCGGCATATTCACCCCAGCGCTTTGGCTGGCCCGGCGCGAAATAGCCGATATTCTGCATGCGCGGCACCATGATCGCGAGTTCCTTGCGCAGGATCTCTTCTTCCGTGCCCACCTTCGGCTTCTGCTCCGGATAATGCTTCCAGAAGGCCTTGAGGCAACCTTCGTAATTGGCGATACAGGCCACCGAGCCCTTGGAGGCGGCGCGGCCGAAACGGGCGATCAGGCCCGGATTATCCTTCAGCAGCGCATCCGTCACCTCGAAGCCATGGCTGGAAACGCCCTGGAACTGCGCCGGGTATTCCAGGCGGCGCAGCGGCGTACCTGCCACTTCCAGCGAGGCATGCGCGCTTTCCCACAGGTTCAACATCTGGATCTGGTCGGAGCGCAGCGCCTCGAAGGCCTGCACACCGAAGCCGACCGCCAGCACCTTCACCTGATCCCACGGCACGCCGGCGGCCGCCAGGATGGCGCGGGTGGTGTAGACATTGCCCGAGCCGAGCGAGACGATGCCGATGGTCTTGCCCCGCAGGTCGGCCACGGTCTTCACCGGGCTGTTGGCGGTGACGGCGAATTCCCACACCGAATTGCGCAGGTAATTGTAGACGAACTTGAGCGGGAAATTCGCCTTGCCCGGCTGGCGTGCGATCACCAGCGGCTCAAGGCTGGCACCGGCAGCCTGGATCTGGTTGCTCAGCAGCTGCGGGATGATCACCGCCGAACCGGCCAGCGGCACCATCTGCATATCGATGTTTTCCTGGTCGAAATAGCCCAGTTCCTTGGCAAACACGAAGTTCGCGATAGCCGAGCTGATCGCCGAAGGCACGCCATAGACGAACTTGTCCTTGGCCTGGGCAGCCGCATCGGAAAGCGCGGTAGATACCATGGCGGCGGCACCAACGGCCATCACACCCAGTTTGCGGAACGACTTCGACTGCATCATCTCTGCTTCTCCTTTGCTGCTGATCCGATCAATGCCCGGTTGCCTGGGTCGCGATGGCGGCCAGGCTGCGGGCGACAAGTGTTTGCAAGAGCGGCACCTTGGCCGCATTCTCGCGCAAGGGCAGCGCGCCATCGGCGCAATGGCTGGCAGCGGCCCGAATGGCATCCTCCGTCATGCGTTGGCCAAGCAGGCGGCTTTCGACCGGCTTGGCGCGCATCGGCAGCGGCGCCACGCCGCCATAAGCCATGCGCAGGCTTTGCACCCTGCCATCAGCCGCGACATCTGCCACTACTGCCACGCTGGCTTCGGCGAAATCGCCGCGCCACATGGCGAATTTCTCGAAATGCTGGCGCAGCCCGGCTGCGGCCAGCGGCAGATGCAGCGCCACCAGCATCTCATCGGCAGCCAGCGCGGTTTCGCCGGACCAGCGGTAAAACTCTTCCATGGCAATGAAGCGCGTGCCCTGCGGCCCCAGCGCCTCGGCGCGCGCCCCCAGCGCCACCAGCATAGGTGCTGCATCGGCAACGCAGGGCGCGGCACAGCGGCCCGCGCCCATGATGGAATGATGCCGGCTGTCGCCCAGCACGGCATAGCAGGGGCAGGTGGCGCCGCCATGCTTGTAGCATTGCTTGGCCGAGCGGAAGAACCAGCAGCGCTTCTCCTGGCAGAGATCGCCGGCCAGCGTGGCGACATGGCGGATCTGCTGCGTCGCGGTCTGGCGCAGGCCTTCCGCCAGCAGCGGGAAATGCCGCCGCACCAGCGGATCACGGATGATCGCGGACAGCGTGGTGCCGGCGCCGATACGCAAGGCGTCGCCTTGCTCGGTCACGCCACGCAGTGCCGTGATGCCGCTGATATCGATCACCAGGCGCGGCGCATAGACGCCCTGGCGCATGCCAGGCTGCAGATCGGTGCCGCCGGCCATCAGCTTGGCCTCGCCCTTGGCCTCCGCCAGCAGTGACAGCGCCACGCCGATTTCGCGCGCCGGCACGAACTCGCTTTTGCGCGGCTGCTTCACCGGACGGCCGATTGCGGCACCGAGTTTCTTGAGGCCGGGAAACAGCACCGTGGGATAAAGCGCGCGGGCGGTGGCGACTTCCAGGTTATAGGGCCGCATCCAGGGCCGGGTCTGCGGCATCGCGCCGTCGCGGCGCACCAGGGCATCCAGGATCTTCTGCGGTGTAATCGGCAGGCTGGTGAACTGTATGCCGGTGGCGTCCGTAATGGCATTGGCAATTGCCGCCACGGTCATGTTGATCGGATGCTCGCCGCCGGCCTTGGCGCCGAAGGGGCCATTCGGCTCCCCGGTCTCGATGAAGGCCATCTCGATATTCGGCGTCTGGAAGATGCGCGGCACCTTGTAGCTGATCAGCGACGCATTCACCGGTTCGCCGTCGTCGAAAACCAACTCTTCCTGCAAGGCCATGCCGATGCCCTGCAGGATCCCGCCCTGCACCTGGCCTTCCAGCGCCAGCGGGTTGATCACCCGGCCGATATCCTGCACCGACACGATCTTGAGGATCGTCACCGCACCCGTGCCGGGATCGACCTCCACTTCGACTGCGAGCGCACCGAAACCATAGGCCGGGGCATAATGGCCGTAGCCGGTCTTGGGATCGGCGCGCGGCAGTTCGATATCGTGGCGGCCCACCACTTTCAGTGGCGCTTCCGCAGCGGCGAATTCGGCCAGGCTCATGCGGCGGGAATTGTCGCCGCGCAGGCCGGCAATGCCATCGCGGAAATCGATATCCTCCGACACGGCAGCCCAGCGTTCGGCCAGCCGCGCCTTGATTGCCGCCACCATTTCCTTGCCGGCAACGATGGCGGCGGCACCGCTGACGAAAGTGACGCGCGAGGCGGCGCTGCCGAGATCGTCGGGCGCGTTCTCGGTATCCATGTGCAGCACATCAAAGCAGCCGAGGTCGACATCCATCGCCTCGGCGGCGAATTGCGCCAGCACGGTATTCTGCGCCGTGCCGCAATCGGCGGTCTGGGTGCCAAGCAGGATGCGGCCATCGGGGCGCAGTTCCAGCGACACATTGGCGAAATTACCCTCCGGATAGAGCACGCCGACGCTGGGATTGATCATCGCCGCGATACCGAGGCCGCGCCACGGCTTGCGATTCTTGCTCTTTTCCGCCCAGCCGATGCGGCGGCCGGCTTCCGCGATGCATTCAGCCATGGCGCAACTGCCGATTTTCCAGCCCAGCGGCGTGGTGTCGCCTGGCCGGTTGGCGATCTGCAGGCGGTATTCCAGGCGGTCGCGGCCAAGCTTGCGGGCAATCTCGTCGATCTGGGTCTCGATGGCCCAGATGATCTGCGGCGCCCCCATGCCGCGATAGGAACCGCCTGGCACCTTGTTGGTATAGACCAGCTTGCCATCGAAGCCGGCAGCGCCGACCCGGTAGAGATTGCAGGTGCGCTGGCGCACCGCCGAGATATAAGCCGGGCCCATCATGGTATAGGCGCCGTTATCGACATAATACTGTGTGCGACGGCCCAGGATGCTGCCATCGGCGGCAACGGCGGTGGATACCGTCATTGTCTTCGGATGATCGGTCTTGCCGCTGATGAATTCCTCGCGGCGGTCGAGCACGATCCGTACTGGCCTGCCGGCCTTGAACGAGAGCAAAGCCGCCACCGCCACCGGCTCGGGCGATTGCGACTTGCCGCCGAAGCCGCCGCCGATTCCTGATGCACGGATCACCACCTGCTGCAGCGGCAGGCCGAGCACATGCGCTACTTCCTTGCGGGCGAAGAACGGCGCCTGGCTGCCGGTCCAGATCTGCATCTGGCCGCTGGCCGCGTCATACTCGGCAACAACCGCATTGGTTTCCATGCAGATCGGCGCCACGGCACCGTGGGAGAATGTATTGCTCACCACCACGGCGGCATCGCGGAAAGCGGCATCGAGATCGCCGAACACCGCTTCGGCATGCTGCGCCACATTGGCCGGCAGGTTATTCCTCTGCGGATGCAGCAGCGGCGCATCGGCGGCCAGCGCCGCTTCCGGTTCGAAAACCGGGGCTAAGGGCTCATAGGTGATGCGGATGGCTTGCAGTGCCGCGCGAGCCTGTTCCAGGCTTTCCGCCGCCACCGCCGCCACATCCTCGCCCTTGTAGCGCACGGTATCCAGGGCGAGCGGATAGCGGTCGGCATAGACCGCGCCGAAATTGATGTATTGCCCGCCAGGATAATCGCGGCCACATACCACGGCATGCACACCGGGCATGCCTGCCGCTGCGCTCAGGTCGATTGAGACAATCCTGGCATGGGCATGCGGGCTGCGCAGGATCAGTCCGTGCAGCATGCCCGGCCGCACGATATCCTGGGTATAGGCAAGCTGGCCGGTGGCCTTGGCTTCTGCATCCAGGCTCGGCATACGCCGGCCGATATGGCGGAAATGCTGTGTCATTCGGCCACGCTGCGGCGCAAAGCATCCACAGCTTCCAGCAGCTTCACATAACCGGAGCAGCGGCAGATGTTGCCCTGCAGCGCCTCCAGCACCGCCATTTCCTCCGGTTGAGGATCGGCAGAGAAAAGCGCGAATAGCGACATTGTGACGCCGGGCGTACAGTAACCGCACTGAAAAGCGCCAAAGTCTTTCAAAGCTGCCTGAATTGGATGCAGCGCACCATCCTGCGACAAACCTTCGATGGTGACGACCTCTGCGCCATCGAGCCGATGCAGCGGCAACAGGCATGAACAGACCGCATCGCCATTCACCACGATGGTGCAGGCACCGCATTCACCATTGCCGCAACCGATCTTGGTGCCTTTTAGATCAAGCACATCGCGCAAAAAAGCCGCCACTGCCATGCGCTGCTCACCACGCAACTGCACAACAGCGCCATTGATGCGGGTTTCACCCCAGGCATCACGGTGCCGGGCATCGTCGATTGTCACAGGCGACGCGATGGGTATGGCTGGTTGCAATCGTCTTACCTCGCTGTTGCAGCAAGGCTCCGTTATTGTGACACGCGTCGCAACCAAATAATATTTGGCCTTGCCCAACCCAAACCCTGGCCCCAACAGAGGCTGGCGCCGACAGAGACTGGAGTATGTGCATGCGCCGCAAACTTCCGCCGCTGAATGCACTGAAGGCATTCGAGACTGCCGCGCGCGTCGGCAGTTTCGCGAAAGCCGCGCAGGAATTGCTGGTGACGCAGACCGCCGTCAGCCATCAGGTGAAGATCCTGGAGCAGTTTCTCGATTGCACCCTGTTCCAGCGCCTGCCGAACGGCCTGGTGCTGACACCGGAAGCCAAGACCATCCTGCCGCTGGTATCGCAGGGCTTCGATCTATTCGAGGAAGCCGTGTGGCTGCTGCCGAAAGGCAAAGTGGCGGAAGCCGACATCCTGGTGATCAGTGCCCTGCCTTCCTTCACCCAGGAATGGCTGCTGCCGCGTCTGGTGCAGTTCCGTGCCGCGCATCCGGAAATCGACGTGCTGGTGCAGACCGATTACCGCATGGTGGATCTGGCCGCCGACACAGTGGATATCGCCATACGCTTCGGGCGCGGCGATTTCGGCGAGGATCTGGATGTCGCCCTGCTCGCCAATGAAACCGTGACGCCGGTCTGCAGCCCCGCCTTGCTGCAGGCAGAAGGCGACAAGCCGCTGGAACGCCGCGACCTGGCCAAATTCACCCTGCTGCATTCGTCGGTGCGCATGGTGCATGAACCATGGATTTCCTGGGCGCCGTGGCTCGAGGAAATCAAAGTGAAGCAGAAGGCCAGCGCCCAGGGGCCGAAATACAGTGATCCGCTGCTGATCCTGCGCGCCGCCAGCGCCGGCGGCGGCATGGCACTGGGCCGCTCCATGCTGATCCAGGATCACTTGGCCTCGGGCCGCCTGGTCAAGCCCTTCCCCGATTGGGAAAAACCGATCCTGTCGTCTTACTATGTTGTCTCAAGCAAGAAGAAGACAAAGCTCGACAAGGTGCGCATCTTCCGCGAATGGGTGCTGGAAGTGGCGCGTTCGGAAGAGCACGACCGCAACTTCGATCGCAGCTTCGGCCGTGCTTTCGCCTGAGACAGCCCTCAGTCCTTGAACTCGATACCCTGCGTCTTCAGCCAGTCCATCCAGCCCGGCATCCAGGGGCGGTGCGGCCGCACCTTGTAATACGGGATCATCGGCTTGTAGTGATCGAAGGCCTCGCGCAGCATGTCCACCGCATCCGGCGACCCGGCGCGCTTCGGCGCGAAATCCACCCGCAGGTCGGTGCGGCCATAGGCTTCGGTATCGTAGACGATCAGGCAGGATGAACGATGCCCGCCGGCATCACCGCCGGCATCGCGCCCGGCAGTGATCACGCGCATCAGGCGTTCCTCGAACAGCTCGCCGGCACTGTCATGCCAGGCCTTGTCCATCGCCGGCACCACCTGGTCGGTGGTCAGCAGATTGCCCATCACCAGATAGCCTTCGCCGGTGATAGCGGCACTGTGAACCTTGCATTCCGTGCCGGTATGCACGGCGGCACGGCCATGGCGGTCGACGATGCCGACCTGGCGCCAGGCCCAGCCATCGTCGCTGCCCTCGATCTCGGCCAGCACCTTCTTCGGCGCATGGCCCAGGGTGAGCAATTCAATCGCCAGCGGCCCGAGGCCCGGATCGGTATAGGCCTGGCTGCTCACGGCGCCGACATTGGCACGGATGAACGGGCAGCGCGCGCCCACCGATAGCGGGTTGGTGGCCTGCGCCACACCCAGCAGGCCGGTTTCCATGTCTCTTGCAACAACAGTAAAAGTCATCTCACTCCGCTCCCATCAAACGCGCAGCCGTGCCGCCCAAGAATTCCATTCGCTGATCCATGGTCCAGAAACCGGCATGCTTGCGGATACTGTCCACCGCCTGCCGGTATTTGAACTTGTCCTCGAACCACGGCCAGTCCGTACCCCACATCATCCGCCCGGTGCCTACCGCTGCCGCGACATTACGCAGGCGGCCGAGATAATTCGGGAACGGATATTCAGTCTCGTCATCCCAGATCTCGCCGACGAAGCCGCAGCCCATGATGACATTGGCATGCTTGTCGGCCAGCCGGCGCACCTGATCCCAGCGCGGCGTAAGCGGGTCGACACAGCCGGCCTGCATCAGCACCAGCGGCAAGCCCGGCAACAATTGCAGCAGGCGGTCAAGCTGTTCCAGATATTCCTCAAGCGTGTAGGAATCAGGTGGCCGCAAGGTCTGGAAGGAAAGCAGCAGCACTTTGCCCTGCGCCATGATCTCGCGGCAGACGGCAATAAAGGCTTCATCCAGCAGGTTGACCTGGATATAGGCGGCAAATACCTTGACGCCCGAGGCGCCATCGGCGAAATCGCGCCGCACCTGCGCCAGGATGTCATGGCGCTTGGGGTTCTTCAGCGTGTTGAACCAGTAGAAGCGCTCCGGATAGCGGCGGAAACCGAGCAGGCTGTATTTCCGCCCACCGCTGTAATCCTCGAGATCGAAGCCCTTGCGGCTGCTGCCCCACTGAATGTCCTCGGCGTCGTAGCTGATCAGGAAAGCCTTGTCGACGCCGGCATACTCCATCTCGGCTACCAAAAGGTCCGGCGACTGTTCGCACCAGGTATAATGCTTGATCATCGACATCTGCGGATTCACCGCGCCGTTGCGGGCGAAACGCAGCGGATGGGTTTCGATATCGATGATCATGCGGCCCCCTTGCCATCGCCGAAGCGGTCATCATGGGCCAGCAGGCGCAGATCAGCGGCCTTCCAGCCGAAATTCACCGTATCGCCCTCGGCCCCCTGGAACAGCCCCGGGCAATCGGCATGCAATGTCAGGCCGTTCATCGCGATACCGACACGCGATACACCGCCGAGATAGGCCAGATCGACCACCTTGCCGCTGGCGGCGAAATCCGCTCCGCCAACCGCCGCGCCGAGCAGCACATGTTCAGGCCGGATCGAGAGCAGCACCCGCTGCTGTGCCTGCGGCTGGAAGCCGGCGGCAATGCTGCCGCGCATGGCGCCCAGAGCCGTGGTCACGCTGCCTTCATCGCCCCGGCGCATACCGAACTCGCCCGGCAGGATATTCGCCTCGCCGATAAAATCCGCGACATAGGCAGTCTGGGGAAAGCGGTAGATATCCGCCGGCGTGCCTTGCTGCACGATGCGGCCCTGGTCCATCACCACGATGGCATCGGAGAGGAACATCGCCTCAGCCTGATCATGGGTGACATAAACGAATGTGATGCCGACCTCGCGCTGCAGCTTCTTCAACTCATTCTGCATATGCTTGCGCATCTTGAGATCGAGCGCGCCGAGCGGCTCGTCCAACAGCAGCACGCGCGGACGCGTCACCAGCGCGCGGGCCAGCGCCACGCGCTGTTGCTGGCCGCCAGACATCTGGCGCGGGTATTTGGCGATATGATCCGTGAGGCCGAGCAGGGCAATTATTTCCCTCACCCGTGTCGTGATATCGGCCTTCGGCAGCTTCTGCATGCGCAAGCCGAAGGCGACATTCTCGGCCACCGTCATATGTGGGAACAATGCGTAATTCTGGAACACCATGCGGGTGGGACGCGCCGCGCCAAGATCGGCGGACAGATGCTGCCCGGCCACCAGGATATTGCCTGAGTCCGGGTATTCCAGTCCGCCGATCATGCGCAACGTAGTGGTCTTGCCGCAGCCGGAGGGTCCGAGCAGGGTGACGAAATGGCCGCGCTCGACGGTTAGATCGATACCATCGACCGCGACAAAGCTGCCGAAGCGCTTGAATACTGCTTGCAGTTCGACATCCACCACTTTCGCCACCACCACTCTCCCTCTTGCTACGTCAGGCCGCCTTGACCTCGTTCCAGATCTCGTTCCACCGCGACTTGTCCTTCGGGATATCCTTGAACACGAGGCGGCCGACATTGTTGATGTCGATGCCAAGATCCTTGATCAGCTGCGGCTCCAGGCGGGCAATCGCCGCCTTGGAAGCCGGCGCATAGCGGGTGTTGCGGGCCATGAACTCGCCGTATTCCGGGCTGAGCGTGAAGTTGGCGTATTCCTCCACCAGCTTGATCTTGGTGGTGCCCTTCACCGGCGTGATCGACTCGTTCCAGCCGATAGCGCCCTCCTTCGGCCACACCCAGCCGGCATCCACGCCAGCCTTCAGCAGCGGCGCGATGATGGCCAGGAAGGCCCAGGACACCACCACCTCACCAGAGGCCAGCAGGTTCTGCACATCGGCGACGTTCTTCCAGTAGGCGCGTACCAGCGGCTTCTGCGAGATCAACAGCTTCTTGACCTCCTGCAGTTCCTTTTCCTCCATGGAATAGGGCTTTTTGATACCGAGATGCAGCGCGGCCACCGCCAGGGTATCCTCCGGCTCGTCGCGCATGGCGATGCGGCCCTTGTATTTCGGGTCGAACAAAGCCGAGAGCGAGTCCAGATCGCCCGTCACCTTGCGGTTGAAGGCCATGGCATTGGCGCCCCACACGAAGGGGATGCCATAGAGCTTGCCATCGACGCGCCACTGCGGCGAAGTGGCGAACTGCTCGAAGATATCCTTGGTGTTGGGCAGGGCCGCCGGATTCAGCGGCTCGATCAGGCCAGCCTTCACGGCGGGCTCGATATAGTTCTGCACCGGTACGATCATGTCGTAGAGCTTGGTACCGCCGCCACGCAGCTTGGCCATCATCTCGTCCGAGCTGCTGTAGAAGGTCGGCCTCAGCTCCAGGTTTAGCTTGTCCTTGGCGTCCTTGACGAATTCACCGCCGCCCCAGGACGACCAGGTGAACAGGTTCAGCGACCTGTCCTGCGCCAGTGCCTCGCGCAGGCCAGCCGGCATTGCCGCCATCAGGCCGGAGGCGGCCATCAGCCGCAGCATGCCACGTCGGCTCATGTTGCTGGGCAGCAGCATGTTGAAGGTTTCGCGTTCCATTTGGTGATCTCCTTTTCTTTTCTGTCTGCTTTGAAATGATGAACTCATGTCAACGCTGTTGCGCACGCCGCAGCGACAACTCGGCCACGACGGCAAATAAGCCGCTTACCACCACCGTGATCGTGGCGATGGCATTCAGTTCCGGCGTGATGCCGAAGCGCAATTTCGACCAGATGACCATCGGCAGCGTGTTGTCGTTGCCGGTGGTGAAGAAGGTGACGACTACCTCATCGAAGGAAAGGGTGAAGGACATCAGCGCGGCGGCAACGATGGCCGGGCGCAGGAAGGGCAAGGTGATCTCGCGGAACACCGTGAAGGCATTGGCGCCGAGATCCCAGGCCGCCTCTTCCAGCACGCGGTCGAAGCCCACCAGGCGCGCGAGCGTGATAAGGATGACATAGGGCAAGGTCATCACCACATGGCCGCCGATTACCGTGAGCAGAGACAGGTCGATGCTCAGCAGGTTGTAGAAGGTGAGCAGTGCGATGCCGATGATAAGGCGCGGCACCATCATCGGCAGCAGTGCGAAGGCGCGCAGCCCACCGGCCAGCTTGCCGCCATAGCGGTGAATGCCGACGGCGCCGGCGATGCCGAGCGTGGTGGAAATGCATACCGTGGCCAGCGCGATGATCAGGCTGTTGACCAGCGCTTCGTGGATCGACTTGTCCTGCAGCAGCTTGGCATACCAGCTCAAGGTGAAGCCGCTCAGGGGAAAGCGGCTGATCGCCGAGTTGTTGAAGGAAAAGACGGCAACGACGACCAGCGGCGCAAACAGGAACAGCAGGATCAGGCCGGTCCAGGTGCCAAGCAGGTATTTGCTGGTGTCGCGCCGGATCATGCGACACCTCTCGGCTTGCCATAGCGCAGGCTGAGGGCGGCGAGCGCGAAGATGATCCCCATCAGGGTCAACGCCAGGGCGGAACCGAAGGGGTATTCATAGGCGACACCGAATTGCTGCGCGATGATGCTGCCGATCATGATGCTGCGGGTACCGCCAAGCAGTTCCGGGGTGACGAAGGCGCCCATGGACGGGATGAACACGAACAGGCAGCCGCTGACGATGCCAGGCAGGCTGAGCGGCAGAATCACCGAGAGGAAGGTGCGGACCTTGCCGCCGCCAAGATCCCAGGCGGCTTCCAGCAGGCTGGGGTCGATCTTTTCCAGCACGGCATAGAGCGGCAGGATCAGATACGGCATGTAGATATGCACCAGCGCAATGGTGACGGCGAAATCGGAATAGAGCAGGCCGGTAATCGGCTCCGAGATGATGCCAAGGCCGAGCAATGCCTGATTGATCACGCCCTGGGTGCCGAGAATCAGCATCCAGGCATAGGTACGCA
Organism: Ferrovibrio sp. MS7; assembly: GCF_038404985.1. Taxonomy (NCBI): domain Bacteria; kingdom Pseudomonadati; phylum Pseudomonadota; class Alphaproteobacteria; order Rhodospirillales; family Rhodospirillaceae; genus Ferrovibrio; species Ferrovibrio plantarum. Next base: position 821,092 of record NZ_JBBKBA010000002.1, read on the forward strand.
CCAGATAGCTGGTCCAGAGTGGCAGCACGATCAGCAGCAGCAGGGTGAGCTTGAACCGCTTCACCTTGCGCGCCAGGAAATAGGCCACCGGATAGCCGATCAGCAGCGACAGGCAGGTGACATAAAGCGACAGCTTGATGGTGCGCAGGAACACGCCGGTATAAAGCGGCCCGCTGATCTTCTGGTAATTGCGCAACGTGAAATCGGCCACGATCTGGTAATCCACGACGCGCCAGAAGCTGTAGAGCACCATGGTCAACATCGGCAGGATGAAAAAGACCACGAGCCACAGCTTCGGCGCGGCGAGGAAGGACAATTTTGTGGCGAGCCCGGCGCGCATGCGGTCAGACCACCGCCGCCGCCATGAAATCGTCGTAGATCAGCGACTTGCTGTTATTGGTCAGCCTTTCGCAGCCGGTCTCGGTGACGACCATGGTGTCTTCGCAGAGCATGCCCTGCACACCCTGCATGTAGTAGCCGACCTCGACATTCAGCGACATGCCGGGCCGCAGGCCGCCCTCCACCGAAGGCATCAGGAAGGCCGAGGTGGCGGGATCGGAAATCGTCACCACCGGCGGATCGTAAACGCTGATGCCGATGCCATGGCCGCAATGGAAGCGGTCGAAATCCTCGAGCCCCAGCGTCTTGCCCGGCTTCATCGCCGCCCGGTAGATGTCGCGCACATCGGCTCCGGGCTTGATCAGCGCGATGGCATCCTCGACGCCGCTTGACAGCGCATCCCACAGGCGCTGCTGCTGCAAGCTCGGCTTGCCGCCATAGACCACGGCGCGGGCCGTGTCGGAATGATAGTAGTCGTAGGTGCAGCCAATGTCGTAGCGGACGATATCGCCCTTCTCGATCGGCTTCTCCGACACCAGCATATGCGGATAGGAGCTGCGGCTGCCGCTGCCCATCAGCATGAAGGTAGGCTTGCCCTTCAGTTCCGCGATCTTGACGTTGTAGGCATGCACAATCTCGCTTTCGCGCACGCCCGGCTTGATCAGGCCATAAGCATGGTTCACCGCCAGTTCGGTGATGCGGGAAGCCATGCGCAGGCGCTGGATTTCATCCGGCGTCTTGATCATACGGATTTCCCACCACATCGGGTTGCCGGCGATAATGTCGGCATTGGGGAAACGCTGCTTCAATTCCCAGAAGATGAAGGGCGACATGCCGAGTTCATCGACAGCGATGCGGCTGTTCTGCAGGCCACGCGACTCAATGGCGGCGATCAGGCCTTCAAGCGCTCGGCTGACAATGCTGGCACGCTCCAGCAGCGCCTTGCCGGCCTTGCCCACCGCATCCATCTCGTTGCCCTGGGCCGGGCCGCGCTTGAACGGGCTGAAGATATAGATGTCCTCGATCCACACCTTGCCATCGACGATGGCCTCCAGCTCCAGGCTCGGCGCGATCAGCGAGGCCTTGGGCTTATGGTTCGGGGTGAAGATCGAATAGACTTGGAAACCCTTGTTGATCCAGTGGGTGACGCATTCATAGTCACTGGCATACATCACATTTTCCGGCGAGGTGGCGATCAGCGCCTCCACCCCGGCCCGGGCCATGACTTCCTCTGCACGCGCCTGATTGAACAACATCAACGCTTCTCCTTGGCTTTGCGTGTTGCCGCTTTGGTTTTCACCGGTTTGGCGTCGATCTTGACGGCTTCCGCCGGATGGCCGGCCAGCTCGCCCGACAATTGGGCAGCGGCGGTTTTCACGATGGCGATGAAGCCGTCCACCTTGGCATCCGGCATGCGGAAGGCCGGAGCCGAAATCGCCAAGCTGGCAATCACCTGGCCATCGGCGCCATAAATCGGCGCACCGACCGAGCGCGAACCTGGCGTGATTTCGGAATCGCTGAAGCCATGGCCGAGGCGACGGATCTTCGCCAGTTCGGCGCGCAGCTTGGTGGGATCGACGATGGTGTTGGGGGTGTAGCGTTTCAGCGCCTTGCGGGCGATGAGCTGCTCGATGAACTGGCTCGGCTGGAAAGCCAGCATCACCTTGCCGACGCAGCCGGCATTGAGCGGAAAGGTATCACCGGTGGAAACCGTGAAACGCATGGCCTGCGGGCTGTCGATACAATCGATGCAGAGGCCGTGATTGCCTTCCACTACGCACAGGCTGACGGTCTCGCCGGTGCTGTCCACCAGCCGCTGCAGGTAAGGCCGGGCCAGTTGTTTCAAGGCGTTATTCGCGCCGCCCTTGGGCGCAAGCTGCAGGATCAGGGCGCCGATGCTGTAGCGGCCGCTGGCCGTATCATGGCTCAGCACACCGGCCTTCGCCATCGTCGCCAGCAGGCGGTGCACCACGCTTTTATGCAGGCCGAGATGCGCCGCCAGATCGGTCGGGCCCCAGCTATCCGCCTTGGTGAAGGCACGCAGAATAGCCGCGGCGCGGGCGACAGACTGGATATCGGAATAGCTGCGTTCGGGCATCGCTCCAGGCCAATTCACGATAAAACCACACGTCTCAGGATAAGAGACGCCGTCTCTATTTTTAAAAGCTTGCAGAAGATTCCGCCGCGGCGCAAACGATTTCTGTCAAACAACCGCAACATGCGCGCATAAGGAGATGCAGTGTTTCGATGATCGCCCGTCGCGATGCCAACCCCTGCCGCATTCCGTTGCATCTGCGCGCAATTACAGCGTTCTTGCCGCACGACAAGCACGGACTCGGCTAAAGCGCAGGAATGTTGGGGGTTTTAGCGCGATGCCAGCCAGGACAGGATGCCGTTGCCGGCGGCAATGCCGCAAGCCATGCAGCCCTGCAGCAGGTAACCGCCTGTCGGTGCTTCCCAATCCAGCATTTCGCCAGCAACGAAAACACCGGGCTTCTGCCGCAGCATCAGGCCGCTATCCACCTCATGCAGCGCAATGCCGCCAGCCGTGGAGATGGCGCGCTCGATGCCGAAGGGCGCGGTGAGCCGCAGCGGCAGAGACTTGATCAGCCCGTCGAGGGGCTGGCCGGCGCTGTCGCCATGCAGGACTTCCTGCAGCAGGCCAATCGCCACGGGCAGGAGACCGATCCGTTTGCGGAGGAAATTCGCCAGCGAAGCACCACGCCGCGGTTCCGCCACCAGGCGCGCCACCTCGCGGCCATCTAGGTCCGGGCGCAGGTCGAGATACAGCGTCGCCGCACCATCGCGAGCAATCGCCCCGCGCAGCAGGCTGGAGAGAGCATAGACGGCGCCGCCCTCGATGCCGGCGGCGGTGATCACCGCTTCACCGCGCCGCGTGACATTGCCGAATTGCAGCGCAATGCGCTTAAGCGGCTGACCGGCATGGCGCTGGCGGAAGATGTCGCTCCAGGCAACCTGAAAACCGCAATTCGCTGGCTGCAGCGGCGCGATGGCGATGCCCGGCAGCAAGGCGGTCCAGCCGCCATCGGCACCCAGCCGGGGCCAGGAGGCGCCGCCGAGTGCCAACAGGGTCGCGTCCGCTTGCTGGCGCCGGCCATCGGCAAAGCAAAGCGCACCCCCCTCGTCCCAGCCGGTCCATTCGGCGCGGGTCACGATCTCTACGCCTAAGCCGTTCAACCGCGCCAGCCAGGCGCGCAGCAAGGGGCTGGCCTTCATGGCTTCCGGAAACACCCGCCCGCTGCTGCCGATAAATGTCGGCTGCCCCAAGCCCAGGCACCAGTCGCGGAGTGCTGCCGGCGGGAAAGCCTCGATCAATCGCGCCATCCAGGCAGCGGCTTCGCCATAGCGCGCCTTGAAACCGTCCAGCGGTTCGGAATGGGTGATGTTGAGGCCGCCGCGCCCGGCCATCAGCAGCTTGCGCCCAACGCTGGGCATGCGCTCGAACAGAAGCACGCGCGGGCCGCCCGATCCCAGGGCAGCCGCGATCACTTCAGCCGCCATCAGCCCGGCCGGGCCGCCGCCGATGATGGCTACAGTCTTGTCTTGCAATCCAGGCATTGGCAGCGGTCAGAACATCATGTCCCGGGGGCCGGGACTTCCGCCGCCTTTGTAGGGGCAGGCTGGGGGAATTACAAATCCCCCCAGCCTGATCTCAACCCGCCGACCGGTGGAACTGGTTCAGTGCCGTCAGGCGCAGCGGCCTGGCTGCCGCCATGGCGGCTTCCTTCACCGGGCCATAGCCCCGGATCGCATCCGGGATTGCCGCCCAGGCGGTGGCGGCCTGCAGATTGCGCGCAGAAAGCTGAGCAATGATCAGCGCCAGGTCGGCTTCATACTCGGCGATTAGCTGGCGCTCCGAGCGGCGCTCCTCGGTACGGCCGAAAGGATCCAGCGCCGTGCCGCGCAGCCACTTGAAGCCGGCCAGCAGCCGCATCGCCGGGAAAATCCACGGGCCGAACTTGATCTTGCGCGGCCGGCCGGTTTCCGGGTCGGGACGCGACAGCAGCGGCGGCGCCAGGTAGAGCGACAGCTTCACATCGCCCTGCATCGTCTCCGACAAATCGTGGCGCCATGGCGTTTCAGCATAAAGCCGCGCCACTTCGTATTCATCCTTGTAGGCCATCAGCTTGGCCAGATTCCGCGCCACCGCCAGGGTGAAAGCCTGCGAACCAGGGCTGGCGGCCTGTTCGGCACGCTGCGCCTTCTCCACCCAGGCCGCATAGCGCTGCGCCAGGGCCGCATTCTGATAGCGCGTAAGATGCGCCACGCGATGCGCCACGATCCCCTCCAGGGTATCGGGTATAGCCGTTTCCGGCTGCGGCGCCGGCAGCAGCACTTCGGGCTCGATAGCAGCCACGCGACCGAGATCGAAGGCATCGAGATTGAACTGAACGGCGGCACCGTTCAGTTCGATGGCACGGCGGAGTGCAGCCAGCGGCAGCGGCAGCCAACCCTTCTGGTAGGCAAAGCCGACCAGCAGCATGTTGGCGCCGATCTTGTCACCCAGCAGGCGCTCGGCCACCTCGCCGGCATCAATGCTGATGGTTTCCAACGTGCGGTCACGCAGCTTGGCCACCAATGCGCCGGTATCGATGCGGTAGTCGCGGTCGGCCTGGAAGGCAGCCGTCGGCTCGATATTACCGTTGAGCAAGGCCCGGGTGCGCTGAGGCGCGCAGGTCTTGATGCCATCGGGGCTGGCGGCCGTCACCATGTCGCAGCCGAGGATCAGGTCGGCCTCGGCGGGGCCGACCAGCGAGCCCTTCAGCGCCGCCGGGCTGGCGGCAAGGCGAAGATGACTGAACACCGCGCCGCCCTTCTGCGCCAGGCCGGTCATGTTGTAGCTGTTCGCCCCCATGCCGACCAGATTGGCCGCCATCGCCAGCACGCTGCCGATGGTGACGACGCCGGTGCCGCCGACGCCGGTGGTCAGCACATTGCATTCCGCCATCGCCGCCGGCGCCACTTCGGGCAGGGAAGCGAAACGGCTGCGGTCGAGCACGCTCGACTTCTTGCGCATCTCGCCACCCTCGACAATCACGAAGGACGGGCAGAAGCCCTCGATGCAGGAGGTATCCTTGTTGCAGCTCGACTGGTCGATACGGCGCTTGCGGCCAAAGGCAGTTTCCTTCGGCTGGATCGAAACGCAATTGGACTGCACGGTACAGTCGCCGCAGCCTTCGCAAACTGCCTCGTTGATGAATACCCTCAGCGCCGGGTCCGGCATCAGCTTGCGCTTGCGGCGGCGACGCTTCTCGGCGGCGCAGACCTGCTCGTAGACCAGCACGGTGACGCCGGGGATGGCGCTCAATTCCTGCTGCACCCGCGCCAGTTCGGCACGCGGCACCACGGATACACCCGGCACGCTCACCGCCGTACGGGCCAGGTCATCGGTCACCACCATGCAGCGGGCGATATCCTCGGCCAGCACCTGGCGCACGATCATCTCGGTGCTCAGCGCGCCTTCCACCGGCTGGCCGCCGGTCATCGCCACGGCATCATTGGCAAGAATCTTGTAGGTGATGTTCACGCCCGCCTGCACTGCGGCGCGGATCGCCAGCAGGCCGGAATGGGAATAGGTGCCGTCGCCCAGATTCTGGAACACATGGCGCGTCTTGGTGAAATGGGACAGGCCGATCCAGTTGGTGCCTTCCGCACCCATCTGCACCGGCTTCAGCGTGCTGCGGTTCATCCACATCGCCATCGAGTGACAGCCGATGCCGGACATCGCCACCGAACCTTCCGGCACCTTGGTGGAGGAGTTATGCGGACAGCCAGAACAAAAATACGGCAGCCGCTTCGGCTGCGCTGGATCGATTGCCGCCGGCTTGGCCACAGCAATGCGTTCGCCAGCTTGGCGCAAAGCGGTATCGGCCAGCCCCAGCGCCTCCAGCCGGCGCAGCAAAGCAGCCGCGATGGTGGCAGGAACAAGCTGCACGTCGGACGGCAGCAAGGCTTCGCCCTGCGGATCGTTCTTGCCGGAGAAACGCGGCGCGTCCTTGTCGTTGATCAGCAGCTTCGCCGCCTGATCCTCGATGAAGGCGCGCTTCTCTTCGACGAACAGCAATTCCTCGCAGCCAGCCGCAAAGCCGCGCAGGCCCACCGGCTCCAGCGGCCAGATCAGGCCGACCTTGTAGACCGAGAGGCCGAGCGTGCGGGCGCGATCCTCGTCGATCCCCAGCAGGGCCAGGGCATCGACCAGATCGGTGTAAGCCTTGCCGCTGGTGACAATGCCGAGCCGCGCGCCGGCCGCGCCGAGGCGGCGGCGGTCGAGCGGGTTGGCGCGGGCATAATCATGCACGCGCGGCAGCCGGTGGCGGATCACCACGGTCTCGTCGCGCTGCGGGCCGTAATCCGGCTGCGGCCGGATATCGACGCCATCATCCGGCGCATTCGGCGCCAGGATCGCCGGGCCGCCCGGCAGCACCGGCACGGTGGCGGTGGTTTCCACCGTCTCGTTCACGGTCTTGAGCCCGACCCAGAGGCCGGTATAGCGCGACATTGCCCAGCCATGCAGGCCGTATTCGAGGATTTCCTCGACATTGGCCGGATAAAGCACCGGGATCAGGTTGGCTGCCAGGGCCTGCTCGCTCTGATGCGCCACGGTGGAAGACTTGCCGGGGTGATCGTCGCCGAACACCACCAGCACGCCACCATGTTCGGTGGTGCCGGCATAATTGCCATGCTTGAACGGGTCGCCGGAGCGGTCGACGCCCGGCCCCTTGCCGTACCACATGGAGAATACGCCATCGACGGTCTTGCCCGGCAGGCTGTCAAGCTGCTGCGTGCCCCAGACAGAGGTGGCGGCGAGGTCTTCATTGACGCCAGGCTGGAACACGATGCCGGCCTGCTTCAGTTCGTCGCGCGCCTGCCACAACGCCATGTCGAAGCCGCCCAGCGGCGAACCGCGATAGCCGGAAACGAAGCCGGCGGTGTTGAGGCCGGCCTTGCGGTCACGCTCGCGCTGGGTCAGCAGCAGGCGGACCAGCGCCTGGGTGCCGCTCAGGAACAGCACGCCGGATTCCTGCGTGTAGCGGTCTTTCAGTGAAACGTCACGCAGTGCAATGGTCACAATGCCACCCTGTATAGTCGCTTATTTCTGGCCGAGATTGACCGCGCCGACTGCCGCCAGCGCATCCACATCGGCATCGCTCCAGCCGGCCTCGCGCAGCACCTCGCGCGTATCGCCGCCCAGCGTTACCGGCATGCGACGGAGCGCCGGTGCCTCGCCGTCATAGCGCACCGGATGCGCCAGCACAGTGGCGGTCTCGCCCTTGACGGTGAATTGCTGCAGGCACTGGTTATGCTGCACCTGCGGATCGGCGCGGATATCGTCGTAATTCTGCACCTTGGCATACCACAGCGCATGCGGCGCCAGCGCCTTATCCAGGCGCGCATAGGTCCAGCCTTTCAGTTCCTCGCCCAGCACGCCCATGAAGGCATCGCGGTTCTTCATGCGGTCGCCGGCCAGCGCCACCAGTTCGGCATTGCCGATGGCACCGGCGAATTGCTCGATATCGCCGCCCAGGCTGATCACCGCATGGCAATCGGCCAGCTTGTAGACACCATAGGGCGCCGGCAGGAACCAGGAAGCCAGGCGGGAATCGCGCTGGAAACGCTCCGGGCTGCGATTGCCGGAGAAATACGCCGCCATCGACTCGGTCTGCAGGTCCAGGCCGGCATTGAGCAGGTTCGACTCGATCTTGGTGCCCTGGCCGGTGCTGAGCTTTTTCACAAAAGCGGCGGTGATCGCCATCGCCATCAGGGCGGCGGCATGCTGATCGACAATCGGCACGCCGGGCACGGTCGGCGCACTTTGCAGGTCGCCAGTAACGGCGATCAGGCCGCAGCGCGCCTGCACCAGCAGATCCTGGCCGGGTTCCTTGGCCATTGGACCCGACGACCCCCAGCCGGAAGCGGAGGCATAGATGATGTCAGGCTTGATTGCCTTCACCGCGTCGTAGCCGAAGCCGAGGCGTTCCAGCACGCCGCCGCGGTAATTCTCCAGCAGTACATCGGCCTGGCGGATCAGGGAGTGGATCACCTCCCGGCCCTTGTCGCTCTTGAGATCGACCGAGATCGAACGCTTGTTGCGGTTCACCGCGAAGAAGCTGGCGCTCAAGCCTTGGATGAATACCTGATCGGCGCCATAGCCGCGCTCGAAAGCACCGGCAATCGGCTCGATCTTCACGACATCGGCACCCATGTCCGCCAGATACTGCGATGCCGCAGGACCCTGCACGAAATGAGTGAAACTCAGCACCTTCATCTTGCCAAGCATGGCGATACTCCTGGTTCCGACCGCGTATTACAGGCTCATCCGGCCGTTTTTCAGCAGGCTGCGGGCAATGATCATGCGGTGGATGTCGGAGGCGCCGTCGAAGATGCGATAGACGCGAGCATCGCGGTAAAGCTGCTCCAGCGGCATTTCGCGGCAATAGCCCATGCCGCCGAAAATCTGCACCGCCTTGTCAGCAACACGGCCCAGCATCTCGGAAGCGTAATACTTCACCATCGAGACCTTCTCGCGCGGGTCGCGGTCCTGGTCGGTCTCCCAGGCGGCATTCAGCACCATCATGCGGGTGGCGAAAATCTCGGTGGCCATGTCGGCCAGCATCGCCTGCACCATCTGGAACTCGCCCAGCGTCTGGCCGAACTGCTTGCGCTCGTTGGCATAGTCGATGCACTTCTGCATCAGCTTGCGCGCCATGCCGACCGAACGGCCGCCAACCATGCCAAGCCGCACCCGGTTGATGGTGGAAAGCGCCTGGAACAGACCGGTGCCTTCGGCGCCCAGCATCTGCGATTTCGGCAACCGCACATCCTCGAAGATCAGTTCGGAATGATTGGTGCCGCGCAGGCCCATCATGTATTGCGTGCGGCCGACGGTGAAGCCCGGCGTGCCCTTGTCGACCAGGAAGGCGCTGATGCCCTTGGCGCCCTTCGACGGATCGGTGACAGCGGTGATAATGAAGGCATGCGCCACATCGGCATCGCTGATGAAATGCTTCGAGCCGTTGAGGATGAAGTCGTCGCCATCGCGCTTGGCGGCGGTCTTGATGCCGGCGGCATCCGAGCCGGCATTCGGCTCGGTCATGCCCAGCGCGACATTGATCTCGCCCCGAACCGCCGGGAGCAGATACTTCTCGCGCTGCTCGCCAACGCAATTCACCAGCGAACCGGGAATGGCGCCGAAGGCGCGGCGCACCAGGGCATCCTTGGTGAAGCCGAACTCCTCTTCGCAGAGGCACATATCTACGGTGCTGAGGCCGCCGCCGCCCACATCCTCGGGCATGCCCATGGCGAACAGGCCCATTTCCTTGGCCTTGTTGCGCAGCTCCTGCGCCAATTCCGGGCGCACAACCTGGATTTCCTCGACCTCGGCTTCGTGCGGCGCCAGTTCCTTCTGGATGAAGCGGCGCAGCGAGTCGAGCACCATCTGGGTTTCGGCGGGAATGGAGAAATCGATCACGGGACTATCCTTGGATTGAGAGAAACAGCGGCAGCCTGTCAGGCGCCGAACACCTTGCGGTCGAGCTTGTCGCGCCACTGGGCCGGACGCTTCTCGGCGAAGGCGGTGACGCCTTCCTTGAAATCGCCGGTCTGCGACAACGCCTCGCTGAGATCCAGGCTGCGCTGGATCGCTTCGGCTTCCGGCAAGTCGACGGCGTTCTGCAACGCGGTCTTGCAGGCGAAGGCGGCCTGGGCCGGGCCTTCCGCCAGGCGGGTGGCAAGCTCGCGGGCCAGTGCAAGCGCGCCGCCCTTGGGCGCGATGCGGTTGATCAGGCCCCAAGCCAGCGCCGTCTCGGCATCGATCATGTCGCCCAGCAGCATCATTTCCTTGGCGCGCCCCATGCCGATGCGGTTGGTGACGCGCACGGTGCCGCCGCTGCCCGGAAAACCGCCGAGCTTCACTTCCGGCAAGCCCATGCGGGCATTGGCGGAGGCCACGATCAGGTCACAGCCGCTGGCCAGTTCCAGGCCGCCGCCCAGCGCCAGGCCCTCGATGGCAGCAACCGTCGGCTTGGGGAAATGCGCCACCTGACCATAGGTGTCGTTTTCCTTGCCCAATTTTTGCGAAACAATGCCCTGCTCAGCGATCAGGCGCGGAAATTCCTTGATATCGGAACCGGCGCAGAAGGCGCGGTCGCCCTCGCCGCACAGCACCAGGGCGCCGATGCCCGGATCGGCGGCCAGCTCGTTGAGCGCGGCGCTCATCTGCCGGGTCAGGCCCAGCGTCACCACATTCATCGGCGGATTGACGAGAAACAGCGTCGCCACCCGGCCATGGGTTTCGACGCGGACTTTTTGATCACTCATCTTCGGTTTCCTCCTGGCCCGGGAAATTGACGTATACTGACTTGCACGTCAATCAGTTTTTTGCCACCTTGTGTCTAGCCGGGGTCCGGCCCCGGCCTTTGCCGGCTCTGCCCGCCGCACCGGTTCTGTCCGATGTTCTGCAAAAGGAAACGTTGAGAATGGCCGCAATCGTGGTTGCCAAGGTCCGGGTCACCGATCCGGAGAAATACGAATCGTATAAACCGCTCGCCAAGGTGGCGATCGAGGCTTTCGGCGGGCGCTACCTGGTGCGCGGCGCCGACCCGGTGATGATCGAGGGCGAAGCCAGCCCGGTGCGCTATGTCGTGGTCGAGTTCGACTCGGTCGAAACCGTGAAGCGTTTCTATGACTCGCCGGAATACCGCAAGGCGCGCGACGCCCGCGCCGGCGCTGCCATCGCCGAAATAACTGCCCTGCAGGGCATCTGAAGGAGAAAACCATGCCCCGGCTGAAATATGACTGCTCTGGCGTCATTCCCGCCTGCCTGCTGCCGCTGCACGATGATCTGAGCATCGACGAGAAGAACTACCGCAAGCATATCCGCGAAGTCGGCTCGACGCGCGGCGTCGCCGCGCTGACCGTGAACGGCCATGCCTCCGAAGTATCGTCCTGCACCTTCGAGGAGCAGGAAAAGCTGCTGGATCTGGCGCTGGCGGAAGTCGGCGACCGCGTGCCGCTGGTGAACGGCATCTATGCCGAAAGCGGCATGGAAGCCGTGCGCCTGGCGCGCATGGCCGATGCCAAGGGCGCTTCCGCGCTGCTGGTGTTCCCGCCGAATGTGTTCATGCTCGGCTCGCGCCCGGAGATGGTGGTGGATCACTACCGCCGCATCGCCGATGCCACCGACCTGCCGCTGATCATCTTCCAGTTCCCGGTCAGCCTGCCGGTGACCTACAGCCACGACGTGCTGCTGCGGCTGATCCAGGAAATCCCCAGCATCAAGGCCATGAAGGATGCCTGCGGCGATCCGGCGCGGCATGAGATGACGGTGCGGGCACTGCAATCCGATAGCCGCCCATTCCATGTGCTGACCACCCACAGCGCCTGGCTGCTCTCCTCCCTGGTGGTGGGCTGCAACGGCCTGCTCTCGGGTGCCGGCAGCACCATCGCCGATCTGCAGGTGGAGTTGTTCGAGGCGGTGCGCGGCAACGACCTGGCCAAGGCCAAGGCGGTGGCGGCCCGCATCTACCACACCACCCATGCCTTCTACGGCCCGCCGGCCGTGGACATGCATAACCGCATGAAAGAGGCCCAGGTGATCCTCGGTCGCTTGCCTTCCGCTGCGGTACGTCCGCCGCTGCAGAAGCTCGGTGCCGCCGAGATAGACCGCATCCGCCAGCACCTCAAGGCTGCCGGCATCGAACGCTGATCCGGGCCACCGGAGGCGGCTTCGGCTGCCTCCGGTGATTGCACCTGGCGGCGAAAACTGCGATTATTTTGTGAAACGGTTTTCGAGAGTTGCCCTGTGCAAACTGACAATAACAGTGCCGGCCAGACCATGCGCAACCAGATCAAAATGGTGGCCGAGGAATTGCTGGTCAAGCATGGCTATCGCGGCCTCAGCTTCCGCCAGATCGCCGAAATCCTGAACACCACCCGCGCCAACCTGCATTACCATTTCGGCAGCAAGGAAGGCTTGGTGGAGGAAGTGCTGGAGGATTACTCCACCAGCACCATGAACCGCTACCGCGACGTGCTGACCGACACCACCACGACGCTGCGGACCAAGATCGATGCCATCATCAAGCTCAACCGCGAGCGCTACCAGAAATACAATCCCGATGGCGACCACGGCCATCCGTGGAGCCTGATGACCCGGCTGCGCTCCGACAGCGATGCGCTGAACGACAAGATGCGCAACCGGCTGCAGGGCGTGATGCGCGAATTCGAGATGCTGGTTGCCGTCGGCGTGCGCGCCGCGGTGCAGTCCGGCGAATTGCAGCCCGATACGCCGCAGCAGCAGATCGTGATTCAGCTTGTCACCATCATCCACTATGCCGGCCTGGTGACGCGCGACAACGGCAAGTTCGGCCGTCTCACCGACCTGTGGGATGCGACGCTGACCGTGATCGAGCGCGCCTACAGCCACAAGCCAGCGGCCAAGAGCCGCAAGGGCTGAGCCTTACGCCTTAGCCATCAGGCTGCGCAGCTCAATGCCCGCCGCTTTGCGATCCCAGGTATCGGCGGTGATGCCGGCGGCACGCAGTTGCACCTTCATGATCTTCTGCGTCGGCGTGCGCGGCATCGCCGGCAGGATCTCGATATAGCGCGGCACCATGTGGTGCGGCAGGCACTGCGCCAGGAAAGCCAGCAATTCCAGCGGCTGTAATGCTGCGCCGGGACGCAACACCACGCAGAGCTTCACATCGTCGTCGGAAACGAATTCGGAGGGCACGCCGATTGCGGCGCTTTCCAGCACCGCCGCATGGGCATTGGCCGCCACTTCGATATCGTAGGATGAGATATTCTCCGCCCGGCGCCGGATGCGGTCGCCCAGCCGGTCGGCGAAATAGACCCAGCCATCGGCATCGATATAGCCGCTGTCGCCGCTATGGAACCAGAGATTCCGCCAGGCCTTCAGCGTCGCCTGCGGGTTGGCGTAATAGCCCGGGCTGACGATCCAGGGCAGCTTCGGCCGCAGCACGAATTCGCCCACTTGGCCCGGCGGCAGCGGCTGGTCGGTCTCCGGATCGACAACCTGGAATTCGTACCATTCCTCACGGATGCGGCCGCAGGAGCCTGGCCGCAAGGCTTCGTCATAGGGATGCCAGCAGGGAATATTCACTTCCGTCATGCCCCAGGTCTCGATCCCCTTCACGCCGAAACGGCGCTCGAAATCCACCGCGATATGTTTCGGGAAGGGCGAGGTGCCGATGCGGGTGAGCCGCGTGTCGGCATCATCAGGCCGCTCGGGCTCGGCATAGATCATTTCCAGCAGCGGGCCATGGCCGATGCTCACCGTGGCGCCGCACTCGCGTACCCGGCGCAGCCAGTCGGCGGCCGAGAATCGCAGATCCAGACTTACTTTTGCGCCAGTAAGGATCGCGGCATAGATGGCGCAGAAACGCGGCGACATGTGAAACAGCGGATGGGCGCAATAGTAGATGTCGTCGCCCGTCACCCGCATGCCTTCCGCGCTCTGGCGCGCGGTAAGGAAGGCCTGGGCATGGGTCACCATCACCCCCTTGGAGGGGCCGGTGGTGCCGGACGTGAACAGGATCGAGCAGAGATCGCTATGGGCGGCGCCGGGCGGCTGCCAATCGGTCGGACGCGGCTCTCTCAAGGGCGTAAAAGCCGTGACCGGCTTGCCGCCGATTTCCGCCGGCAGCGGTTCGGCAGCGGAATGGGCCAGGATACGGGCAAGGCGCGGCATCGCGGCCGCGCTCGCCGCCAGCACCGGCAGCAAACCCGCCTCGGCGATCATCACCTCGGCCTCGACCAAGTTGACGGCATGCTCCAGCGGCTTGCCGCTGAAGGCGGGATTGATCGGGGCGTCGATGGCACCAAGCAGATCGATACCGAACCACAGCAGCACCGCTTGGTCGGAATTGCCGGCAAAGGTCGCAACCCGGTCACCGGCCCGGATGCCGAGGCGATGCAGATACCAGGCGATATCCAGAGCCCGCGTGTAGGCGTCAACGAAACTCAGGGCGGGCTGTCCCGCGAAAGCGAGAAATGGCGCGCCGGGGGTTTGCCCGGCACGCCATTCCAAAACCCGGTCCAGGGACCATTCCTGTGGCGCAAAATCGAGATAGCTGGCTTTCACCGAAACCCCGCGACGCTAGCGCCCTCAGTAAAGTCCCTGGACCCGTACTGGCATTACTTGACGGTGACGAACTTGCCGCCTCGGATTTCCACGGTGATCAGCGTGTCGGCGAACACGCCTTCATGCTGGTCCTTGGAATAGCAGAGGTTGCCGTCCAGATAGGTGCCGGTGTAGTTGCAGATGGTTTCCAGCGCATCGCGGATCTTCGGACCCGTCGGCTTGCCATCGACGCGACGCAGCGCCTCGGCGGCGGCGAGGAAGCCGGTGGAACCGATCAGCTCGGCATAGCCCTTCGGGGTCTTGCCGCCATCGACGATCAGCTTGCCCAGTTCCTTCTGGCGCTCGGACGGATCGTCCCAGTTGCCGATGGACACGATCTGGATGCCTTCGCCGGCCGGGCCGGCGGCATCGAGGAAGGGCCGCTGGTTGAGGCTGCCGGTGCCGACGATCGGCGCCTTGATGCCGACCTGGCGGGCGGCACGCATGAAGGCGGCGCCCAAAGCCGGGGCCGAAGTCTTCAGCAGCACCACATCCGGGTTGGAATTGCGGATATTGGTAGCAGCGGCAGTGAGGTCGATGGCGTTGAGCGGCGCGGCCACGGCGGCGGCGATCTCGACGTTGCGCTCCTTCGACAGCGCGGCGGCACGCTTCATGCCGGCCTCACCATAGGCATCTTCCTGGTACATGATGGCGATGCGCTTGTGGCCGGGCTTGAACACGCCGCGATCCAGGATGGCATCGACGATCAGGGTGTCGCTTGGCGCGGTGCGGAAGATCCACGGCC
Source organism: Ferrovibrio sp. MS7 (assembly GCF_038404985.1). Classification (NCBI taxonomy): domain Bacteria; kingdom Pseudomonadati; phylum Pseudomonadota; class Alphaproteobacteria; order Rhodospirillales; family Rhodospirillaceae; genus Ferrovibrio; species Ferrovibrio plantarum. The sequence continues at coordinate 836,337 of NZ_JBBKBA010000002.1, forward strand.
AGAAGCTGTTTTCCTTCGAGGTCGCCGGGATGGTGCCGACCGGCGCCAGCACCGGAACGCTGTTGGCCATGGCGATCGGCATCAGCGCCAGGGTGCCGGTGCCGATGGTGGAGCCGAGGATGGCGACCACGCCGTCCTGGCGGATCAGCTTGGTGGCGCAGCGCGCGGCTTCGGTCGGGTTGGTCTGGTCATCGCAGAGAATCAGGTCGATCTGCGCGCCCTTGATGCCGCCTTCCTTGTTCACCTTGTTGGTGAGGATTTCAACGATATCGCGTTCCGGCACGCCAAACGGCGCCGCCGGGCCGCTGAGGCTGTAGATGCCGCCGATCTTGATCTTGTCTTGCGCCAACGCGCCGCCGGCCACAAGGCCGAAAGCGGCGATGCCCGCCAGCAGGGTGGTGATACGCTTCATATTCCTCTCCTTCTCGGTTTTCTTGAATGCGTGTGAATTATCCGTTCGCCGTGCCCAGGAAGGCTTCGGCGAGTTCCTCCGGATTGCGTAGATCCTCCTTGCCGCCCTGGCGCACGAGATGGCCGTGCGACAGCACCACGTAGCGTTCGGCAACGCGGGCAGCGAAGGGGACATTCTGTTCGGCAAGCAGCAGCGCCAGGCCGCTGTTCTTCAGGATGTTGAAGGCATTCTCCAGAATGTCGAACACCATCGGGGCAAGGCCCTGGGTCGGCTCGTCCAGCAGCAGCACCTGCGGCTTGCGCCCCAGCGCCATGCCGATGGCGAGCATCTGCTGTTCACCGCCGCTGAGCACACCGGCCATGGCATCGGCGCGCTGCTTCAGGATCGGGAACAGGCTGAGGATCAGTTCGCGCTGTGCCCCGCGGTCCTGCACCGGCAGCAGCCGCAGGCCGACATCGATATTCTCTTCCACCGACATGGTGGGGAAGATGTTGCCGCGCCGCTCCGGCACGAAGGCGATGCCATGGGAAGCACGCTTATGCGCGCTCATGCCGCCGATCTCGGTACCACGTACCTTCACATCGCCGGCACCGCTGATGATGCCGGAAACCGCACCGAGCATGCTGCTCTTGCCGGCGCCGTTCGGCCCCAGCACGGCCAGCATCTCGCCCGGATAGAGGTCGAAATCCACCTCTTCCACCACGGTGATGCGGCTGTAGCGCGCCGTGATGCCGCGGCAGGTCATGACCGGAGCGGCCTGCGCCTGGCCGGTCGCAATAGTCGCCGTCGCGTTCATCGGCCGGTGCTCCCCAGATAGATGTCGATGAAGGCCTTGTCGCGGGCGATCACATCGGGGGCGCCCTGGATCAGCATGCCGCCCTCCTTGAGCACCAGCACGTCCTCGGCCAGTTCGCGGATGAGGTTGAAGTTATGCTCCACCAGCAGCACGCCCACGCCGCGCTCGGCCAGGCGGCGGACTTCGGCACCCAGCATGCGCTGTTCGTCGCGGGCGAGGCCGGCGGCCGGTTCATCCAGCAGGATGTATTTCGGGTCGTTGGCCATGGCGCGCGCCACTTCCACCAGGCGCACACGGCCCATCGGCAGCTCGCTCATCTGCAAGCTGCGGAATTCCGCCAGCTTGAGATCGGCGAGGATCTCGTCGCAGCGGGCGCGGAAGCCCGCTTCCTCACGCGAAGCCGAAGGCAGCCGCAGGATGGCGGAGACAAAGCCGGCACGCTTGACCGGATAGAAGCCGCACATCACTGCCTCCTCCACCGTCACCTTCGGATCGAAGCGCGGCGTCTGGAAGGTGCGGGCGAGACCACGGCCGATGCGGGCGAAGGGCGGCAGGTTGTCCACCACCTCGTCATCCACCACGATGGTGCCGGTGGTCGGCTTCACCATGCCGGTGATGGCATTGAACAATGTGCTCTTGCCGGAGCCATTCGGCCCGATCACCGCCAGGATCTTGCCACGCTGCACCGTGGTCGAGACATCCTTGAGGGCGGTGACGCCGCCAAACTGCACCGTCACGTTCTTGGCTTGAATGGTCATGCGGCAACTCCACGCACCGGTTTGCCGGCGCGGGCGCGGCTGGCAAACAGCTTCTTCCAGTTGGTGCCCAGCACGCCGTTCGGCGCGACCAGCAGCACCAGGATCAGCACCGAGCCGAAGATCATGCCCTGGGTTTCCGCCGCCGGCAGATACAGCGTGATCAGCGTGAGGAACGCCGCACCGAGGATCGGGCCGAGGAAAGTGGAGGCGCCGCCGATCACCGCCATCAGCAGGATCTTGATCGAGACATGCATGGTCAGCGAATCCGGGCCCATATAGGTGAGGTGATGGGCATAGAGCCAACCAGCGAGGCCGGCCACCGAGGCCGAGAGCGCGAAGTAGAGCGCCAGCAAAGCCGGCACGTTGACGCCATCGGCGGTGGCACGCAGCGGATCATGCTGCGCGGTGCGCACAGCGCGGCCGATGGCCGAGCTGGTCAGGTTGGCATACAGCACCAGCACCAGCGCCACGACCAGCCAGCTCAGCACATGCATCGACTGGATGGTGGGAGCGAACCACAGCGGCGGAATGCCGGAGAGGCCGATATAGCCGCCGGTGAAGCTGCCGCCCTCGCGGATCGCCAGTTCCAGCACCAGGCAGAGCAGCAGCGTCGCAATCGACAGCGGCAGCGGCGACAGCCGGGTGATGGCGCGGGCCATCGGATAGGCCAGCAGCATCGGCAGGATCAGCGCCAGCACCAGGCCGACCAGCGGCGACATGCCATAGCGAGTGGTGACGATGCTGGTGGCGAAGGCGCCGATGGAGCCGAAGGCAGCCGGCGCCATGGAGAGGATGCCGGCCTGGCCATAGGCCATGCCGACCGACAGCGAGAGCAGCGAGAAGATCGCCACCATCACGGAATTATCGAGCCAGAACGGGCTGCCGATGATCAGCGGCGTCAGCGCCGCGATGATAGCCAGGATGATCAGCGCCGGCTTGCAGCGTTGCAGCAGGGTGCCTTGCATCACACGCGCCCTCCCGTGGCGGCAATCTGGTTCATCCGGCCGAGCGACAGGATGACGAAGATGAAGACCAGCGGGATGGCATTGGCCCAGGCGCCGGGCAGATAGCCGGCACTGACCGCCTGCACCACGCCGATGATCAGGCCACCGGCAAAACCGCGCAGCGGGCTGCGCATGCCGAAGATGATCGCCGAGCCGAAGCCCCAGATGGTGAGGTTGAACGCCGTGCTGTAATCGGCACCGGTGGTGTAGAGGATCAGCACGCCGGCGGTGCCGGCCAGCAGGCCGCCCAGCAGGTAGGTGGAGAACCAGATCAGCCGCACCGGAATGCCGTTCAGCGCGGCACCGACCGGATTGACGGCGCTGGCGCGCATGGAGCGGCCAAACGGCGTTTTCTGCAGCACCACGAACAGGCAAGCCAGGATGGCAACGCAAACCGTGATGTTGATGCCCATCTGCGGGCTGATGCGGATGCCGGCGATGTTCCAGAAGGTCTCGAACGGCTGCCGGATCATCGGGCTGGTGCCGAATAACGTCAGGATGAAGGATTCAAGGAAGGTGGCGAGGCCGAAGGTGCCAAGCACCGCGATCACATGATCCACCGCGCCGGGGCGGTTGAGCCGCATCGAGATGACACCGACCACGCCGGAAGCCAACACGGCGGAGGCAATCGCCAACACCACGCCGGCGGGGCCGCCAGTGACATACATTATCGCCGCCGCCAGCACGGCATAGGCGCCAAGCGCCACGTCCACCGAACCGGTGGTGACGAAAAGCAGGCTGACCGGAAAGGCCAGCAGGCCGTACGTGACCCCGAGCAAGGCGCCACGCAAAAGATACTCCGCAAGCTCGAACACTGTGTTCCCTCCCTGCAGCCGTTGTTCCAGGACCGGCTACGTCTTTTTTATTTATACTTACTCGTAAGTAAGTATAAATAGTCATAGCCTGTCAAGACCCCAATTCCGCTGCCGCGGTATCGGGGCCGGTTTTTCAGTTCATCCACAATCCGCCGGTGACGTTGATCGACTGGCCGGTCATGTAGGACGCCTGTTCCGAAACCAGGAACGCCACCACATTGGCGATGTCCTGCGGTTGTCCTAACCGGCCAAGCGGAATCAGATGCACGCGCTCCGCCGCGGGCGGCAGGCCCTTGGCAAGCGCTTCTGCATCGGCCTGCTCGCGCATCCGGGTATTGGTGATGGTGCCGGGGCAAACGGCATTCACGCGAATTCCGGATTTAGCGAGATCGAGGGCCATGGATTGTGTCATGCCGATCAGCGCGAATTTCGACGCGCAATAGGCCAGCGACATCGGCCGCCCGGATTTGCCGAACCATGAAGCAATATTGATGATTCGGCCGCCACCGCTTTCGATCATCATCGGCACCATGGTGTGGCAGCAATTAAAGGTCCCGCGCACATTGACCTGCATGGTGTAATCAAAATCTTCCGGCGTGCCGTCGATGATCGAAGCAACCTGCCCTATACCGGCACCATTGATCAAGATGCGGGGCGCCGCGCCGAATTCATTGCGCAGTTTAGCGGCAGCAGCACGCACTGCCGCCAAATCACTCACATCAACCTTGCCGACACTAACTGTTGCACCCTGCCCGCTTAACTCGCCGGCGAGCGCCTCAAGGCCGGTTGCATCGACATCCCACAATGCCACCTTGCAGCCTTCCTTGGCCAAACGCTGCGCGATGCTCTTGCCGATACCGCTGGCGGCACCCGTTACAACCGCCACATCACCTGAATACTCATACATCGTGCTGTTCCTGGAAATTACGCCGTTTACGTACGGCGGATATGGATGCCGCCATCGACATGGAACGCGTGGCCGGTGCTGTAGGGCAACAAGCCCGCCGCGAGCACACCAACCGTGCGGCCGATATCATCGGCTTCGCCCCAGCGCGCCAGCGGAAAACCACGGCCCTTCACCCAGCCATCGTACTTCTCGAATACATCGGCGGTCATGTCGGTGCGGATGATGCCGGGGCGGATTTCATGCACCGCAATGCCGTGTTCCGCCAACCGCAACGCAAACAGCGTCGACATCATGGCGATGCCGGATTTCGAGATGCAGTAATCGGCCTGCGCGGCCGTGGCGATCACCGCATTGCCCGACGATATGAAGATGATCGAGCGGCTGGGCCGCGTCGCGTCACCCGCCGGCTCTGCGATCATGCGTTTGGCGATGCGCTGCGTGAGGAAGAACGAGCCGCGCAGATTGACATCGATCAGGCGGTCGAAACTTTCGACCGGGATCTCCAGCATGTCGCCGCGATACTGGGTCTGCACGCCGGCATTGTTGACCAGGCAGCTTAAAGGTCCGAAAGCGCCACAGGCTTCGTCCACCATGCGCTGATGCTGCGCCAGGTCAGCGACATTGCCCGTCACGAAAGCGGCCTTGCCGCCGCGCTCGGCGATGCCGGCCAGCGTTTCCTCCGCCGAGGCATCACGTTCGAGGTCGTTCACCACCACGTCGAAGCCCTGCTCGGCCAGCGCATAGGCGATGGCGCGGCCGATGCCGCGGCGGCCACCGGTGACAAAAGCCGCGCGGCGCTGAGTGGTGCCGAGCTTCCCGGATTCGCCGCTCACTTGGCAACTCCCTGCTGCGGCACCCAGCGCATGATATGCACCGCGCTGGAAACCACGGTGCCGCTCTGGTTCGTAACCGTCACGTCAGAGAGGGTGCGAAAACGCTCGGCCTCGATCTTGGCGATGGTGTAGGTGATGGTCACAGTGTCGCCGAAGAATACCGGCGCCATGAAGCGCACGCGGTCGTAGCCCTGCGAAACCGGCGTGAAACCGACATATTTATGCACATGCGGGGTGAACATCAGTGTCGAGGCGGTGGACATGAAGCCCATCGAGAGTACGCCATGGGCGATGCGGTGGCCGAAGGCCGACTTCTTCATAAACTCTTCATTGCAGTGCACATCCGACAGATCGCCGGTGATGCCGGCGAAAAGGTAGACGTCGCTTTCGCTGACAGTCTTGGAAAATTGCACCTTGTCGCCAATGGCGACATGGAAATCCGCCTCTTGCATTGCTTCCTCCCAATGAGACGGTGGCCCTTATAAAGCTTACTTACATGCAGGTCAATATCTGCTATTAGGGGCGGACCTGGAGGAGACCTATGGCCAACAACGCACGCCCCCCGATAGACCCGGCAGCCCTGGTGCGGCTGTCCGAAACACTGCAAACGCGCTTTGCCAACCGCTTCAGCACGGCAGAAGCGGTATGCCGGCAACATGCCAGCCAGCTCACCTGGATGCCGAGCCAGCCGCCAGATGCCGTGGTCTTCGCCGAAAGCACCGAGGAAGTGGCGGAAATCGTGCGGCTTTGCGCCGCTGATGCGGTGCCGGTGATCGCTTTCGGCTCCGGCTCGTCCTTCGAGGGCCATGTCAATGCGCCGCATGGCGGCATCTGCATCGACTTGAGCGGCATGAAGCGGATCATCGCGGTGAATGCCGAGGATCTCGATTGCGTGGTGCAACCAGGCGTCACCCGCGTCACCCTCAATGAATATCTACGCGATACGGGGTTGTTCTTTCCCATCGATCCCGGCGCCGATGCCTCGCTCGGCGGCATGGCGGCAACGCGCGCCAGCGGCACCAACGCGGTGCGCTATGGCACCATGAAGGACAATGTGATCGCGCTGACCGCCGTGCTGCCCAATGGCGATATCGTGCGCACGGCACGGCGCGCGCGCAAAAGCTCGGCCGGCTACGACCTCACGCGGCTTTTTGTCGGTTCGGAAGGCACGCTCGGCATCATCACCGAACTGGTGCTGCGGCTCTCGCCGATTCCGGAAGCGGTGGCGGCGGCGATCTGCCCCTTCCCCAGCGTACGCGCCGCCTGCGACGCGGTAATCGCCACCATCCAGAGTGCCCTGCCGGTGGCACGGATCGAATTGCTCGACGAAGTGACCGTGGGTGCGGTGAACCGCCATTCCGGCCTCTCGCTGCAGGAATCGCCGCTGCTGCTGCTGGAATTCCACGGCACACCCGATGGCGTCGCCGAACAGTCGCGCCGCTTCGGTGAAATCGCCGAAATGTTTGAGGGCGGACCCTTTGAATGGTCGGATAAACCGGAGGAGCGCTCGCGGTTGTGGAAGGCACGCCATGATGCCTATTGGGCCTGCGTCGGCCTGCGACCCGGCGCGCGGCCGATTCCCACCGATGTCTGCGTACCGATCTCGCGGCTAGCCGATTGCGTCGAGGCAACCAAGCAGGACATCCAGGCACTGGGCCTGATCGCGCCGGTGGTCGGCCATGTCGGCGATGGCAACTTCCATGTCCAGCCGATGGTGGACATGGACAACCCGGCCGAAGTCGAGACGGTAATGCAGTTCGTGCGCCGCATGGTGGAGCGCGCCATAGCCATGGACGGCACCTGCACCGGCGAGCATGGCATCGGCCAGGAAAAGCAGAAATACCTGCCGCTGGAACACGGCGAGGAAACCCTGGCGCTGATGCGCCTGATCAAGCGTTCCGTGGACCCGCAGAACATCATGAATCCCGGTAAGATGCTGGAGTATTACGCATGACCTCTCCCCTCTCCGACACCCTGCTGCATCTGGCGCCGCAGCGCGCCGGCTCGGCCAACTTCGTCGATGGCCGCACGCGGCTTTATGGCATCCTCGGCCATCCCATCGCCCAGGCGCGCTCGCCCGAGACCGTGACCTATGAACTGCGCCGGCGCGGCGAGAATGCTATTCTTTTGCCGATCCATATTCAGCCTGAGGATTTCGACGCGGTGTTCCCGCAATTGCTCAAGCTGGTGAACCTGGATGGTCTGGTGGTGACGGTGCCGCACAAGACGCGGATCGCGCCGCATCTGCGCCATATCGGCCCGATGGCCCGGATCAGCCACAGCATCTCGGTGATCGCCCGCACCAGGGATGACCAGTGGGTCGGCGAGATGTTCGATGGCGTCGGCTGTGTTGCCGCCATCGAGCGGCGTGGCGTACGCATGCCGGGCAAACGGGTACAGTTGCTGGGTGCCGGCGGCGCCGGTGCCGCCATCGGCGCAGAGCTGGCGCGCAAGGGCGTAGCTGCCTTGCGCGTTGTCGAGCCGCAGGTGCAGCGTGCCGAGGATCTGGCACGCGGCCTCGCCGCCGCCTATCCAGCGCTGAATGTCAGCATCGGGCCGTCACGGCTCGACGATATCGACCTGCTGATCAATGCCAGCCCGATCGGCATGCTGGATGAGAATGCCGCGCCGATCGACGTGACCTCGATCCCGGCCAATGTGGTGGTGATGGATGCGATCATGGACCCGGACCGCACCAAGCTGCTGCGCATCGCGCAAGCCAGCGGCTGTCTCACGGTCTATGGCCGCGAGATGCTCGATTCGCAGATCGTGCGGGTTTGCGATTTCCTGCTCAGGGCGCGGCAGCACGATGTGAAGGACTTCGTGCTGCACCCCGATACTTAAGGCCACTGCAAGCTGATCGTCAGGCAAACCTGACGATCAGCTTGCCGAAATTGCGCCCCTGCAACAGGCCGATGAAGGCTTCGGGGGCTTTTTCCAGGCCATCAACGATATCCTCGCGCACCTGCAGCGTGCCATTCGCCACCAGGGGCGTGGCATATTCCAGGAACTCATCGCGATAGGCGGCGAAATCGGTGACGATGAAGCCGCGCAGCAGCAGCCGTTTCACCAACACATCACGCATCAGGGCAGTCATCGGCGTTTCGCCATCGGCAGCATTGCCGAGATTGTATTGCGAGATCAGGCCGCAGACCGGAATCCGCGCGAAATCGTTGAGCAGCGGGATCACCGCATCCCACACCTTGCCACCGACATTCTCGAAATAGACATCGATACCCTGCGGACAGGCAGCGGCGAGCTTTTCCTTCAGTGCCGAGTCGCGGTGATCCAGCGCCACATCGAATTTCAGCACTTCCAGCGCATAGGCGCATTTCTCAGGCCCGCCGGCAATCGCCACCGTGCGGCAGCCTTGCAGCCGCGCCAATTGCCCGACCATGGCGCCGACAGGGCCGGTGGCCGCCGCCACCACCACGGTCTCGCCGGCTTTCGGCTGGCCGATCTTCATCAGGCCGGCATATGCCGTGAAGCCCGGCATGCCGAGGGCGCCCAGCATGGTGGAAAGCGGCGCCGATGCCGCATCCACCTTGCGCAATCCCGCCGCCGGCAGCACGGCATAATCCTGCCAGCCGCCCGCGCCCACCACCATGTCGCCAGGCTTGTAATCCGGGCTTTCCGAGCGGATCACCTCGCCGACCGTGGTGCCGACCATCACCTCGCCCAAGCCCACCGGGCGGGCATAGGATTTGGCATCGTTCATGCGCCAGCGCATATAGGGATCGAGCGAGAGATACCGCGTGCGGCAGAGCACTTCGCCGGGAGCGACCTGCTGCGGCAAAGGCGCCGTCTCCAGCCGGAAATCCCCAACACTCGGTTCGGCCGCCGGGCGCCGCGCCAACACCCATTTCCGGTTCTCAGACATCTTTCCTCCATGCATTTCCTGCCCGAGAGGTAGGACTTGCACAGGAGTAAGTCAATGCACTGCCAGCAGCGGTGAAGCTGGCCAGCTAGTAACTGCTGATCTCCGGTTGCCACTCGGCGGGATTGCCTGCGGCCTTCAGATAGGCCGCCGCAATGCGGTCTGGATCATGCGGTGTATTCGGCGCGATGAAGCCGCCGACAGTGACGCTGGCAACCCGGATCTGGCTGGTGCGCAGTTCCTTATCAAGGCTGACGCAAAGATTGCGCCCGGCGGCCTTGCTGGCGGCGAGGCTCGAGAATTTCGGCGACGGGTTCACTGCAAAAGCGCCGCTGGTATAGAAGATGAAGCCACCGCCCTGTTGACGCATCGGCGCCACGGCAGCCTGCGCGGCGGCCAAGAAGCCGACGCAGTTGATCTGGAAATCCGCGGCGAGCCGCTCCGGCGTGGTTTCCAGCGCCAGGCCTGGCTGCAGGTTGGCGGCATTGTAGACCAAGGTCTGCACCGGCCCCAGTTCACGCTGCAAAGATTGCAGCGCACTAAGCAAGGCCGGCACATCGGCGACGTCCGCCGCGGCTTGAGCAATTTTCGCTGACGCCGGCAGGCTGGCGGCATAGCCGGCCAGCGCTTCGGCACGGCGGGCTACCATGCCAACGGCATAGCCCGCCGCGGCATAAGCGCGGCAAAGCGCGAGGCCAAGGCCGGGCCCGACGCCGATGACGATGCAGACCGGTGCGGTGCGCATCAGCCCTGCCCCGATTTCTTCAGCCGCTCGCGCAGCTCGGTCTTCAGCACCTTGCCGTAGTTGTTCTTCGGCAGGGCCTCGACATGCACATATTCCTTGGGCCGCTTGAAGCGGGCGATATTATCGAGGCAGACCTGCTCCAGTGTGGCATTGCTGAGTTCACGGCCCGGTCGCGGTACCACGAAAGCCACCACTTCCTCGCCCCAATCGGCATGCGGCCGGCCAACCACCGAGACTTCCAGTACATCCGGATGCAGCAGCAGCACCTCCTCGACCTCGCGGGGATAGATGTTGGAGCCACCCGAGATGATCATATCCTTGGAACGGTCCTTGAGCGTGAGGAAGCCTTCCTCATCGAAAGTGGCGAGGTCGCCGGTATGCAGCCAGCCATCGCGCAAGGATGTGGCATTGGCAGTCGGGTTGTTCCAGTAACCGCTCATGGTGACATCCGAGCGGCAGATCACCTCGCCGATCTCGCCCGGCGGCAGGTCGCGGCCATCAGGATCGACCACGCGGACTTCGACACCGGTGCGCGGGATGCCCACGGAAGCCAGGCGCTGTTCATAGCGTGGGTGCTTGCTGTCGGCATGCATCTCCTTCGACAGGCAGGAAATGGTGTTCGGTGTTTCGCCCTGGCCATAGCCCTGCCACATGCGCGGGCCGAACGTGGCCAGCGCGCGCTTGAGGTCTTCGAGATACATCGGCGCACCGCCATAGAAGATAGTGCGGATATTCTCCACCTTCGCCTTGGCGCTACCGGCATCGTTCACCATGCGAGTGAGCATGGTTGGCGCAGTGAAGAAGGTGCAGGAGGGATACAGGCCGATCAGGTCGAACATCTCATCGACATCGAAACCCTGGCTATCCGGGATGACGTGATGCGAGCCTTTGGCGATATGCGGGATGGCATAAAGCCCGGTAGCATGCGAGAGCGGCGCGGCATGGATCATGCTGTCGGCAGGCGTCAGGTAATCGACATCGGCATAATAGCGCAACACCATGGCCAGCAGGCTGGCATGGGTCAGGGTCGCGCCCTTCGGCTTGCCGGTGGTGCCACTGGTGTAGAACAGCCATGCCGGCTGGTTGCCGGGCACGATCTCCAACGCCATCGGATCATGGCGGCGCAGGGCGGCGAAATCGGCGCTATCAACATCGATGATGCGGCACAGGCCCGGAATATCACCGGCAATCGGTGCCATCGCCGAGGCGATATCGGCATCGACGAAGCAATATTGCACGCCGCAATTCTCCAGAATGAAGGCAATCTCGCGCGCATGCAGCTTGGCGTTCATCGGCACGGCGCAAAGGCCGGCATGCCAGCAGGCCCACATCAGCTCGATATATTGCGGGCAATTCTTCATTGCCATGCCAATGCGGTCGCCCGGCTTCAGGCCAGGCAAGGCGCGCAGGCCGGCAGCCATCCGCACCGCCGTCTGTTGCAGGCTGCCATAGCTGTGGATACGGCGTTCGCCAAAGCTCAAGGCCGGATTATCGGCGAAGCTCAGGGCAGTGGCGTGCAGCAGGCGGGCGATGCTCATGGCTGCCTCTCCTTCTTACTGGCGCGAAAGAATGGTGATACAGGCCACGGCTTCCTCGAAGCCATGGAAGCCGCCGCCATTCTCGGCAATGGCGAAGCGGGCTTTTTCCACCTGGCGGTCGCCGGCCTCATGGCGGAGCTGGGTCACCAGTTCGTGAATCTGCCCGAGACCGGTGGCGCCAATGGGATGGCCCTTGGATTCCAGGCCGCCCGAGGTGTTGATCGGGATGCGGCCGCCCAGGCTGGTCTCGCCGCGCTCGGCAATCCAGCCGCCCTGGCCGAATTCGCAGAAACCGAGATTCTCCGCCTGCACCACTTCGGCGAAGGCGGAGGCATCATGCACTTCCGCCACCGAGATATCCTTCGGGCCGATGCCGGCAATGTTGTAGGCCTTCTTGGCGGCGATATGGCAGACATGCTTCTCGACTTCTTCCGCCTTGCGGTCGGCGCCTGTAGCCAGCACGCAGGCATCGACCTTCACCGCACGGCTGCGGTCGAAGCGGTCCAGCATATCCTCGCGGACTAGAATGGCGGCAGCGGCGCCGTCACTGATCGGCGCACACATCGGCAAGGTCAGCGGCCAGGAGATCATGCGCGAAGCCAGCACCTCTTCGATGCTCATACCATTGCGGTATTGCGACAGCGGGTTGAGCATCGAATGATTATGGTTCTTCGCCGCCACGGCAGCGATCTGGCGCTCGGTGGAGCCGAAGGTCTTCATGTGGAAACGTGCCAGCGAGGCATACACATCCATGAACACGCTGCGCATATTGGCCTGAGCCTGGCGCTCCGGCGGCGGCTCTATGCCCTCGCCAAGCTCCAGCAGCGCCTTGGTCAGGGTAGGCACGTTATGCACGTCCCAGGCACCGTTGAACACGTTGAAGCTCTTAGTCTTGTCGGCGTCGTACATCTTCTCGGCACCCACCGCCAGCACCACATCGGCGGCACCGGCCTTGAGATGCAGGCAGGCGTTATGCAATGCCGTGGAGGCACTGGCACAGGCATTCTCCACATTCACCACCGGGATGCCGCCGATGCCCATGTCGCGCAACGCCACCTGGCCGCCAACCATGTACTGGCCGTCAATCGCCGCCTGTGAAGCATTGGCGAAATAGGCTGCCTGGATATCCTCCTTGGCCAGGCCGGCATCCTGCAGCGCCGCCGACACGGCTCCGCGGGTAAGGTCCTTCATCGACTGGTCGAGGAACTTGCCAAACGGCGTCATGCCGATGCCGACAATATAGATATCGCTCATTTTTCTTCTCCGTCCGGGGGGATCAACCGAGATAGCGTTCGATCAGCTTGGGGTCGCGCAGCAGGTCCGGCGCCGGGCCGGACAGCGCAATGCGGCCGTTCTGCAACACATAGCCGTGGTCGGCGATCTTCAGCGCCATGAAGGCCACCTGCTCCACCAGCAGGATGGTGACGCCGGCCGCCGCAAGTTCACGCAGCGCGCCAAAGATCAGCGACACGATCTGCGGCGCCAGACCGAGCGAGGGCTCGTCGAGCATCAACAGTTTTGGCTTCATCATCAACGCACGGGAGACGGCCAGCATCTGCTGCTCGCCACCCGAAAGCGAACCGCCGGGAATGCCGCGCCGCTGCTTCAAGACCGGGAAGCGCTGAAACTCGCGCTCGAGCAATTCCTCGATCTCTGTGGCCTGCAGACCAAGGCTGCCGGCGCCGATACGCAGGTTATCCTCGACACTGAGGCCGGTGATGATCTGGCGCCCCTGCGGCACTTGCACCAGGCCGGAACGGGCCAGCAGATGCGCCGGTTCGGCACCAATATCGCGGCCATCGAAATGCAGGCTGCCCTGGCGCAGCGGCAGCAGCCGCGACACGGCGCGCAGCAGCGTGGTCTTGCCGGCACCATTGGCGCCAACCACCGCCACCAGGGCGCCGGCGGCGATTTCCAGGTCGATGCCATGCAGGATGGTGTTTTCGCCGATCGCAACATGCAGGTCGCGGGCTTTGAGAATGCTCATCACGCCTCCTGCCCGAGATAGGCGGTGATCACCGCCTCGTTGCGCTGCACCTCGGCCGGCGTGCCTTCGCCGATCTTGCGGCCGTAATCCAGCACCGATACGCGGTCGGACACGCCCATGACGAAAGTCATGTTGTGCTCGACCAGCAGGATCGTCACCCCGAGCGACTTCAAGCGGCGGATCACCGCCATGATTTCAATCATTTCGCCTTCATTGAGGCCAGCAATCGGCTCGTCCAACAGCAGCAAGGTCGGCTGCTGCGCCAGCGCGCGGGCCAGTTCGCAAAGTTTACGGTGGCCATAGGCGAGATCGCCCGGCAGCGAATCGGCAAACCGCTCGATGCCGAAAAAGGCCAACAGCCGCAGAGCCTCGGCGCGCTCGGCACGCGCCTCCTCGCCGCTGACCAGCCAGCGCAGCCAGCCCGTTACCATGCCCTGGCGGCGCCTGAGGCCGAGCATGACATTCTCAGCCACGCTAAGCGTGCCGATAAGCTGCAGGTTCTGAAAAGTGCGGGTAAGGCCATGCGCGGCGCGGCGATGCGCCGGCAGGCTGGTCACGTCCGTGCCCCGGTAGAGGATGCTGCCCTTGTTGGCGGCATAAAGCCCGGCGATGACATTGATCAGCGTGCTTTTGCCGGCGCCATTGGGGCCGATCAGGGCATGTACACTGCCCGGCATCACCTGGATCGAGACATCATTCACCGCCACCAGGCCGGCATAGGACTTGGTGACATTGCGCAGTTCCAGGATTGGCCCGGCATTATTCGCTGCTTCGATACGCGGCAGCTCCGCCTCGCCGGACTGCGCCGGTGCAGCTCCCCGCTTAGGCAACAGACGCTTGCGCAGGGATTCGAAGGCACCAGTGGCGCCGCCGGGGAAGAACAGCATCACGCCCAGCAGGATGCCGCCGAAGATGAAGTAGGAAATCTCATACAGGCCGGCGGTGAGCTGGTTCAACAGCACCAGTATCAGCGCACCGACCACGCCACCATAGGGGTGGCCCAGGCCACCGATCACCACGGCAATCAGCAGCGAGATTGAGCGATCGAGACCGAAGGCATCGCTGCTGATATAGCCGGACTGATGCACAAAGAAGAAGCCGGCCAGACCAGCCAGCAGGGCGGCGAAAACGAAAATGCCGGCACGCCAGAGCGCGGCATTGATGCCGACCGTGAGCGCGAAACTCTCGCTTTCCTTGATGGCATGCAGATTACGGCCGATACGCGACTGCATGATGTAGTCGTTGACCATCTGCACCAACAGCAGGGTGATACCGATGGCCCAGAGGAAATAGGTGGCGCCATTGCGGAAATCGCCGAAATTGAGCTGCGGCACGCCGATCAGGCCCATTGAACCGCCGGTAAGATCGACCCAGCGCTGTGCCAGGATTTCGACGATATAGCCAAAAGCCAGCGTGACCATGGCGAGGTAATGCGTCCGCGCCCGCAGAGCCACAAGACCGAGCAGCACGCCGGCAAGGCCGGCCAGCATCAGACCGACCGGCAGGCTGGCCCAGAGCGGCCAGCCATGTTTGGTCGCCAGCACACCGGAGCCATAGGCCGACAGCGCGAAGAAGCCGGCCTGGCCGAGCGAAAGCTGACCGGAAAGGCCGAGCAGGATATTCAGGCCGATGGCGGCGATGGCAATGATCGCGATATCGGTGCTGAGGTGGATGAAGAAGTCATTCGGCGCGAGATAGGGCAAGGCCAGAATGACGATCAGGGCAATGATATAGCGCAGGTGCCGCATGATACTCACCGCACATCCGCCTTGGCTTCACCGAACAGACCGGATGGCTTCACGATCAGCACCACCAGGGCCAGGATGAAAGGATAGAGGTCGCCAAAGGCAGAGTCGAAATAGTTCGAGAAGCCTTCCACCAGGCCGAAGGCGATGCCGGCGATCAGGATGCCGACCGGATTGACGAAGCCGCCGATGCTGACCACGGCAAAACCCTTGAGGATGAACAGCAGGCCCATATGTGCCTGCACCGTGGTGATCGGGCCGGCCAGGATGCCGCAGGTGGCGGCGAGCATCGCCATGATGGCATAGGAGCCGATCACGGCACGGCGTACATTGATGCCAAGCAGGGCTGCGGTGCTCTTGTCGAACGACACGGCGGCGATTTCCTTGCCCCAGCGGGCGCGGAACAGGAACCAGTAGAACACCGCCACTACCAGCAAGGCGATGCCGGCAACAATCAGTTCTTCCATGTAGAAGCCGGCGCCGAATACCTGCACCACCTTCTTGTCGCCGGCCGAGAAGAGCGGCGGCGAGTAGAAGCGCGACTTGCCCCAGATGAGCTGTGCGGCATTCTGCAACAGCATGCCGAAGCCCATGGTGGTGAGAATCCATGCCAGACTGCCGCCGCTGCCGGCGAGCTGTTTCTCCAGTGGCTTGATAGCGATGCGTTCCAGCAGCACACCCAAAGCCACCAGCAGCAACAGCACCAGCGGCACCACCGCCAGCAGCGGATAACCAGCGAGCAGCAGCGCCATGGCGGCAAAGGAGGCGATCATAAGGAAATCGCCCTGGCCAAAATTCAGCGCACGGGTGGTGAGAAATGTGATCAGCAGCCCCTTCCCCATCAGGGTATAGAGGCTGCCCATGGCGATGCCGGAAATCAGCACCTGGGTAAAATCAGTGAACTTCATCGCACCACGCCAGAACCGCAGGAACGGAAGTGGGCGGTGCCTGCCGTAATCGGCACACACCGCCCACCAGGGTTACTTCAGCTTGACCACGCGGCCATTGCGCCACACACCGAGGAACACGTTCTCGGCATCGAGGCATTCATGGTCCTTGGCGCCAAACGGCTTTGCCGGAGTGCCCGACACCGCCTTGAAGTCGTTGATATCCTCCAGCGCTTTCTGCAGCTTCAGCGGATCGGCGCCAGCCTTGTCGACGGCCTGCAGCAGCAGCTTCATGCCGTCGTAGCCCAGCGCGGCCACCACCGGCCAACGGTACTTGTCGCCATATTCGGCCTTCATTTTGGTATCGAAAGCCTGTGCCTTGGGATCGGCGAGATCGAGCGCCTGGCCCATCACCGTGCCTTCAATGGCTTCCTTGCCGACAATGTTGAGCACCATCTGCGACGACAGGCCCCAGTTGCCGGCAATCACCGGCTTGTAGTCGATCTTCGGCATGGAACGGTAGACCAGTTCCAGGCTGTCGTGGAACAGCAGCACCAGCTCGGCACCGGCATTCTTCAGCTTCAGCATCTGCGGCGTCAGGTCGGTGACATTTGGCGCGCCGCTTTCCACGGCCACCAGCTCCATGCCCCGCTCCTTCATGCCCTTCTGCACTTCACCTGCGGCAAACATGCCGTAGCCATTGGTGCCATGCAGCAGGCCGACTTTCTTGAACGACTTCACGCCCCAATCGAGCATCGCGTCGATCTGGAATTTCTCCACCATCGAGCAGCGGTAGATGAAGCTCGGCGACTGGTCGATGAATTTCGCCGTGATGTCGGTGGCAATGGCCGGGCCGGCCATCAGCGGAATCTTGGCCTGCTGCAGCATCGGCGCAAAAGCCGCGACATTGCCGCTGTTCACAGTGCCGATCACCGCCGAAACCTTGTCATTGGCGATCAGGCGCTGCACCAGCGACACCGCACGCTGCGGATTCGCTTCGTCGTTATAGACGATGAATTCGATCTTATGCTTCGGGTTGGCGGCGTTGTATTCCTTGAGCGCCATCTCGTTGCCCTGGAGATACGACTCGCCGAAATCGACGATTGCCGGGGCACCGCTCAGGCCCTGCACCGCGCCGATCCGCACTGTCTCGGCGCGAACATCGGCAGCACTCATCCACATCGAAAGCGCGGCAATACCCGCCGCGGAAAGGCTCAGCGCCTTGCTCATTCCCGTTTCCTCCGTTTTATGCCATCGGTGGCAAATCCAGGGGAACGCAACCGCTTCCTGAAAGTGAACCGTGGTTCACCAAGCGTAAATTATGGTTCTTGAAGAAAGCAATCGGAATCTTCGAACAATATTTGGTGCGACGCAGCATGGCGTTATATGTGCGCTACGGCGCGGAGTACCGGGCGTATGCAAATGGAATCAGCCTGCCGCATCGACTGAATGGCGCGGCGCCATTCAGTCACACAACCCTTAATCCGGTATTCGTGCTATTTCTTGCGCTTGAGTGTCGGCTTGCGCGCCGGTTGGGCGACGGCTTTTTGCGGTGCACGCAGACTGGCGGCAAAGACTTCCACCATGCCATCAGCGACTTCGCGGGCGCTCCATGCGCCCTTCGGATTATACCAGCGCGACAGCCAGTTCACCGATCCCATGATGGTAAGGATCGTCATGCGCGGGTCGCACTCCCGTATGCTGCCATCAGCAATGCCTTCGGTGACGAAGCCACGCAAGGTGCGCTCGAAATGATCGCGGCGGCGGGTGATTTCACGGCGCTGGTCGGTCTGCAATGCTTCCAGATCAGTCAGCGCGCCGCCGGTGATACTGCTATCGGCATAGGTGGCGAGGAAATGATGCAGGGCCAGTAGGGTCTTTTCCAGGCCGTCCTTGCCGTGGCGCTTGCCGTGGCGTAGCGCCGCCTCACCCAGATCCATGGTGTGGCAATGCTGGATGTAGAGGATCTCTTCCTTGCTGGAAATATAGCGATAGAGCGCGGCTTTTGTGACGCCGAGCGTGGCGGCGATATCCGCCATCGACGTGGTATGAAAGCCCTGGCGGCGGAAAGCATCGGCCGCCTTCTTGATCAAAACATCACGCTTGAGCTGATGCCGCTGTGCCGGATCCGGCACCACATTCCCCCAGGTCTTCTTACCCGCCATGCCGCCTGCCACTCTTATCGGTTCTTGTTCTGCGGACCATAAAGCCTTGGCAGCACGCTGTCTATTCGCCAGGATGGCGCCCCCTGGACAGAATAAAAACGGAGGAAACATCATGTCCGACGATATCCTGTATGAAAGCCACGGCGCGGTTCGGCTGATCACCATCAACCGCGCGGCGAAGATGAACTCCCTCGATTTTGCCGCGAATGATGCGCTGGTGGAGGCATTTCAGCGTTTCGATGCCGACCAGGAAGCTCGGGTCGCGGTACTCACCGGGGCCGGCGACAAGGCCTTCTGCGCCGGCGCCGACCTCAAGACCTACACGATGAATTTCGGCACCAGCCCACAGCCGGCTTTCCGCGAGCGCTACACCAACGGGCTTGGCATCGGCGGCATCACCCGTGGCCTGGAGATCTTCAAGCCAATCGTGGCGGCGGTGAACGGCTTCGCTATCTCCGGCGGCTTCGAGATCGCACTGGCCTGCGATATCCGCTTTGCCTCACCGAATGCGGCATTCGCCATCCAGGATGTGAAATGGGGCTTCCATCCTTGCGATGGGGCATTGATCCGCTTGCCCTATATCATCGGCCTTGGCAATGCGATGGAGATGTTCCTCTCTGGCGACCGCATCGATGCCGAACATGCGCTACGCATCGGCCTGGTCAACCGCGTATTGCCGGCGGAGAAGCTGCTGGAGGAAACCATGGCATATGCCGCGAAGCTGGCGAGCCGTGGCCCGCTGGCGCAGCGCTTCGGCAAGGAAGTGATGCTGCGCAGCCTGGGGCGGCCACCGGAGGATGGGCTGCGTTTCGAGTCGCGCTCCTTCCGTGACCTCGGCGACACCGCCGATATCAAGGAAGGCACCGACAGCTTCCGCGAGAAGCGCGAGGCGCGCTTTATCGGCCGTTAGCCGCGTTTCGGCGGGCGCGGTCCCCAGATATTGCCGCGCCCGGTGAAGCCGCCATCCACGGTCACGACCGTGCCGCTAACATAGGCGGCGCGCTCGGAGACCATGAAGGCCACCACATCGGCGATTTCTTCCGGCGTCGCGGCGCGTCCGATGGGCAGGAAATCGAGCAACTCCTGCCAGCGTTCGGCATCGCCCAGCACGTCGGCGGCCCGCGGTCTCAACAAGCTGACCAGACGATCCGTCGCCACCAGGCCGGGATTGACTGCCAGCACCCGGATACCCTGCTCCACACTTTCGCCGCCGAGCGCACGGGTGAAAGCCATCAGCGCGGCATTGCCGGTGCTGCCGGCGATATAGGGGCCATCCGGCCGCTCGCCGGCCATGCCGATGACATTGAGGATGGTACCCTGGCGCCGCGCCGCCATGGCGCGATAAACCGCGCGCGTAAGGTTGATATAGCCAAAGACCTTGAGGTCCCAGGCGGCACGCCAGGTCGGCTCATCCACCGCCAGCAGGTCGCCACCCGGAATGCTGCCGGCATTGTTGATCAGGATATCCAGATGCCCGGCATCTGCCGCCAACTGCTCCGCCACACCCGGCGCCCCGACATCGGCGGCGATGATTTCAACCCGGCCATTATAGCGCGCATGCAGCGCCTGCTGCGCCCCAGCCAATGCCGCGCCCGATCGCCCGACCAGCAGCAGATCGCAGCCCTCTTCGGCTAGAACCCTGGCCGTCGCCAGGCCGATACCCTTGGAGCCGCCGGTGATCAGGGCGCGGCGCCCACGCAATTGCAGATCCATGTTCCCTCCCAGCGCCCGCCGCATTCGGCGACAAGCGTCATGCGGCTATATAGCGCGCTCGGCAGGAAACAGGAAAGAGTGCCAGCTCAGTATCAACTCTTGGGGCGAGGCCCCCAGGCACCGCCGCTCTGGCTGACGATCGGCCCGAGCTGCGCGTAATTCGGCCCGGCGATGCGGCAGATCGGCTGCAGCCGCTCGGTGCGGATCTTGCCGCTTTCATAGAGATCGTCGCGAATATGGAAGCAGACCACCTCGCCGACATGGAACTCAGTGCAGGCGGTGCCGAACTCGATCAACTGGCTGAAGCGGCATTCCAGGCTGACCGGCACATCGCGCAGGCGCGGCGCCGCGATACATTCGCCGGGCAACGTGGCCAGGCCCAGCTCCTCCACCTCGCTCACCTCGGTGGGGTACTCGAACGAGCTGGCATGCACTGTGGCGATCATACTGTCATTGGCGATATTGACAGTGAATTCGCCGCGCTCGCGGATATTCCGGGCGGTATCCTTGAGTCGCAGCTTGTCACCGCGCCCGATGCTGATGCCGAGCATCGGCGGTTCGCTGGAAACAAAGGTGAAGCAACTGAACGGCGCCAGGTTGACATGGCCGGCTTCACTCAAAGAAGTGACCCAGGCAATCGGCCGCGGCACCACCACGCCGGTAAGCAGCTTGTAGGTCTGGTCGCGATCGATATCGCTCGGCAGGATACGCATTGTCTACCCCTCAGCTCGCCATCGCCATATGCCGCACCACCTTCTCGGCGGTGATCGGCAGGTCCGAAACACGGCAGGCAGCGGCAGCCACCGCATTTGCTAGAGCCGCCGGCGGTTCGATCACCGGCGGCTCGCCCACGCCCTTGGCGCCAAAGGGGCCGACCTCGCTCGGACATTCCACCAGGATGGAGCGCACGCGCGGTGCGTCCATTGCCGTCGGCATCTTGTAATCGGTGAGGTTGGCATTCGCCACATGGCCGTCGCGGTAGACGATCTCTTCCGACAAGGCCTGGCCGATACCCTGCATCACGCCGCCCTCGATCTGGCCCTCGATATAGAGCGGGTTGATGGCGAAGCCGACATCCTGCGCCACGACATAGTCATTGATCTGGATTTCGCCGGTCTCTTGATCGACCGAGACATCCACGGCATGGGCATGGAAGCTCGGCGAATTCAGCGTGGTGATCACCAGGTTGCGGCCGCGCTTCGGATCGTAGGGCGTCGGCGGCGCGATGAAGGTGCCATGGGCAATCAGGCCGCCGCCGGATAATTGCAGCGCTTTGGCGATTTCCGCCAGCGTGATCGACTTGTCGCCGCCGCTGACCACGCCATCAACCAGACTGAGGCCTTCGGCAGGCACACCGAGCTTCGGCGCCGCCGCCTGGAATATCTGCTGGCGCAGTTTCTCCACGGCATTGATGCAGGCATTGCCGACCGCAAAGGCGGTGCGGCTGCCCTGGGCGCCATGGTCGAACGGCGTCGCGGTGCTGTCGGCGCTGACGATATCGATATCATCAAGCTTCACACCCAATGCTTCGGCCAGCACCTGGGCGGCGCCGGTGAGCGCACCGGTGCCGATTTCGGCACAGCCGGTATTCATCACCACCTTACCTTCGGGGTTGATCTTGACATAGACGCCCGAAGAGCCGGAGGTTGTGGTCCACCAGCCGCAGGCTAGGCCCTTGCCACGTCCGTTGCCGTCACGGCGCTGCGACCAGCCAATGGCATCGGCGGCCTTGCGCAGGCATTCCTCCAGGCTGACCTTGGCCACCACCTGGCCGTTCGGCGCCGTATCGCCATCGCGCAGGATATTGCGCAGGCGGAATTCCAGCGGATCCAGGCCGATGCCGGCGGCGATAATGTCCATCTGCGATTCGACGGCGAAATTCGCCTGCGGCCCGGAAGGCGCGCGGAACGAGCCGGTCGGCGCCTTGTTGGTGTAGACCGCCAGGCCCTCGATGGAGATGTTCGGAATGCGGTAGGGACCAGCCAGGATCAGGGCAGAGCTGGAACCGACACCGACGCCGGAGCCGGACGTGGCCCCAGTATCGACAATGATGCGGCCCTGCTTTGCCAGAATCCGACCGTCTCGGCTGACGCCGGTTTTCAGTTCGATCACCACCGGCTGGCGCGAATAGGCGGTGGCCATCTCTTCTTCGGTGGTGGTCACCATCTTCACCGGCCGGCCGCAGGCTTTCGCCATCACCGCGACATAATGCTCGACCCCAAGGCGCAGCTTGCCGCCGAAACCGCCGCCGATCACGGTGCAGATCACCCGCACCTGGGCCGCCGGCACTTTCAGGATTTCGGCCAGCGTGCTTTGCGCCTCAAAGGGCAACTGCGTGTTGGACCAGACTGTAAAGCGCCCATCGCGATCCCACTGCGCCACTGCGGCGCGCGGCTCGGTATAGCCGGGATGCACCATGTTGGTGGTGAAGCGGTTGGTGAAAATATGATCCGAAGCAGCAAAGCCGGCTTCGATGTCACCGACCGACAGCAGCGACTGGTTCGATACATTGCCCTGGCGCAGCACGGTCGGCATCGCCTGGTATCCCAGCAAATCCGGATGCACCAGCGGCGCATTGGCCTGCAAAGCCACTTCGACATCGAATACCGCCGGCAGCGGCTCATACTCGATCTCGATAGCCGCAGCGGCAGCTTCTGCCTCGGCGGCGCTACGCGCCACCACGCCGGCAATCGGCTGGCCGACATGGCGTACGGTATCGAGGGCGAATACCTCCATATCCTTGATGAAGGAGCCATAGCGCGCACAGGGCACATCCGCCGCCGTGACGATGGCGCGCACGCCGGGCATCTGGCGTGCTTTATCCAGGCGCAGGGCACGGATGCGGGCATGCGGCACCGTGCTGCGGCAGAGTTTGCCATGCAGCATACCAGGCAGGGCAAAATCCGTGCCGTAGATTGCGCGGCCCGTCACCTTGCCCATTGCATCGAAGCGCGGCAGGGACTTGCCCACCACCTTGTAATCAGACGCCATCACTGCCTCGCTGCCTGGCCCAAACCGCGGCGCGGCTCAGGTAATCCGTTTCACACCCACCATACGGTCGATCAGCAGCACGAAGGCGGTGGTGCCGATCATCATCAGCGCCGCGATGGCCGAAACCGTCGGATCGACGCGGCTTTCGATATAGAAGTAGATTTCCACCGGCAGGGTGGAGTTGCTTTGCGACAGAAAGGCCGTCGCGGTGAAGTTGTCGAACGACACCACGAAACAGAAGAAGCTGGCGGCGAAGATACCGGTCTTGATCTGCGGCAGCGTGACGAGGAAGAAAGCCTTGAACGGCGAGGCGCCAAGCCCGACAGCCGCCTCTTCCAGCGTCGGGCTGATCCGGGCCAGCGAGGCGCGGATCACGCGCACGGCGTAAGGCAGGGTCAGCACGCAATGCAGGATTACCAGATTGGTGGATTTCTCGATGAAATCGGTGCGGGCGGCAAAGATCAGGAAGGACAGGCCGACAATCACCTGCGGCACGATCAGCGGCGACATCAGCACCGCGTCTATGGCTTCGCGGCCACGGAAGCGGTAGCGGGTGAGCGCCAGGGCCGACAAGGTGCCGAGCGTCATGGCACAGACGCCGGAAATCAACGCCAGCGCAATCGAGCGGTAGAAGGGCAGCTTGAAATCCGGCTGATTGAACACATTCTCGAACCATTTCAGCGAGAATCCATCCGGCGGGAATGTGGCACGGGTGGTGGAACTGAAGGCGCTGAAGAAAGTGATGACCAGCGGCGCCGTGATCCACAGCAGGACCACCACAGCAATCACCGTGCTGACACGATAGAGCGGATCGCTGCTATTCACGGCGCTCCTCATCGGTTGCCTCCCGGCAGCAAACGTGCGCCGATACTGTTGATACCGAATACCACCGTCAGGCTGATCAGCAGTGTGACCACGGCAGCCGTGCCGGACAGCGCGTAATTGAAGCCGACAATGGCCTGGTCGTAGATCAGGTTGCCAATCATCTTGAAGATGCTGCCGCCGAGCAGCGACGGCGTCAGGTAGGCTGTGAAGCAGAAGACGAAGGAGAGCACGGTGCCGCCGACCACGCCGGGCGCGCTGAGCGGCAGGGTGACGCGCAGGAAGGCCTGCAGCGGCGTGGCGCCAAGGCTGCGCGCAGCCTCTTCATAGCGGCTACTGACATTCTGCAGCACCGAGCTGATCGGGAATACCATCAACGGCAGCGCCGAGGCGAACAGGCCGATGGCAACGCCGAGTTCATTATACATCAGCTTTACCGGCGCATCGATCAGGCCCATTGCCTTGAGGCCACGATTGATCACGCCATTGTTGCCGAGCATCAGCATCCAGCCATACATCTTCACGACATAGATCGAGAAAAACTGGATCGCCAAGGTAAGGGTGATGAAAGTGGCGAAGCGGCGGCTGCCCCGGCTCATCACATAAGCGATGGGGTAGCCAGCCAGCAGCACGATCAGCGTGACATAGCTGGCTATACGCACCGAACGCCACAGGTAGGTGCGGAAATGACCATCAGCGGCGAAGCTGACAAAATTGGCAAGAGTGAAATCGCCGGCAGCATTACGCATACTCAGCGACAGCACAGTGGTGAGCGCCGCAAAGAAGAAGACCAGCAGGATGAGGGCCGGGCCGACAAGCAGCAGGGGCCGCAAATTCCAGCGCATTAAATCTCCTCCTTCGCGACGCTCATATTCACCTTACTGGATCACTTCACGGTCATACTGGCTGATGATGGTCGACATATTGTCGGCCATGTGGCCGTAATCCATCGGATAGGCGCCGTCCAGATTGCTCAGGATCGACTGCACCACTTCCGGGCCCTTGGCCTTCTTGTTGGCCGGCAGCGCGCCGAAGGCTTCGGCAAGCTGTGCCTGCACCGGCTCGGAGAGCAGGAAGTTGACAAAATCCTCGGACTGTTTGACGCGCGGGCCGGCGACGATGGTGAGCGGGGTTTCCGCCACCAGCAGCGGCTTGCTCGGCACCACGAAACCGTAATTGCTGCCCGGCTTGATATAGCTGATCACGTTCGGCAGCACACCCCAGGCGATCAGGCCGACTTCACCGGCTTCGAGCAGGCGGATCGACTGCACGTTGTTGGTGAAGAAAGTGACGATGCTGGGCCGCAGCGTCTTCAGCTTGGCATAGCCCGGCGCCAGGTTCTTTTCACTGCCACCGGCCAGCAAGGCCGCCATGGTGGGGAAGTAACCCGGATCGAAGCTGGCCGCCGGCGCGCCGATCTTGCCCTTCAGGCGGGGGTCCCACAGGTCTTCCCACTTGGTCGGCTCGAACGGCACCAGATCCTTGCGATAGAAGATGCCGCGCAGCGACACCCAGGCGGTAACGCCATGGGAGAAGATCAGCGGCGCATTAATATTGGCGGTGTTAGGGATGCGCGCCTTGTCGATCGGCACTATCACGCCTTCCTTCACCGCGCGCTGGTAGTTGATCATGTTGGTGGACCAGATATCCACCTCGGGCTTCGCCTTCTGGGCGATGAGACGGGCAACGCCTGCCTCGCCGGCACCCTGGGCCACGACGCTGACCGGCTGCTTGGTCATTGCCTCGTAATCCTTGGCCAGCTTCTCGAAGGTCTGCTGCCACACGCCGCCCCAGGTCATGAAGACCAGCGGCTTTTCCTGCGCCGTGGCGCCGAAACTGAACGTCATGCCGGCCAATGCGGCCGCCAGCGCGAATTTCTTGATCATCGTTGTCCCCTTCATGGCCCTGCTCCTTTGTTGCTATCGGCGAATACTGGTTGTTGTCCTACAATCCCTGTTCGTCCCTTCGACGCTTTATGGTCGCACCTGTGCCATCTGGCGGGCGGCGCGCCCGACGGCATCGACAATTTTCTGATAACCAGTGCAACGGCAGAGCGTGCCGGCGAGGCCCTCGCGGATCGCCGCCTCGTCAGGCAGCGGATTGGCGTCCAGCAAAGCCTTGGCGCTGAGCAGCATGCCGGGAATACAATAGCCGCATTGCACCGCGCCGCCCTCGATGAAGGCCAGCTGCAGCGGATGCAGTTCGCCGCCCTGCGCCAATCCTTCGATGGTGGTGACGGAACTGCCCTGGCATTGCAGCGCCAGGGTGATGCAGGAATTCACCGCTTTGCCATCCAGCAGCACGGTGCAGACGCCGCATTCCGCTTCCAGGCAGTTGGTCTTGGTGCCGGTGAGGCCGAATTCCTCGCGTAGCAATTCCAGCAGTGACATGCCGGCGGGAATCTCCGCGTCGTAGCGCTCGCCGTTGATGGTGAGAGACAGGGCGTGGCGACTCATGGCGCCAACCTTTCCAGACAGGCCATGACGGCGCGCGGCACCAGTGCGGCGATCAGCCGGCGGCGATAATCGGCGGAAGCCCGCACATCGCTGAGCGGTGTGGCCTGGGCCGCCGCCGCTTCGCCTGCCCGCTTCAGCAAAGTTGGATCGCGTGGCTGGCGGTGCAGCAATGCTTCGGCTTCGCTGGCGCGGAAGGCCACCGGTGCCGCAGCGCCGATGGCGATGGCGACCTGGCCGTAATCCGAGGTGCTAGCGCCAACAATCCGCACCGCCACGGAGATCAGAGAAATCTCCATGGCGCGACGACGACCGGCCTTGATGAAGGCGGTGGCACCGCTCTTGCCCGGCATGGCGAAACGCACCCGGGTGAGCAATTCATCCTGGGCTCGCGCGGTGCGACCCGGCCCGAGCAGGAAATCGTTGAGCTTCAGCCAGCGTCGGCCAGCCGGTCCGGCAAGCTCCACCTCGGCGCCCAACGTGAGAAGCTGTGGCAACAGGTCCGCCGCCGGCGAGGCATTGCAGATATTGCCGCCGATGGTGCCGGCATTGCGCACCTGGTGGCCACCGATGACGCGCGCACTTTCGATCAGGCCCAGCATGGCTGGCTCGGCCGCGAAATAGTCTTCGAGCTGCTTATGCGTCAGCAACGCGCCGAGCGTCACGTTGTCGCCGTCGCGCTCGATCTGCTTCAGTTCATCCAAAGCCTGCAGGCTGATGACATGGCTCGGCTGGCGTGACTTGCGCCGCATCTGGATCACCAGATCGGTGCCGCCGGCGATGAAACTGGCCGCAGGCCCGAACCGGCCGGCCAGCGCAATACCCTCGGCGATGCTCTGCGGTTCGGAATAATCGAAGGCCATCGCCGTCATTGCGCCCGCCTCACTCTGCCGCCGCGCGCAGGTCGAGCGGCAGGCTTTCGCCGGCAGTCAGCCAATGCGGCGGCTGGCCACGCCGGAACAGCTTGGCACGGCCACGGCCCACCACTTTGGCACTACCCTGCTCAATGCGGATCGCGGTGGATTCCTCCACGCCCAGCACCGGGTTGGCATTCACCGCATGGTACTCGCGGATACGGTCATCGCGGGTTTCGCTGCCCGGCGCCATGGTCGGATCGGTTTCCAGGTAATGCGGATTGAGCGTCCAGGGCACCAGGCCCATGGCATCGAAGCGGGTGGCGCCCACCACATTCCAGTCATTGGTGCAGAGGATGTTGAAGCCGGCAATGTTGCTGCCGGCGCTGGTGCCGATATAGGGCATGCCGCGACGCACGCGTGCATTCAGTGCCACAAGCGCGCCGCATTCGCGCAGCCGCTGCAGCAAGGCATAGGTGTTGCCGCCACCGACGAACACCGCCTCTGCCGCCTCGATCCGTGCCGGCAACGCGGCATCGGCCTGGAAATGCTCGGCCACCACGCCGATACCACGCAAGGCATCGGCGGCGGCAGCATAGCGGCTCTCGGCATCACCTAAGCGCGCGGCGGTGATGTAGCCGAGTCGGCGCACGGGGCCGAGAAAATCAGCAATCTCGGGCAGATATTCCTGCAGGAAAGGACGGCCTGAATTGCTGATCAGCAGCGCGCGAATCATGTTTCAAGCCGATCATCGCGGAACAGCCGGGCATCCTCCGGACGCCAGGCAAGCGTCACTTCATCGCCAGCCATTGCCGGCGTGTGCAGATCGGCCGGCGCATCAACACGCAGCAGCAGGTCGCCACCCAGGCCGACCTGATACTTGATCGTGGTGCCGACAAAGACGGAATTGACCACCTTGCCGCGCATGGCATTGCGCCCCGCCGGCAACGGCGCGGCGGCCGGCGCGATCTGGATGCGTTCGGGCCGTAGCAGAAGCTGCACCGCACCATCGCCGTGCTGGCCGGCCTGGGCGAAGGTGCCAGCCACACCATCCAGTTCGATCCGGCTGGCGCCATCGCCACGACCGACAACCCGGCCGGACAGCATATTGGCGGTGCCGATGAATTCAGCCACGAAGCGATGCGCCGGGAAATCATAGACCTGACGCGGCGTATCAACCTGCAGGATGGCGCCCTGGCTCAGCACCGCGATGCGGTCGGAGAGCGACAGTGCTTCTTCCTGGTCGTGGGTGACAAAGATCGTGGTGATGCCGAAACGGCGCTGCAATTCGCGCAATTCGAACTGCATGTCGCCGCGCAACTGCTTGTCCAGGGCCGCCAGCGGTTCATCCAGCAGCAGCACCGACGGGTTGAAGACCAGCGCACGCGCCAGCGCGACACGCTGCTGCTGGCCGCCGGAAAGCTGCGATGGATAGCGGTGGCCCAGGGCAGCGAGTTGAAGCTGGCCCAGGATGCGCTGCACCTGCGGCGCGATCTCGGCCTTGGGCACCGACCGCATCTTCATGCCGAAGGCGATATTCTCGGCCACGGTCATATGCGGAAACAGGGCATAATCCTGGTAGACCATGCCGATATTGCGCCGGTTCGGCGGCACACCGATCACTGACTGGCCGCCGATGCGGATATCGCCGGCTGCCGGCATCACGAAGCCGGCCACGGCGCGCAAGGTGGTGGTCTTGCCGCAGCCGCTGGGGCCGAGCAGCGAGAGGAATTCGCCACGCCGGACATGCAGCGAAAGGTCGCGCACCGGCATCGTGTCGCCATAGGCGACAGATATACTGTCGATATTCACATCAACGGGAACAATGGCACGGCCATCGGCACCGGTATTGCCGATGCTGAGCGACGCGCCCTCCAGCGACGGGGCGTTCATTGCCCGCCCCCACGGCGCCAACGCGCCTGGCTCGAAATCCGGTCTGCTACCGCCAACCGCCACCCCCACAAAGCACAGTCACCGGATGCGCCGGCATCGCCCTGTATGCCCGCCGACGTTACTCGATTGCCAGCAGGCCGACGCACTATCCTGTATACGGTATTCATTGTCAAACAGGAAAATTCACATCATTTCTCTTTTATCTCATTCAAAACAATGATAATAATGGCCGAACTCGGTTACAGAACCCTACCACTATTTGCATTCTGGATACATCAATGCTGGAAGAGACCTTCAAGCTGCCCCGGCGTGAGCCGACCTGGAAAGGCGTCTACCGCAATCTGCGGCTGGCGATCCTGAATCGCAGTCTTCCGCCGGAAACCCGATTGATCGAAGTGGATCTCTCGCAGGCCATGGGGGTCAGCCGCACGCCGCTGCGCGAGGCCCTGGCCAAGCTGGCGCAGGACGGCCTGATCCGCAGCGCCGAACGCGGCGGTTATGTCGTGACCGATCCGCGCCAGGATCTTGCCGACGCCTATCACCTGCGCGCCGCCATCGAGGGCTATGCGGCGCGGCTGGCGGCCGAGAACATCACCAATGCCGAAATCCAGCGCCTGCGCGAAAATGTCGCCGCCAATATGGCGATCGACCTTTCCGATACCCGACGCCGCGCCGAACTGAATCTGGAATTCCACCAGATCGTGGCCCATGCCTCGCGCGCGCCGCGGATTATCCAGGCCTTCGACAATCAGCGCGAATTCATCTTCACCGACGAAGACATGCAGATCCACACCCTGGATGCCTGCCGCCAGTTCGTGCGCGAGCATGAAATCCTGGTGGATGCGCTGGAATTGCGTGATGGCGACAAGGCTGACCGCATCGTGCGGGCGCATCTGCATCGCGCCGTCGGCCTGCTGCTCGACAATGGGCGCGACGCCATGTCCGCAAGCAAGGGCAAGAAATCCTCCGACGCCGAGGCCGCGTAAGAAATCATGAAGCTGGGTATCGCCGTTCTGCCGAAGCTGCCGTTCACGGATTTTATCCGCCTGGGCCAGGAATGTGAAAAAAGCGATCTCTCGCTCTGGGTACCAGACGAGCGTTTTTTCCGTGATGTTTTCGTTTCGCTGGCCGCCTTGGCTACCAATACCAGCAAGGTGAGCTTGGGCAGCGGCGTCACCGATCCCTTCATCCGCCACCCGCTGCTCACTGCCGCCGGGATGGCCTCGCTGGATGAATTATCCGGCGGCCGCGCCATTCTCGGCATCGGCGCCGGCGTCAGCGGTTTCGACGCGCTTGGCATCAAGCGCCATGCCCCGGCCACGGCTTTGCGCCAGACCATCGACCTCTGCCGCCGCTTCTGGGCCGGCGAGGCCATCACCCAGCTTGAAGGCCCGGTTTATGCCAAGGCCGCCCAGCTCAATTTCACGGCTCCGCGCCAGATCCCTGTATACATTGCCGGACGTGGCCCTAAGGTGCTGGCGCTCGGCGGCGAAGTGGCCGAAGGCGTCATTATCGGCCATTTCACCTCTGAACGCGGCCTCGGCTCGGCACAGGACCAGATCAGTGCGGGCATCAAAAAGCGCTCGCCGGATCGTGGTCGGCCGGAAATCGCCGTCTGGGCCTATACCTCGGTGTCGAAGGACGGCGATGCCGCCCGCGCGGCGGTGAAGCCGGCCATCGGCCGCACCATCCGCTCCACGCCGGAGGCGCTCGAGATTCTGGGCGAGAACGCACCGCGTCTGCTCGAGGAACTGGAGCGCTTCGGCTATGCACGCTCGCCGGAATACGATCAGGCGATGCGCGATACGGTAAGCGACTCGCTCACCGCACAGCTTTCCATCTCCGGCACGCCGCAGGAATGCATCGACCGCATCCGTGCCATCCGCGCCTGCGGCATCGACAATGTGATTGTCCTGCCCTACCCGGCCGCCGGCATGAGCATTCCTGAAATGACGGCCCTGTTCTGCAGCGACGTGCTGCCGAGCGTGCGCGACATCTGAGCGACAGCAGCAAGGGGCAGCGGCCATGACGATGCGGCAAGTGATTGATGCTTTCGAGCTGCTGGACTCAGCGCTGATCGATGGCCCGGCGGTGGCCGAGTTCCTGCGTGGCCAGGGCGCCGAGGATATCCGCGTCGAGCGCATGACCTCGGAGAAGCATCACACCGATTTCATGCAGATCCGCATTCCAGGCCGCAATAAAGCTGCGCCGGTACTCGGCATCATCGGCAAGCTTGGCGGCATCGGTGCCAGGCCGGCCCAGGTCGGCATGGTTTCCGATGCCGATGGCGCCATCGCCGCCGTGGCCGCCGCCGCCAAGCTTGCCACCATGGCGGCCAAGGGCGACCGGCTGGAAGGCGATGTGATCATCTCCACCCATATCTGCCCGGCGGCGCCGACCCGGCCGCATCAGCCGGTGCCCTTCATGTCGGCCCCGGTGGACCGCGTGAAGCTCGGCCGCGCCGAACTGCACCCAGACATGAATGCGGTGCTGAGCATCGATACCTCGCGCGGCAACCGCGTGGTCAACCACAAGGGCATCGCCATCACGCCGACGGTGCGCCAGGGCTATATCCTTCCCGTCAGCCGCGACCTGACCGACATCCTGGAAATCGTCACCGCCGAACCTGCCGTGGTGATGCCGCTGAGCACCCAGGACATCACGCCCTATGCCAACAACCTCTACCACATCAACTCGATCCTGCAGCCCTCGGTCTATACCGACAAACCGGTGGTAGGCGTGGCGGTGACGGCGCGCGTGGCGGTTCCTGGCAGCGCCACCGGTGCGACACAACTCGACGATATCGAGAAATCGGTACGCTTCTCGATTGAAGTGGCGAAGAATCTCGGGCGCGGCATCTGCGCCTTCCATGACGAAACCGAATTTGATCGCCTGCAGGCGCTCTATGGCTCGATGCAGCATCTGCAGACAGCGGGGAAAGCTATTCCGTGAATCTGACTTTGCAGGTCAACGGCCAGGAACACGGTGTCGATGCCGAGCCGTTGACCCCGCTGGCCCGCGTGCTGCGCGAGCAGCTTGGCCTGCGCGGCACCAAGATCGGCTGCGGCAATGGCGAATGCGGCGCCTGCACCGTCTGGCTCGATGGCCAGGCGGTATGCTCCTGCCTCTATCCGGTCTATCGCGCCGCTGATGGCGAGATCACCACCATTGAGGGCCTGGCCGATGCCGGGCGACTGAATGCCCTGCAGCAGGCCTTCATCGATCACGGCGCAACGCAATGCGGCTTCTGCACCGCCGGCATGATCATGGCGGCCTGCGCCCTGCTGGCACGCAATCCACAGCCGACCGAGGCCGATGTGATACATGGCCTCACCGGCAATATCTGCCGCTGCACCGGCTATCGCCAGATCATTGCGGCAGTGCTTAGCGTGGCAGAGCGGGGCGCCGTATGATGCAGGTGTTGCCGCGCGAAGTCGGTCGCCGCATCCCGCAGAAGGGTGCGAAGCAGCGCGTGCGCGGCGAAGCCCGCTTCACTCATGATATCAGCCTGCCCGGCATGCTGACAGCGGCGGTGCTGCGCAGCCCACATGCCCATGCCCGCATTCTGGAGATCGACACCTCGGCAGCACGCGCCCTGCCCGGCATCCATGCAGTGATCACCGCCGCCGATTTCCCCGGCCGGCGCTACCAGCAGCTTGGCGGCAGCTATGCCGACCGCTTTCCGCTGGCGGTCGATGTGGTGCGTTTCCAGGGCGAGGAAGTGGCCGCCGTGGCCGCCGACAGCATGGAACTGGCGCAGCAGGCCCTGCGCCTGATCCGCGTCAGCTATGAACCGCTGCCCGCATTGCTGACGCCGGAAGCCGCGCTGGCGGAAGATGCACCGGCGCTGCATGAAGCAGCCAATATGGCCGGCGGCCGTAACCTGGCGATCCGCTTCCGCTGCGATTACGGTGCCATCGACCAGGCTTTCGCCGAAGCCGCCCATGTCTTCGAGGATGAATTCAGCCATGGCGTGGTGGTGCCCGCCTGCATGGAAACCAATGCCACGGTGGCGAGTTTCGAGGCGAATAGCGGCGACCTGACACTGTGGACCGCCACCCAGGCACCGTATTTCATCCGCAAGGAAGTGGCCCATGTGCTCGGCCTTGAGGTCGAACGCGTGCATATCCGGGGCGTCGAGGTCGGCGGTGGTTTCGGCGGCAAATCGAAGATCTGTGAGCAGGAAGCCCTGGCCGCGCGGCTTTCGGTCGCCACCGGCCGCCCGGTACGGTTGCTGCTGGACCGCCGCGAGGAATTCATCAGCGGCAAGACCGACCATGCCAAGCGCATCCGCATCCGCACGGCGGTTGCGGCCGATGGCACCATCCTCGGCCGCTCGACCTCATTGCAGATCGACAATGGCGCCTATACCGCCTATGCGCCCACCTATGTCGGCGCCTCGCGCCAGCGCACCACCTGCCTCTACCGGGTGAAGACCGCGCATTACGATTGCGACCTCGTCTATACCAACAAGGTACCGGGCGGCCAGTATCGTGGCATGGGTGCGCCGCAGACCATCTGGGCTATCGAAAGCCATATGGACCAGATCGCCGAGCGCCTGGGCCGCGATCCGCTGGAATACCGCTTAGCACAAGCCAATCGCAGCGGCGACGTGACGCCGCTAGGCTGGAAGATCAGCAGTTGCGGCCTGTCCGATTGCCTGGCCGAAGTGGCCCGCCGCATCGGCTGGGACGAGAAGCGCAAAACCTCCGGCCTGCATGATGGCAAGTATCGCGGCGTCGGCATCGCGGCGATGATTCATCCCAGCGGCGGCGTGATCTACCAGGAAGGCAATTATGCCAACAGCCGCGTCGAGCTGCTGCGCAACGGCGAATTCGTGGTGCACACCCAGACCGCCGATGCCGGTACCTGGCAGAATACCACGCTGGCCCAGCTCGCCGCCGAGGGCCTCGGCGTGCCGAGCGAACTGGTACGCGTCTCGCACATGGATACCGATGCGGCGCCGCCCGATCTTGGCAGCGCTGCCTCGCGCGTCGCTTTCGTTTCCGGCAATGCCACCCTGCGCGCCGGCCAGGCCCTGCAGCGCAAGATCGCCGAGCAGCTTGGCCGGCACTGGAACTGCAATCCTGACGATCTGAGCTTTGCCGATGGCCGGGTGACACTGGCCGATCCGATGCGCAGCGCCAGCATCGCCGAAGTGGCCGCGCTCTGCGCGCCGCTGGATGCCGAGGCGCGCTATTCAACGCCCGGCGAACGCCCCGATCCGGCTACCGGCATCGGCAATTATGCCGCCACCTATGTGTTCGGCGCCCAGGCCGTGGAAGTGGAAGTCGATCCCGCCACCGGCAAGGTGACGATCCTGAAGATCGTCGCCGCCCAGGATGTCGGTCGCGCGCTCAATCCCACTGCCATGGAGGGGCAGATCTATGGCGGCATTGTGCAGGGCATCGGCATGGCCCTGCAGGAAGAATTGATCTTCGAGGAAGGCCGGCCGGTGAACGCCTCCTTCCTCGACTACAAAGTGCCGCGCATCGGCGATTCAGCCCCGATCGAGATCGCGCTGATCGAGACCAACGATCCGGAGGGCCCGCTCGGCGCCAAGGCCGGTGCGGAACCAACGATCAACGCCACCATCGCCGCCATCGCCAATGCCGTGGCGCACGCCACCGGCATCCGCTTCAAGCAGTTGCCGATGAGCCCGGACCGCGTGCTGCCGCAGCTCGTTGAAAAGGAAGGCCGCACGCTGGCGCTGAAGCCATGGAAGCGGCCCTACAATCTGGAAGTCGCCACGGTGCGCGCAGCCTATCCCGACGCGGTGTTCCCGGTGTTGCGCAAGGTGGGCACCAAGTTTGCCAAACTGCCGAAAACCGGTGTGAAGCCTGACGTGATGACACCGCGCGATGTCGATGGTCTTCTGGCCGCACTCAGCCAGCCGGGCCGCAAGGCGCGCATTCTGGGCGGCGGCACGGATTTGTTCGTTGGCCTGCGCCAGGGCATCTACGATACCGACCTGCTGGTCGATGCCTCACGCCTGGCGGCTTTGCGCGGTATAACGCAAGCCGATGACGTGCTGCTTATTGGCGCCGCGACACCGCTGGCGGAAATCACTGGCTCCGGCCTGGTGCACGAATTGCTGCCGATGCTGGCCGAGGGCGTGGAACTGATTGCCACGCCGCAGATCCGCAGTGTCGCCACCGTCGCCGGCGATCTCTGCCAGGAAAAACGCTGCTGGTTCTTCCGCAGCGCCTTCCCCTGCTACAAGCTCGGCGGCACCACCTGCCCCTGCTTCGCCGTGCAGGGCAATTCACGCTTCCATTCGATTCTCGGCGCCAAGCGTTGCGCTGCGCCCTGCCCGGCCGACCTGGCGCCGATCTTCACGGCATTGGATGCCACCGCCGTGATCCTTGGGCCCCGCGGCGAGCGCCGGGTGAAGATGGCCGACTTCTACCATTGGTCCGGGCTTTCCTGCGTTGCCGCCGATGAAGCCATCCTGCGCTTCGAACTGCCGCTGCCGCGCGGCACCAGCCATGCCTTCGAGAAATTCGCCGTGCGCCGCAGCGATTTCGCCGAAGCCTCGGTGGCGGTGCGGCTAGGCTGGGATGGCGGCCACTTGAACGACGTGCGCATTTCGCTCGGCGCCGTGGCACCGCTGCCGATCCGCGCCACGGCCACTGAACGCGCCCTGCTGGCTGCCGGCAAGCCCAATGCCGCGGCGATCAGGCAGGCAGCGGAACTCGCCGTGCATGGCAGCCTGCCATTGCGCGACAACACCCATAAGACCCACCTGCTGGTCAATCTGACCGAGCGCGCCATCACCAGCGCCATCGCGGCGCGCGCCTGAATGAGGCAAGCATGACCACCCTGACCATAATCCCCGCGCCTGAGCCGACCTACCTGGCGGTGTTCAAGGGTGAGCCGACCTGGCTCGATGCAATGCGCCAGCGTTTCGCCCGCGTCGAAGAGGGCCAACTGGCGCCGAAACTGCGCGAACTGGTTTTCGTTGCCGGCTACGTGATCAACCGTTATGCGGCGGCGGCGCAGCACCATCGCCAGCGCGCGCTGGCGGCCGGCGCTACCGATGATGACCTGCGCCTGGTGCTGAAAATCCTGGATTTCTATCGCGGCCTGCGCGGCTTCCAGGACGCGCAAAAGCTGTTGGGCCTATGGCGTTCCGGCCTGTTCCCGGAAGTGAAGCCGCCGCGCCAGGGTACGCTGGCCGAAATCTACCAGAAGATTATCGAGACGCGGAAATACATCGCCAATGGCTTCCGGGTCTATAG
This sequence comes from Ferrovibrio sp. MS7, assembly GCF_038404985.1. Lineage (NCBI taxonomy): Bacteria > Pseudomonadati > Pseudomonadota > Alphaproteobacteria > Rhodospirillales > Rhodospirillaceae > Ferrovibrio > Ferrovibrio plantarum. The sequence goes on from NZ_JBBKBA010000002.1 coordinate 872,773, forward strand.
CGCCGATGGCGAATGGCTGAAGCTGTATCTGCAACGCTCGGATGCCATCAAGCTTTCGCCGCGCAGCATCGACGAGCGCGGCGTGCAGCTTCTTTCCATGGCGATCACGCTGAAGAACCATGGCTATTCGGATAATTTCAACGATGGCTGCATCGAAGTGCATGAGAACAAGACCCGGGCACTTGGCACCAGCGAAGCGGAAGTGCTGGAAGTGGTGCAGATCATGGAATTGTGCGATTCCATGACCACGGCCTGGGAAGGCGCCGAATTGCTTGGCCTTGATGGTCGCAATTAGGCTTGGCCGCAACTGAGTTACGTGAGGAGAGTGCAGATGCAGATCGCGATGGTGGGATTGGGCCGCATGGGCGCCAATATGGTGCGCCGCCTGATGCGCACCGGCCATGATTGCGTGGTCTATGACCGCGATGCCGCCGCCCGCGCCGCGCTGGCCGGCGAAGGCGCCCGCGCCGTGGAAAGCTTGAGCGACTTGGTGCAGGCACTGAAGCCGCCGCGCGCCATCTGGCTGATGCTGCCGGAAGGCGCCATCACGCAGCAGAATGTCGATGCCCTGGCCGCCCTGATGGCGCCGGGCGACATGCTGATCGATGGCGGCAACAGCTTCTGGAAGGATGATATCCGTCGCGCGACAGCTTTGCGCGAAAAGGGCCTGGTCTATCTCGATGTCGGCACCAGCGGCGGTGTCTGGGGCCTGGAGCGTGGCTATTGCCTGATGATCGGCGGCCCCGATGCCGCCGTGCGGCATCTCGATCCGATCTTCGCCGCGCTGGCCCCGGGCCGAGGCGAAATTCCGCTCACACCCGGCCGCGAGGGTCGCGATGCCCGCGTCGAGCAGGGCTACCTGCATGCCGGCGGCAATGGCGCCGGGCATTACGTGAAGATGATTCACAATGCCATCGAATACGGCATGATGCAGGCGATGGCGGAAGGTTTCGACATCATGCGCCATGCCGGCGACGGCCATGTGGCGGAGGAACTGCGCCTTGATCTCGAAGTTGCCGACATCGCCGAAGTGTGGCGGCGCGGCAGTGTCGTGACCTCCTGGTTGCTCGACCTCACCGCGACGGCGCTGGCCAAGGATGGCGACCTTGCCGCCTATTCCGGCCAGGTGAATGACTCCGGCGAAGGCCGCTGGGCGTTGCAGGCCGCTGTTGAGCAGGCCGTGCCGGCGGAAGTACTGAGCGCCGCCCTGTTCGCGCGCTTCCGTTCGCGGCGCCAGGAGAAATTCGCCGAGAAGGTGCTGTCTGCCATGCGCGCCGGCTTCGGCGGCCATACCGAGAGCAAGTGAGCCGAGCATGACCCGCCCCCTGTCTCTCGCGCGCGATCTGGAGCAACTGCCGCTGGCGGAATTGCTCGCCGAGGCGGCTGCACTCCGCGACCAGGGCCATGGCCGGCGGATCAGCTATTCGCGCAAGGTTTTCATTCCGCTGACCAAGCTGTGCCGCGATGTCTGCCATTACTGCACCTTCGCCGAACGGCCGAGCAAGACACAGCCGGCCTATCTCAGCCTGGATGAAGTGCTGAAGATTGCTGAGCAGGGCCGCAATGCCGGCTGCAACGAAGCCTTGTTCACCCTCGGCGACAAGCCGGAGGACCGCTACACCGCTGCCCGTGACGCGCTGTATACCATGGGCATGCCAAGCACGCTGCATTACCTGGCCCATGCTGCTGGCACCGTGCTGGAAAAGACCGGCCTGCTGCCGCATCTCAATCCCGGCGTGATGACGCGCGACGAATTGGCGATGCTGCGCCCGGTTTCGGCCTCCATGGGCCTGATGCTGGAAAGCGCCTCAGCACGGCTCTGCCAGCGCGGCGGGCCGCATTTCGGCTCGCCGGACAAGGACCCTGCGGTACGGCTTGCCACTATCAACGCTGCCGGCGAACTGGCGATCCCTTTCACCAGCGGCATTCTGATCGGCATTGGCGAAACCCGCGCCGAACGCATTGAGTCGCTGCTGGCACTGGCCGAGCTGCATGCCCGCCATGGCCATATCCAGGAAGTGATCGTGCAGAATTTCCGCGCCAAGCCCGGCACCAAGCTGGCTGCTGCTGCGGAACCGGACCTCGACGACCTGCGCTGGACCATCGCCGTGGCGCGGCTGATTCTGGGCCCGGAAATGAATATCCAGGCGCCGCCGAACCTGACGCCGGATGGCTATGCCGCGCTGATCGGCGCCGGCCTGAATGACTGGGGCGGCATCTCGCCGGTGACGCCAGACCATGTGAATCCCGAAGCGCCCTGGCCACAGATCGAAGCCCTGGCCCAGGCCACGGCGGATGCCGGGCATCTGCTGGTCGAGCGGCTGGCGATCTATCCGCGCTACCTGCGCCAGCCAGCCCGCTGGCTCGATGCGGCCATGCAGCCGGCAGCCTTGCGCGCCAGCGATGGCGAAGGCCTGGCGCGCAGCGATAGCTGGGCCCCGGGCCTGCCGCTCTCCGACTGGGCGCTGAGCGATGTGACGCGCCGGCCCTATCTCGCGGCCGTGGATGGCGCGGTGCAGCGCCAGGCCGCCATCGCCGCGACCGGCAGGCGCCTGGATCAATCCGCATTAGCCATGCTGTTCACGGCGCGCGACCGGGATTTCCGCTTCCTCTGCGAAGCCGCCGACGAACTGCGTCGCCATAGCGTCGGCGATACCGTGCGCTACGTGGTGAACCGCAATATCAACTACACCAACATCTGCTATTTCCGCTGCGGCTTCTGTGCCTTCTCCAAGGGCAAGACCCATGAGGCTTTACGTGGCAAGCCTTATGATCTTGCATTGGAAGAAGTCAGCCGCCGCGCCATCGAAGCCTGGGACCGCGGCGCCACCGAAGTCTGCATGCAGGGTGGCATCCACCCCGAATATACCGGCGAGACATATCTGGAAATCTGCCGCGCCGTGAAGCGCGCCGTGCCGCAGATGCATGTGCATGCCTTCTCGCCGCTGGAAGTAAGCCAGGGCGCGCGCACGCTGGGCCTCAGTGTGCCGGATTTCCTCGATCGCCTGCGCGATGCCGGCCTCGGCACCCTGCCGGGCACGGCGGCGGAAAGCCTGGACCCTGCGGTGCGCGCGGTGATCTGCCCAGACAAGCTGGATGCCGACGAATGGCTAAGCGTGATGGAAGCGGCGCACCGCGCCCGCCTGCGCAGCACCGCCACGATCATGTATGGCCATGTCGATGGTCCGGATTCCTGGGCGCTGCATCTGCTGGCGATCCGCGACCTGCAGCAACGCAGCGGCGGCTTCACCGAATTCGTGCCATTGCCTTTCGTTGCCATGGAAGCGCCGATCTTCCTGAAAGGCGGCGCGCGGCGCGGACCTTCCGTGCGCGAAGCGATCCTGATGCATGCCGTGGCGCGGCTGGCGCTGCATGGCGAAATCGACAATATACAGACTTCCTGGGTGAAGATGGGCAAGGCTGGTGCCGAACTCTGCCTGCGTGCCGGCGCCAATGATCTCGGCGGCACGCTGATGAACGAGAGCATCTCGCGCGCCGCCGGCACCCAGCATGGCCAGGAAATGCCGCCAGCAGAAATGCAGGCGCTGATCCAGGGCATCGGCCGCGTACCGATGCAGCGCGACACGCTCTATCGCCCGGTGAGCCGCGAGCGCCAGTCGGCCGCCGAGGCAGCCGTCGAATTGCTGCCCATCGTACTTACCCCGCCCAGCGATCCCAAGGCGCTGGCGCGGCACGTCGTCTAGTTCTTCCCAGTATATCGTTGCAACGGAGGTTGTTGTGCTCAGGATCGGTTACAAGGCATCGGCGGAACAATTCACCCCCTCGGCCCTGCTGGAATTCACCTGCCTCGCTGAAGCCGCCGGCTTCGATTCCGTGTTCATCAGCGACCATTTCCAGCCCTGGCGCCATACCAACGGCCATGCGCCCTATTCCTTCGCCTGGATGGGTGCCGCCGGTGCTCGTACCAACCGGGTACTGATCGGCACCAGCGTGGTGACCCCGACCTTCCGCTATCATCCTTCCGTGGTGGCGCAGGCCATTGGCACACTCGGCTCGATGTTCCCGGACCGCATCATCCTTGGTGTCGGCACCGGCGAATCGCTGAACGAAGTGCCAGCCATCGGCATTGAATGGCCGGGCTTCAAGGAGCGTTTTGGCCGCCTGAAGGAATCCATCACCCTGATGAACCGCCTGTGGCGCGAGGAGCGCGTCAGCTTCGAGGGCGAGTATTATCGTACCGAGAATGCCACCATCTATGATCGGCCGGAAAATCCGGTGCCGATCTATGTTGCCGCTGCCGGCCCCACCGCCGCCACGCTCGCCGGCAAGGTTGCCGCCGGCTTCATCTGCACCAGCGGCAAGGCGCCGGCACTCTACCGTGAAACCCTGCTGCCGAATGTCTCGGCAGGCCTCGAAGCCTCGGGCCGCGCCGCCGACAGTATCGACCGCATGATCGAGGTGAAGGTATCGTTCGACACCGACAAGCAGCGCGCCCTGGAGGATACCCGCCATTGGGCCGCGCTGGCGCTTTCCGCCGAGGAAAAGACCAGCGTGGAAGATCCGCTGGAAATGGAGCGGCTGGCCGATGCCCTGCCGCTGGAGCGCGCCGCCAGCCGTTGGATCGTCTCCAACGACCCGGACGAGCAGGTGGAGCGTATCCGCCCCTATGTCGAACTCGGCTTCCGCCACCTGGTGTTCCATGCCCCGGGGCCGGATCAGGCGCGCTTCATCAAGCTGTATGCCGAGCAGGTGATACCGAAGCTGCGGGCGGCTTTCGGCTGAGCCGGAACAGCAATATACTGCCGGCCATGATCCATGTGGATGTGAACATGCACGGCGAGCTGCGGCGCTTTCTGCCCGATGGCGCTGCCAGCCTGCGCCTGGCCCTGCCGGATGAAACCCGCGTCGCCGACCTGCTGGAACGACTGCAGGCGCAGCATGATGTCTGGCTCGCGGCGATCGACAATGTCGCCGTCCCGCTGTCGGCTCGACTCAATGATGGCGCTGCGATCGATTTCTTCCCGCATATGGAGGGCGGCTAGGCCGCCGCTGGTTCAGGACCTGCATGTCACGCCGCATGACACTCACCGCGCTTGCCGGCCTGCCGACCATCCGACCGGGTGATGATCTCGGCGCCTTGCTGGCCGAAGCGATGCATGGCAATGGCATCGAGGCCGCTGATGGCGACGTGCTGGTGGTGGCGCAGAAGATCGTGTCCAAGGCCGAAGGCCGCCTGGTGCAGTTGCGCGATGTGACGCCTGGCGAACGCGCTGAAGCCTTGGCGACGAAAGCCGGCAAGGACCCGCGCGTGGTGGAGCTGATCCTGCGTGAATCCGCCGATGTCGTGCGCTGCCAGCCCGGCGTTATCATCGTCGAGCATCGTCTCGGCATGGTGATGGCGAATGCCGGCATCGATGCCTCGAATGTCGAAGGCAGCGAGGCCGATGAAGCCGTACTGCTGTTGCCGGAAGACCCGGACCGCAGCGCCGCCGGCCTGCGCGCGGCCTTGCAGCGGCTGCTGGGACGCGATATCGGCGTGGTGATCAACGACAGCTTTGGCCGCGCCTGGCGCAACGGCACCATCGGCACCGCCATTGGCGTCAGCGGCCCGCCGGCTTTGTGGGACATGCGCGGCATCGCCGACCGCAATGGCCGCAGCCTGCGCCATACCGAGGTGGGCATCGCCGACGAAGTGGCGGCGGCAGCGTCGCTGCTGATGGGCCAGGCGGCGGAAGGCCTGCCAGCCGTGCATATGCGCGGCTTCCCGCTTTCCTTCCGGCCCGGTGATGCCAGCGAATTGCTGCGGAGCAAGAAGCATGACTTGTTCCGCTGAACCGAGGAAAGCCACATGATTGCCGCCCTGGCCGGTGGCGTTGCCGCCCTTGCCGGTGGCGTTGGAGGCGCGCGCCTGTCGCGCGGCCTGGCACGCCTGCTTGGCGACCACCTGAGCGTGATCGTCAATACCGGCGATGATTTCGAGCATCTCGGCCTGCCGATCAGCCCGGATCTCGATACCGTGACCTATACCCTGGCCGGCTGCGCCAATCCGGAAACCGGCTGGGGCGTTGCCAATGAGAGCTGGAATTTCATGGCGCAGCTCTGCGAACTCGGCGGGCCGGACTGGTTCCTGCTCGGCGACCGCGACCTCGCCACGCATGTGTTACGCCGGGAATGGCTCGGCCAGGGCGACACCTTGACCCAGGTGACGGCACGCCTCTGTCAACGCCATGGCATTGCCAGCCGGATCCTGCCGATGAGCGACGACATCGTGCGCACCCGCGTGCAGACGGCGGAAGGCCTGCTGGACTTCCAGGACTATTTCGTGCGCCGCCGCTGCGACGTGGCCATCAGCGGCCTGCAATTCGATGGCGCGCGCGAAGCCCGCGTGCCAGCAATGGTAGCTGAAGCCATCGCGGCAGCCGCAGCCATCATCGTCTGCCCCTCCAACCCCTATGTCAGCATCGACCCGATCCTGGCGGTGGGCGACATGCAGGCGCGGCTGCTGGCCGCCAAGGTACCGCGCGTTGCGGTATCGCCGATCATCGGCGGTGCCGCCGTGAAGGGCCCGGCGGCGAAGATGATGCGCGAGCTGGGCCACACACCCTCGAGCCTCACCGTGGCGGAGAAATACAGTGGCCTGCTGCATGGCCTGGTGATCGATAAGGCCGATGCCGCCCTGGCCGATGCCATCGCGGCCACCGGCCTGGCGGTGCGGATCACCGATACGCTGATGCGCGGACCGGAAGACAGCGAGCGGCTGGCGGCTGAAGTGCTGGAATTCGCCCGTTCGCTGCCGGTGGGTGGCTGAAAAATGCTGCCGCTGGTGCTGATCCCCTGCCGCCCCTTCACCCAGGGCAAGAGCCGGCTTGCGCCTGTGCTGAACCCGGCTGCACGCGAAGCGCTTTGCCGGCGCTTCCTGCACGACACCCTGGCGCGGATCACCGCGCTGGTGCCCAAGCCAGACATCCACGTCGTGACTGCCGATAGGGAAGCCACTGCCATGGCTGCAGCGGCCGGCATTTCCACTCTCGACGAAACGCAGGCCGGCCTGAACGAGGCCTTGAGCGGTGCCATCACGCAGCTAGCGCGGCAGCGACAGGATTTCGCGCAACGCAGCCTGCTGCTGTTGCCGACCGATCTGCCGCTGGCGACACCGGCGGCATTGCGGGCGGCCCTCGATATGCCGGCGGATATCCTGCTGGTGCCGGATCATGCTGGACAGGGAACCAACCTGCTGCGCCTCGGCCCCGGCATCGCGCCGCGTTTCAGCTTCCGCTTCGGACCCGGCAGTTTCCTGCTGCATCAGGCGGAAGCGGCGCGCCTCGGCATCACCCCGCACCTGCTGCCCGAGCCAACCTTGGCCTGCGACATAGACACGCCGGAAGACTATGCCGCCTGGCAAGCCGTGGCCGAGCCGACTGCCCTCGGGCAGCGTCAGGCCGCGACCTGAAACCGCGGTGACAGCAGGCCCGGCGTTTCCACGCGGAAACTGATCAAGCTGCCTGGCTCGGCGTTCTTAGCCAACGAGGTGACGAATACCGTGCGCAGATCCGGCCCGCCAAAACAGGGCATGGTCGGCGCCGCCACCGGCAGCTTTATGCTGTCCAGCAACCGGCCATCGGGTGCCAGCTTGTTGAGGCAACCGGCACTTACCCCGGCACTCCAGTAGCAGCCCTCGGCATCCACGGCGGCACCATCAGGCAGACCGGATGCTTCGTCGCATTCGCGCAGCAGGCGCCGTTCCGACAAGGCCCCGGTGGCGCGATCGAAGGCATAGCTTGCGATATAGGGGCCGCGCGTGTCGGCGTGATACAGAATGCCGCCATCGGGGCTCCAGGCCAGGCCGTTGGAGGCCTTAAGGTCATCCAGCACAAGCTGCGACTTGCCCTCGGGCGTGACGCGGTAGAGGGCGGCGGTGGGCTGGCGCGGCGAGGCATCGTGGATGCTGCCGATCCAAAAGCAGCCATCCGGCCCCACCTTGCCATCATTCAGCCGGTTCATCGGCCGGTCTGGCTCGGGCTGCACCAGGAAACGCAGCGCGCCGGTATCGGGATTGAACAGATGCACGCCACTGCGCAGGGCGACGACCAATTCACCTTGGCTAGCCAGTCCAATACTGCCCACGGCACTGGGCATGGCGGAATCGGCAAGGCTTCTGCTTGCCCAGTCGTAGCGCAGGATTGCTGGGGCCAGGATATCGACGAACCACAGGCATTGCCGCTGTTCGTCCCAGACCGGCGATTCGCCAATCTGCAACGGCCGATCAATCAGACGCTCGAATTCCATACCGGCCATCTACCTTTCTTGCGCACAACCAGATAGTCGCATGAATACAGCACCCGCGCCACCTGCTGGAACAGCGCCAGCTTTTTTCAATTTTACAAACACGAATCGAATCGTCACCTGCAACTCAAACAATGTCTCGCAGACCAACTTATTTCATCTGATTCAGAAGCGTGATTTCCACATATTTCGGATGTTAGACTTTGTGCGTTCACATTTGCAGCCCAGTTGCACTGCTGGTTTTAGGGGGAAGATTCCAATGCTGAGTATGTCAAAGAATCGTGTTTTTACCTGGGTCACAGCGGCGCTGGGGGTCTGCGCCGTTTCGCTGGCGATGATGCCGCTTGCCGAAGCGCAACCGATGCGCCGCCAAGGCATGCAGCAAGGCGATGGCAACGCCCCTGGCGGTATGCATGGTGGTGGCCAGGGTGGTGGGGGACAGGGCGGCGGCCAGGCTGGCCAAGGCGGGATGCCGCGTGAAGAAGGAGCTGGCCCGCGAGCCAGAGGCGAGGTACCGCGCTGGATAGACACGCATGTGCATCTGGTCAGCGGCGCAACCAACACGACCGGTGACTGGGCCGGTGCAGTTCAAGTTGCCCTGGCCGATATGGACAAGAATGATATTGGCATCGCCATCGTGATGCCAACACCGCAGCCTCCAGGCAACAATCTCTACGACATTGCCGACTTCGTCGATGCGATTAAGAAGCACCCGACCCGCTTTGCCTTCCTCGGTGGTGGCGGCACGCTGAACCCAATGATCCTGCAGGACCCGGACGCCGAGACCGTGAGCGAAGCGACGCGGAAGAAGTTCACCGATATAGCCAATGGCATCTTGGATGCAGGGGCTACTGGCTTTGGCGAAATGGCGGCCACCCACCTGTCTCTTAATGAATCCCATGCCTATCATCGTGCGCGCCCTGATCACCCGCTTTTCCTGCTGCTGGCCGAGATCGCAGCAAAGCGTAATGCAGTGATTGATATCCATATGGATCTGGTGATCGAGCCGATGCCGACACAGCCTCGATTGCGGGATATGTCGCAGCGCAATCCAGCCTCGCTGGTGCCGAACTTAGCCCAATTCGAGAAGCTGCTGGCGCATGATCGTGGCGCGCGCATCATTTGGGCCCATGCCGGCATCGATCATACCGGCGAGCTGAATGTAGACGTAATCCGCCGCATGATGCAGCAGCATCCCAATCTCTACATGAGCCTTAAGACCATGCCGCAATCGCCACAGCCGAATGCACCGCTGGCTGGCGAAAGCAGGTTAAAACCAGAATGGCGACGCTTAATCGCCGAATTCCCTGATCGCTTTGTGATCGGTACTGACCGCTTTTATGGCTCGTCGGCCGTGGGCCTGCGCGCTGGTAGTGGCGGCAACCAGCGGGCTTCGGCCGGCAATATCTTCTTGGAGCGGACGGTGCCGCTTACCCAGGGCGCGCGCCATCTGCTGTCGCAACTGCCACCACAATTGGCGCAGAAGGTGGCCGTCGACAATGTGAAGACGGTCTACCGCCTGCCCTAGGCCAGGATCACCCCTGCTGCGTCTTGTTCGCGGCAGGGGTTGCATCGCCAGAGCCACGGTACGGCCGGGCCGAACCGGCGTTACCAATCCCATATATCAGACAGGCGCTTCAGTGCTGGGCACCGGCCTCGATCGCGTCGAACAGGCGGCGCAGCCGGTTGCAGGCGGCAGCGAAGGTAGGTTCTTCCAGCGTATCAAGATTGCGTGGCCGTGGGATGTCGCAAGCGATATCCTCCACCACCCGGCCCGGCGAAGAAGACATCACCAGAATGCGGTCCGAGAGAAACACCGCCTCCGGTATGCTGTGGGTGATGAACAACACCGTCTTCTTCGCATCCGTCCAGATGCGTTGCAGTTCCAGCGACATTTTCTCGCGCGTCATTGCATCCAATGCCGCGAAAGGCTCATCCATCAGCAGCAGTTTTGGGTCATGCACCAAGGCGCGGGCAATACCCACACGCTGCTGCATGCCACCAGACAACTCATTCGGATAGTGATTGCGGAAACGATGCAGGCCGACCATCTCGATCAACGCCTCGGCACGCGCGGTATACTCTTTCTGCGGCAGCTTGAGGGTGCGAACCGGCACCATGACGTTTTCCATCACGGTGAGCCAGGGCAGCAATGTCGGTCGCTGAAAGACCACACCGACATCGCGGCGCGGCCCGTTCACCGGCACGCCGCCCAGGAGAGCCTGGCCGGCGCTGGGCTTGAGCAGCCCAGACACCACACCCAGCAGGGTGGATTTGCCGCAACCTGACGGACCGAGAACCGAAACGAATTCACCATCACGGATCTTGGCCGACAGATTGCTCACCGCCGTGACCGGACCACGCGAGGACGCGTAGGTCACGGTCATACGGTCAATATCCAGCAGCACCGGCCTCTCGGTCGCCGCCGCAGTACCGCTCACCATACTCGCCCCCGCCGCACTAACCATGGATTACTGCCTTGCCTTGGCTTGCGCCTGCACCTGGACCGTGTCGAACTTGTTGAATTCCGGCACGAACTCGTTGGTGTACAGGCTGTTGATGTCGACCTGCTTGGTGGTCAACTCGCCACCATCGAACAGCACGTCGATATAGTCCTTCCAGACCTGCGGAGCGTATTCGCCGAAACGACGCGCGCCACCAATATCGGTGAAGTCGAAGTTGCGCAGCATGCGCGACTGCAGGATATGACGGCCCGAGGCAAGCTGTTCGGCTTCGCTGCCGCCGTCACCACGGGTGCTGGGATAGTATTTCCAGGTATTGCGGACGCAGAAATCGATATTCGCCTCGCAGGCCACCACGCCCTTGCTGATGGCCCGGCCGAAACCGGCCAGCAGCTTCGGGTTCGACTTCAGCGTATCCTCATGCACCATGAAGCCATTGGAGAGCAGGCCGCGATACTTCTGCGGCTGCTCCAGGCGACGGATCTTCAGGCCGGCGGTTTCGAACTGGGCGATGATCGCGTCGAAACCATTGAAGGCATCCACATCCTTGTTGGTAAGCGCGCGGATCGCCGGGGCACCAACGCCGGTGGGGACAAAATCATAGTCCTTGCCGGCAGTCATGCCCATTTCCTTGTACATGCCGCGGGTGATCGGCACATTGCCATTGGCAAGGGCACCAATGCCGATCTTCTTGCCCTTGAGATCGGCAATGGACTTGATCGGGCTGTTTTCCAGCACCGCGAATTCCCAGATATTGCTGCGCGCCGAATTGTAGAAGAAGCGCACCGGCATGTAGTCCTTGCCGGGCTGGCGGTTGATGATCACGATATCCGCGCTGGGAAAACCGATATCGACCGACTTGTTGGCTACCTGCGGTACCAGCAGCGAGGTACCCAGGAACTCGATGATCTCAAGCTCAATACCTTCTTCCTTCATGTAGCCCATCTCGATGGCCATGAGGAATGGGGAATAGCTGTAGGTAATGCGTGCCGGCGTGCCAAGCTTCACCTTCTGCTGCGCCAGTGCCGGCAGGACCGGGGCGGCAAGCAGGATGGCTGCGCCAAGCGCGCCGGTGGCAATACGTTTCAGGGCCGTGAACTTGAACGCCATAGGGATGCTCCTTGTCTGTTCGCGACGCCCAACACGGCGCCTGGTTGCTCCTGTTATTCTCTTTTGGGCGATCAGCCGGTGACTGTCTGTACGATCTGCGCCACGGTCTTACCCTCCAGGCCCAGCACATGCAGGTTGCGGCCCTCGGCGTAGAAATCACGATTGGTGAGCAGGCCGGCGAAGCGGATCACTGTATCGGCAGCCGGGGTCGGCACACCGGCGAGCGGGCCGAGGCAGGCGATGGGCACCAGGCCGCAGGCCACATCCTGCACCAGATAGCGATGCTCCAGCGATTTTGGCGCCGGGGCATAGCGGAAATGGGTACGACCCATCTCCTGCATGTCTTCCTGCAGGGTCGGGTTATGCAACTGGTAGGTCAGTTCCAGCCAATCGCGCACATTCATGATCTTGGCGCCATAGGCCGCTGCCACGGCTACGCGCTCGGCATCCAGCTTGGCGATCAGGTCGCACACCGTCGGTACCATGTTGGCGGTGTAGAAATTATAGCTCTCGTCATTTTCGACGCGACTGACATTGGTGACCATGCCGGCGACATGGAAGATCGCGCCGAGATCGACAAAGCCGGTATGCAGCAGGTTCGGCGCCGTCACCATGTTCGGGAAGGCAATGCCAACGCGCTCAAGCACTGCGGCCGAGCGCGCTGCCGGCATCGCCACCAGGTTCCAGCGCGTCTTGATCGTGGTCATGATGACCCGGTCTGGCGCCTTCACATGCAGCATGTAGGGATAGGAATCCATCTCGGCAATATCGATCTTTGCCTTGCAGCCAAGGCGATCAAGTGCAGCGCGGAACAGCAATGCGCCACCGAAATGGCCCTGGCAGAGCACAATGGTCTGGCCATCTTCGAGCAGCGGCGCCAGGTTACGCGCCACCACCGGATGATCGGTGCCGTAGGTGCTGACGATCAGCACCGCAGCGCCCTTTACAGCCGCCGCGAGATCCGTGGTTGCCATCTCCACTGGTGCGAAGGTGATATCGCGGCCTTCGACATGCAGGCCGCCAGCGGCACGCATGCCCGCCACCTGGGCATCGTCGATATCATGGATGCGCAGGCGAAAGCCGGTGATGCCGAGTTGCGCCGCCAGACCCTTGCCGCCCATGCCGGCGCCAATGATCGTGATGATGTCCTGTTTGGTGATCGAAGCCATGTTTACGTCCTGCTCTGGGGGCTTTTCTCAATTGCCGGTGATGGTGGCGTTGATCTGTGCGATGTTCTTTCCGGAAAGGCCGAGCGCGGCGAGATTGCGCCCTTCCTCATGGAAATTACGCCCGGTAAGCGCATTGGCGATCTGGATCACCGAGTCGATCACCGGTGTTGCCAGGCCGGCCACGCGGGCCAGGGCCGCCAGCGGCACCAAACCGCAGCCGACATCCTGCACCAGATAGCGATGGGTCAGTGATTTCGGCGCGGGCGCATAGCGATAATGTGTCACCGCCATTTTCTGCAGCGCTTCATGCAATGTCATGTCGCGGAAGGAATACGTAACCGCCAGCCAGGTGGGGATATCCACCGTCTTGATGCCGAAGGCCTGTGCCACTGCCAGCCGTTCCCGGTCCATGGCGAGCAGCAGGTTGCACACGCTGGGTACCATGTTATTGGCGTAGAAATTGTAAGTCTGATCGCCTTCGACCATGCCGACATTGGTGATCATGCCGCCGACATGCAGGATGCCACCAAGATCGACCAATGCCGTCTCGAGCATATTGCCGGCGGCCTGCAAGCCTGGAAAAGCGTGAACAATGCGCGCCAGGCAGGCTTCGGTACGCGAAGCCGGTAAGGCTGAAAGATGCCACTTCTCCTTGATGGTGGTCATGATGACGCGGTCAGGCGCCTTCACATGCAGCATGTAAGGATAAGCATCCATCTCGGCGATATCGACCATGGCCTTGCAGCCGGCGGCATCCAGTGCCGAACGGAAAACCAGCGGGCCGCAGAAATGGCCCTGGCAGAGCACGATCAACTGGCCATCTTCGAGCAACGGTGCAAGTTGCCGCGCCAGCGCAGGATGATCGTTGCCATAGGTACTGACGATCAGCACGCCGGCGCCCTTGACGGCCGCGGCGAGATCCGTGGTGGCCATCTCCACCGGCGCAAAAGGAATATCACGACCTTCGATATGCAGGCCGCCGGCGGCACGCATGCCTGCCACCTGGGCATCGTCAATGTCGTGGATGCGCAGCCGACAACCATCGATGCCCAATTGGGCCACCAGCCCCTTGCCGCCCATGCCGGCGCCGATGATCGTCCAGATTTCCTTACCGTTGCTCACGCCCCACTCCTCCAAACCCTACTCGGAAACCACGGTTTCGCTGCTGCTGTTACTTTCCCAGAACACCACGATGCCGTGGAACAGCCGGACCAATTGCGTGCCCGTGATGCCGATGGCGATCAGGCCGACCAAGGCAGCAAACATGGTTGCGACATCGAAATTCGCCTGCGACGTCGAGACCAGGTAGCCCAGGCCCTTGGTCGAAGCGACGAATTCGGCCACCACCGCGCCGATCAGGCTCAGCACCACGCCGATCTGCAGTCCGGCGAAGATATGACCCATGGCGGCGCGCAATTTGAGACGGAAGAAGATTTCCAGCCGCGAGGCGGAGAACACCTTCATCATGTCAATCAGCGGCTGCGGGGTCTGCTTGATGCCGACGCTGGTATTGATGAACAGCGGGAAGAAGCAGATCAGCGCCACCATCACCACCTTCGACAGCATGCCGAAGCCAAACCAGACGATGATCAGCGGCGCCAGCGCCACTTTCGGCATTGACTGCAGGGCAATGATGAAGGGATAGACAAAGCGATCGAAATTGCGCGATTCCGCCAGCAAGGCGCCGAATACGATGGCTATGCTGCAGCCGAAGAAATAGCCGATGGCCGTGTTCTGCAGCGTGAACAGCACATGCGGCCAGTAATCCCCAAGGATATAGCCCTTGTGCAGTTGACGCAGCACGGCCATCGGTTCCGGCAGGATGTAGTTCGGCACTTTGAACAGCCGGATCGACACCGTCCAGATAATGATCAACACCACCAGGGTGATCATCGGATAGACTACATTGGCTAGATTGCGACGCAGCATATCCCTCTCCTCAGCGCTGAGCGCTCAAAGCTGTGCCTATCAACGGCGGGCCTTCACATCAGCCAGTACCTTGGCGGGATCGAAGGCGTTGATGGCATCGACAAACTGGTTGGTATAGAGCGACGCAACATCAATCTGCTTGCTGGTGATCTCACCGCCGTCATAGAGCACATCGATGTAGTCCTGCCACATCTGCGGCTGGTACTCGCCAAAGCGGCGCGGCGCCTTCGGGTCGGCGAAGGTGAGCATCGATTCCATGCGCTTGGTCACCGTCGGGATCGCTTCGGCCAGGGCCTGTTCATCGGTCTTGTCCTGTGGCTTGAGCGACGGATACTGCTTCCAGGCGGAGCGGATGCAATGCGGGATGTCGGCTTCGCAGGCCAGGATGGCCTTGGCGACGGCACGGCCAAACTTGCCGAGCATTTCCGGCCGGTTCTTGATCGTATCCTCGTGCGTCATCATGCCGTTGGAGATCAGGTTGGTGTATTTCGGCGGCTGCTGCAGATAGCGCAGCTTGATCCCGGCATTAGCCAGGAAGGCAATGGTGGCATCAAAGCCGTTGAACACATCGATCTGGCCAGTGTTCATGGCGTGGATCGCCGGAGCGCCAACGCCGGTCGGCACGAATTCGTAATCGCGGCCGGCTTCCATTTTCATCTCGCGGAACATCGATCGGGCAATCGGCACATTGCCGTTGGCCAGCGCGCCGACGCCGATCTTCTTGCCCCGCAGATCCTCGACCCGCTTGATCGGGCTGTTATCCGGCACCACGAAATCCCACGGGTTCTTGCGAGTCACGTTGTAGAAGAAACGCACCGGCATGTAGTCGCGGCCCGGCTGGCGGCTGATGATCACCGCGTCGGCACCGGGAAAGCCAATATCCACGCCCTTGTTCGCCACCTGCGGGATCAGGACCGAGGTGCCAAGGAATTCGATGATTTCGACCTCCAGGCCTTCCTGCTGGAAGTAGCCCATGTCACGCGCGAGCAGGAAAGGCGAATAGCCGATATTGACCCGGGCCGGCGTGCCCATCTTGATCTTTTCCTGCGCATGCACCGCCAGGGGCAGCAGCGACAGGCCGGCAATGACAGCAGCGCGCAAGCAGGACGCGAAGGCAGAATGGGTGCGGGCAGTGTGTTGCGTCATGATCCCCCCGGATCTCCTAGGCAGTGACAAAATGCTCCGGCAGCATCACGGCACCACCGGGAAGCGAGACAGGAATTCGAGAATGCGGGCATTGGCCCGCACAACATGATCGCGCAGCAGGTTGGCGGCCTGGCGGCCATTGCGTGCCAGCAGGGCATCGACGATGTCGCCATGCTCGGCCGCCAGCAGCGCATTATTGCGCCCCTTCACCGATTGCAGGCTCACCAGCACCAGCCGCTCGGCCTGCTCCACCAATTCGCGCACCGTCGCCGCCATCCGTGCCGAACCCGAGGCATCCGCGATGGCGCAGTGAAAATGCCGGTTATAGGCCGTGAAGGCAGAACTATCCCCGCTGAAGCTGCGATAGGCCTCCAGCGCGGCCAGTTCTTCGTCGCTAGCCTGCCGGGCCGCTTCGCTGGCACAGATCGGCTCCAGGGTTTCGCGGAAACGACAGAGATCGCGGGCATCGGACAGCGAGATCGGATTGACGCGATAACCCTGGCGCGGCAGCACGGTCACCAGCCGCTCGCGCTCCAGCCGCAACAAGGCCTCCCGCACCGGCTGCTTGCTCACCTCGTAGCGTGCCGCCAGTTCCTGCTCGCGCAGCGGCTCACCTGGGGCGAGCTGACAGGAGAGCACCTCGTAACGTAGGCGGGCATAAACCGTCTCTCGCAGCAAAGAGCCTTGCTGTGAAATATCTTGGTTGTCACTCGCTACTACTTTTAGCGACATAAGTCTGGGTTATTCCCTGTATTTTGGCCGAAAACTCAACCAAAAGAAGAGGCACTGCGCTCTTTGTGAAATATCAGAGACAGACTATTGAGTCAAATCGAAATATTAGATCGGCCCCAGGCAGCCCCTTTGGGCACAATGAAAGCGGCAGAAATCCGGCATGATTCCCCCGTCCTAAGCGCATAAAAAATCATCTGCTTAAAATTCAGGCCGCCATTACTGGCGGCCTGATATGCGACGGTGCCCGCATCAAGCCTTGGCGGCGCGTCGCGCTGCTCCGTCCCGAGCTGCTGGCTCGGTAGCTAGCAGTCAGAACGCCAGGAAGCCACGCACCGTCTCAATGAAAACGTCGGGCATTTCCAGCGGCGGGCAGTGGCCGCATTGCGCAATCTCGGTGAGCCAGGCGCCGGGTATGCCGGCCGCAAGCTGCCGGCACAGAACTGGCGGCGTGGCGGCGTCAAGTTCGCCCACCACCACCAGGGTGGCGTTGCGGATGCTATCAAGCTGGGGCACCAGATCGCAGGCAATCAGCGACTGGCAGGCAGCAATGAAGGCCTGCGGATCGATACCAAGCAACACCTGGCGGCGTTCCTCAAAGGCTTCGGGATGCTTTGCCAGATAGGCATCGTGAAACACCCGGCGCGCGGCGATATCGACAATGCCGCCAAGACCCTCGCTGCCGACCTTCTCTGCCATGACGCGAAACGCCACCTTGCCCTGCTCCGGAAAGCCCGCCGCCACGTCGCTGAGCACCATCTTGCCGAAGCGCGCGCCGTGGCGCAGCGCCATCGCAACCGCCACGGTGCCGCCAAAGCCATTGCCCATGACGGCGCAATCCTGGCCAAGGCCGAAATCGTCGAACACGGTGGCGACGCGATCAGCATAGCCCTCGATGCCCGCCGGGATCGGGGCCGACCCATGGAAACCAGGCAGGTTGACCAGGGTGACGCGGAACTTCTCGGTCAGCTTCGGTAATACCGGATCAAAGGCGGTGCGATCCGTGAGCAGCGAATGCAGGATCAACAGGTCCGGGCCAGTGCCGGTCTGCACAGCAGTGAGTTTGCCATCGCGGCTGGTAAGCTTTTGCATAACGATTACTTCCTCAATGTACGCCGAGATTGGCGGCAATCAGGTTGGGATCCGCGGCAAGGGCCTCCGGTGTGCCATCGAAAACCACGCGACCGGTGTTGAGAATCGCCACATGGTCGGCCAGTGCAAGCGCGAAGCGGGTATTCTGTTCCACCAGGATGATCGATAGACCCTCGGTCTTCAGCCGACGCAGGATGGCGCCTACCTCCTCGACGATCTGCGGTGCCAGGCCTTCGGATGGTTCGTCAAACAGCACCACGCGCGGATTGCCCATCAGCGCACGGGCAATGGCAAGCATCTGCTGCTCGCCGCCTGACATTGAACCAGCCGCCTGGCTCTTGCGTTCGCGCAAGCGTGGAAACAGGTCGAATACCCGCGCCACATCCCATGCCGCCTTGCCCTGTGTGCCAGCCCGTTCCGCGACACGCAGGTTTTCCATCACGCTGAGGCTACGGAAGATGCGCCTGCCTTGCGGCACCAGGCCGACACCGCGTCGCGCCACCGCCTCCGGCGGCAGGCCGCGCAGGCTCTCGCCGAACAGCAATACCTCGCCATCCCGAGGTGGCGTGAAACCGATGATGGAATGCATTGTTGTCGTCTTGCCGGCGCCATTGCGCCCCAGCAATGCCAGCACTTCGCCGGACTGCAGGCTCAACGACACGTCATGCAGCGCGCGGCTATCGGCATAATAGGTGTTAATGGCTTGGAGCCGCAGCGCATCAGTCGGCAAAATACACCTCCCGCACCCGCGGATGCGCGGTGATGCTGGCGCGATCGCCCTCAGCGATCACCTGGCCGTAATACATCACGGTGATGGACCGGGCCAAGGACAGCGCGATATCCATGTCATGTTCGATCAGTACCACGGTAATGTCGGCGGGAATGTCGCGCACCAGCGCCTGCACCTCGCTACGCTCCTCGCGTGACAAGCCGGCCAATGGTTCATCAAGCAGCAGCAATCGGGGTTGCTGCGCCAGTGCCAGGGCAATCTCCAGGCGACGCTTCTCGCCATAAGCGGTTTCCGACAATTTACGGTCGGCCAGGCGATGCAGGCCGACGCGCTCCAACGCCGCCTCGGCGCGGGCCGCGAACTCACTGCGCCGGCGCATGCTGGCAATCGGATTGAGCCGCAGCGGCGAAAGGCCCAACAGCGAGAGATACACATTCTCGCGCAGTGTGTTGTTGGGAAACAGCGTCAGAATCTGGTAGGTGCGGGCGAGGCCGCGATGGGCGCAGCGATACGGCGCGGCACCGGTAATATCTTCACCGAACAGCTCAACCCGGCCAGATGTCGGTTTGATATCGCCCGTGATCAGGTTGAACAATGTGGTCTTGCCGGCGCCATTCGGACCCAGCAGCAACCGGCGGTCACCGACCGGAATCGTCAGGTCGACGCCATCCACGGCCGGCAGCCCGCCGAAACGCTTGCGCAGACCGGTGATCTTGAGGGCGGGCGCGGTCATGGCGCATTCCTGGCGCCGGGCAACAGGCGTCGGCGCAGGCGATCCAGCCCCGGCACCACGCCTTCCGGCATGAAGATGACGATCACAACAAACACAATACCCAGCAGCATTACCCAGCGGGTGACATAGGCGCTGACCACCATTTTCAGCACCACAACGATGAAGGCGCCGACCAGCGGGCCGAACAACGTGCCGGCACCGCCGGCAATCACCATCAGCAGGGTTTCCGCCGAGGCCGGCAGGCCGAGTGCGTGCGGGCTGATATACTGGTGGTAATAGACGAACACCACGCCGGCGACTGCCGCCCAGAAACCGGCAAAGACAAAGGCCAGCCACTGCACCAGCCAGACGTTATGGCCAAGCATGCGCATGCGGCGCGGTTGGTCGCGGCTGCCGACCAGGCTGGTACCAAGGCCAGAGCGCGCGAACACGGCAATGCAGCCGATGGCGAGCAGGAAGACGATCGTGGTGAAAAGATAGAAGGCAACCGGATTGGTGAGCGCGATGCCGAACGGCATCGGGCGCTGCAGGCCCGGCAGGCCATTGTCGCCGCCCGTGACAGTCACCCAGCGATAGGCAACACCCCACAAAGTCTGACCAAGCGCCAGGGTGATCATCAGGAAGGCGATACCGGTGGCACGCAAAGCCATCAGGCCGAATAGCGCAGCCATCAGCGTGGTGCCGCCAAGCGCCAGCAGCACCGCCGGCAGATGGCCAAAGCCGCCTTGTGTGTTGAGCCATGCCACCAGATAGGCTGCGGTGCCGAGATAGGCGGCATGGCCGAGCGAGGTGAGACCGGCATAGCCGACCAGGATATTGAGGCTGGAGGCGAAAATCGCCGCGATCAGAATCTGGCTGGCGACATTGATGTAAAAGGCCTGACCGATCATCAACGGCACAGCCAATGCCACGGCACCAAGCAGCCAGGGCAATACTCGCATCATTGCTTGGCTCCGAACAGGCCGCTCGGACGCAGCATCAATATCAGGATCATCGGCAGGAACAGGATCATGTAGGCAAGGCCGGGCAGCAATGCCTGGCCGAACGTGTAGATGAAGCCGGTGATGAAACTGCCGACAAAGGCGCCCGCGAGGCTGCCGATGCCGCCGAGGATGACCACGACCAGGGCCAGCGGCAGCATCTCGCCATCGAGACCGGGATAAACCGACAGGATCGGGCCACCAAGCACGCCGCCCATGCCGGCAAGGCCGCAGCCGAGGCAGAAGACAATGGTGAACAGACGCGGCACCGGAATGCCGACAGCACGCGCCATCTCCATATCATCGACACCAGCGCGCACCATGGCGCCGAGCCGCGTGCGCTCAAGCAGCAGCCACAGCAGGAACGCTACCAGCAAGGACAACACGACGACGAAGATGCGGTACCCCGGAAAGACAAAATTGCCGAGCCGCACCGGCTGCGACAGGTAGGGTGGCACCGGCAATTGCATCGGATCGCCGGTCCACAGCATCAGACAGAGATCGGCGATGACGAAGGAGAGACCAAGCGTCACCAGCACCTGGGCCAGCGTGCGACTGGCCAGCCGCCGCAGGATGAAGCGCTCAACCAGGCCGCCCACCACCGCGATGGTGGCACCGCCGGCAAGAATAGCGAGCGGAAAGCCGAGGCCGGCGCGCAAGGCCGAGAGGCCTACATAGGCGCCGAGCATGAAATAGGCGCCATGCGTCAGATTGGCGATGCGCATGAGGCCGAAAATCAGCGAGAAGCCAGAAGAGAGCAGGAAAAGCAGCCCGCCCAAGGCAAGGGCATTCAGGCTCTGGATCAGCCAGAAAGCTAGCGGCATGGGCGGGCCTACTTCACAGCAACAGGTTACGATTGACGGACGATGATCACTCGAGATTCCTCGCCAGCGGCCATTCACGGGAATAGACCGGGTTGGCCAGGAAGGCCGCCGGATCATAGCTCCAGAATTGCGTGGTGCCGGTATAGGTGTGGATCACCTTGTTGGTCAGGCCGTTCGCACCCTTCTCCACCTTGCGGATATAGGTGTTGAACACCGGGTTGCCATACTGGTCGATCTTCACCGGGCCCAGCGGGGTTTCCGGCAGATCGAGGCTGCGCAGCGCCTTCATGAAGGCATCCTTGTCCTCGATCTTGCCCTGCACTTTTTCCATGGCCTTTTCCAGGAAGATGCCGGCGAGATAGGCACCCATGGTGTAGTAACCCGGATCGGCCTTGTATTCGGCACGCACGGCCGAGACGAACTTGGCATTCGCCGGGCTTTCCAGTGCGGCACTGTACCAGCCGGCGGAAATCACCCCGAGCGCTTCATCGCCCATGTTCTTCAGGATGCCCTCATCCACCGTGGTCATGTGACCCAGCACCGGGATGCGGCCCTTCATGCCATATTCATTATACTGCTTGAGGAACCGCAGGCCGTTGGCACCGGCGAAGCCGGCGAATACCGCGTCCACCTTGGTGTTGATCTGGGCAATATAGGAGCCGTAGTCGGCCACATTCAGCGGCGGCCACAGCTTCTGCACCACCTTGCCGCCATTTTCCTCGAACACGCGCTGGAAGCCGGCCGACATTTCATGGCCGAAGGCAAAATCGTCGGCGATGATGGCAATGCGCTTGTAGCCCAGGGTCTTGGCCGCATAATCAGCCAGGGCATGCACCGGCTGCGCCGAAGTGGACACCGCGCGCACGAACCAGGGATTGAGCCGGCGCTGGGTCAGATCCTCTGCCGCCGCTGACGGCGAGATGATCGGCACCTGTGCCTGCTGGATATAGTCATTGATCGCCAGCGCCTCGAAAGCGGCGAGCGGACCGATCACTACATGCACCTTGTTGCGCTCCACCAGTTCCTGGGTCTTGGAGCGGGTATTGGCGGGAACGCCGGCGGTATCGGCAACGATCAGCTCGATCTGCCGACCGGCCAAACGGCCATTGCGCTCCTTGAGGAACAGCTTGATGCCCTCTTCCATCTGGCGACCACCGGCCGCGAGCGCGCCGGAATTCACCGTGAGGAAGCCGACGCGGACCGCTTCCTGCGCCTGCACGGCGCCGGCGAAAGCAGTCGCGCCAAACAGGGTCGCTGCCGCAAGGGCCGCGAATTGGCGACGATGTAACATATTTCCTCCCAATTTCATTGTGGCATTGATATATCAATAAATTGAATGATGGGCAAGGCGCTTTCTATTATCAGATGATAAATTGTTGCTTTTTCAGGAAATACCCTCTGATTTACCGCAGCGATAGAGAGACTCGAGTTTTTGGCTTGATCGGTGATATATCACAGCTATAATGGCCATATGAATATTGAGACCACACACCTCCGCCGCGAGGAGATATATCAGCGTCTGCGCGCAGAGATGTTATCCTGCGCCCTGGCGCCGGGCGCCAATCTGCATGAAGCCGAACTGGCGGAGCGTTTCGCGATCAGCAAATCGCCGATCCGTGACGCCTTGATGCGCCTGGAAGCCGAGCGCCTGGTGCTGGTGGCGCCGCGCAAGGGCTATCGCGTGGCGCCGATTTCGGTGTCGGATGCGCGCGACCTGTTCGGCCTGCGAATGGTGCTTGAGCAGGCGGCGGCGCCGGATGTGGCGGCCAATGCTTCGGAAGCCGATCTGAAGGCGCTGGACCGCTTCCGCAGCCTGGCGGCCTGGGGCAGCGACGATTTCGTTACCTATAACCGTGAATTCCATTGCGCCGTGGTCGAGTTGTGCAGCAACCGGCGCATCGCCGAGACCGGGCGATCCGTGATCGAGCAGTTCGACCGCCTGGTGGTGATGAGCATCTCCACCCTGGCCGAACGCAATACCGAAGGCCTGATCGCCGAACATGCCGCCATCATCGATGCCTTGCAGGCACGCGATGGTCGCCTGGCGGCGCGGCTGCTGCAGAAGCATATCGAATTCGGCGTCAAACGCGTGTTGAAGGCGCTGGAACAGGCCGCTGTCATTCCCTGAATCTTTCCGTTTGCGCTGGTAGTCCCATGCAATTCGATGTCTCTTTCGTTGTGCCAATGCCACCCGAGCAGGCTTGGCCGCTGTTGCTTGATGTGCGCCGCATCGCGCCCTGCCTGCCTGGTGCTGAACTCACCGATGTGCTGGGCGACAACCGCTACAAGGGCCGCGCCAGGGTGAAGGTCGGCCCGATCGAACTGAGCTTCGCCGGCGAAGCCGAGCTGCGGGATATTGACAATCAGGCCCATACCGCATCAGTGGTGGCGCGCGGCGCTGAGGGCAAAGGCCGTGGCAATGCCGCTGCCACCGTGCGTTTCCAGCTCAGCCCCGATGCCGCCGGTACCAAGGTTGTCGCCATAACCGATCTCCAACTGGTCGGTGCCGTGGCGCAATATGGTCGCGGTGCCGGCCTGATCAAGGAAATCGCCAATCAGCTCACTCAGCAATTCGCCCGCAATCTGCAGGCGTCGATTGCGGCGGAACAATCCGCCGCCCCGGCCCCGGCGGCAGAATCCGCTCCTGCTTCTGCAACTATGCCGAACGCTGCCGCAGCACCGCCGCCGCCCCCTGCCGCAATCATGCCGCCGCCACCTGTAAAGGCCGTTTCAGGACTCAGCCTGGTCTGGGCCGCTCTGCGCGCCATGGTGGCCCGCTGGTTCGGTCGCGGCTGATAGAAGAGAGTTCAGCGCGCCATGAAGCCAGCCCCCTTCGCCTACCACGATCCGCGCAGCCTGGACGATCTCGTCGGCCTGCTCGGGCGCTTGGAAAACAGCAAGCTGCTGGCAGGCGGCCAGTCGCTGATGCCGATGCTGAACATGCGCTACGTGATCGCCGATCACGTGATCGATCTCAATCGCCTGCCGGAGCTTGCCGGTACACGTTATGCCGATGGCATGCTGAGCATTGGCGCCATGACGCGCCAGCGCAGCCTGCAGCGCGATCCCCTGGTGCAGCAGCATTGCCCGGTGCTGGCCGAAGCACTCGACTGGGTGGGGCATATTCAGACCCGCAGCCGCGGCACCATCGGCGGCAGCTTGTGCCATCTCGATCCAGCAGCCGAGCAGCCCGGTATCGTGGCGCTCTATGATGGCGAGTTGACCATTCTGGGCCCCGGTGGCGAGCGCCAGACGGCGATGCAGGAATGGGGCCTTGGCTTCATGATGCCGAACCTTGCGCCTGACGAAGTGCTGACCCGCATTGCCATGAAGCCCTGGAATGAACCGCATGGCTATGGCTTCGTGGAATTTGCCCGCCGGCATGGCGATTTCGCCATTGTTGGCGCCGGCGTGCTGCTGGCGATCGATGCGCAGGATGTGATCACGCGCGCTGCAATCGCGCTGGTCGGTGTCGATATCCAGCCGATGCGGCTGCGTGCGGTGGAAACCGCCCTGCTCGGCCAGAAGGCCAATGCCGAAAGTTTCACGGCGGCGGCGGCAGAAGCCAGCAAGATCGATGCCTTGTCCGATGCCCATATCACCAGCGGCTACCGCCAGAAGCTGGCCGGGGTGATGACCCGCCGTGCCCTGGAACAGGCCGCCAAGCGCGCCCGGGAGGCCCGCCATGTCTGACGCCATCACCCCTCGCCGCATCCGCGTCACCATCAACGGCACCAGCCATGAGCGCAATGTCGAGCCGCGCCTCAGCCTGGCTGATTTCCTGCGCCACGAATTGTTGCTGACCGGCACCCATGTCGGCTGCGAGCATGGCGTCTGCGGTGCCTGCAGCGTCATTGTTGACGGTGTGCCGGCGCGCGCCTGCCTGATGCTGGCGGTGCAGGCCGATGGCGCCGAAGTCGAGACCGTGGAAGGCCTGGCAGCGGCAGATGGCAGCCTGCACCCGCTGCAGGAAGCCTTCCGCGAGCATCATGGCCTGCAATGCGGCTTCTGCACACCGGGCATGCTGATGACCCTGAAGGCACTGCTGCAGGATCAGCCGGATGCCGATGAAGCAGCGGTACGCGAAGCGATCTCCGGCAATATCTGCCGCTGCACCGGCTATCAGGGCATTGTCGATGCCGCCCTGGATGCAGCAGCCCAGCTACGCGGAAGGGCTTGAGCCATGGGTGTGCGCTATTTCGGCAGCAAGGTTCACCGCCTGGAAGATCCGCGCCTGCTCACGGGCAAGGGTCGCTATGTCGATGACATTCATCCGCCGCATTGCCTGCAGGCAGCCTTCGTGCGCTCGATGCATGCCCATGCCTTGATCAAGGGCGTCGACACGGCAGCAGCACGGGCCCTGCCCGGCATTGCCGCGATCTACACCATGGCGGATTTCGCCGGACTGGCGCAGGGTCCTTTGCCGCAAACCCTGCCGGCGCCAATCCTGAAACAATCACACACCTATCACCCGCTGGCGCAAGGCGAGGTCTGCCATGCCGGCGAGGCCATTGCCATCGTGCTGGCTGAAACCCGCGCCCAGGCCGAGGATGCCGCCGCGCTGGTGGTGGTGGATTACGAGCCATTGCCGGCAGTGGCTGATTGCCGCGCTGCGATCGGCCCCGATGCGGTGAAGGTGCATCAGGATGCACCGGACAATGTCGTGGCGGTGATGCGCGGGGCGTTTGGCGATGCAGCGGCGGTATTTGCCGCCGCACCGCATGTTTTTGCTGAGCGCATCGAGATGCATCGTGGCGGTTGCCATTCCATGGAATGCCGTGGCGTGATCGCCAGCAGCGATGCGCTGAGCGGACAGATGACGCTCTACACCTCTTCGCAATCGCCCTACCTGGTGCGCCGCTTCCTTGCCGCCTATCTTGGCCGCGAGGAAAGCGAATTACGCGTCATTGCGCCGGATGTCGGCGGCGGCTTTGGCCCCAAGGCTGCCTTCTATGCCGAAGAGGCAGCGCTGATGCTGGCCGCGTTGAAAATCGGGCGGCCGGTGAAATGGATCGAGGACCGTCGCGAGCATTTTGTCGCTACGACACAGCAGCGCGACCAATATTGGGATGTGGAGGTGGCAGCCGACGCCGATGGCCGCCTGCTCGCTGTGCGCGGCACCTGCCTGCATGATAACGGCGCCTATGTGCCTTATGGCCTGGTGCTGCCCGCCACCACCCTTGGCTCCTTCCCTGGTCCCTATGCGTTGCAGGCGCTCGATCTGACCCTGAACGCGGTCTACACCAACATGGTGCCGAACACACCGGTGCGCGGTGCCGGCCGACCGAATGCCTGCTTCGTGCTGGAACGCCTGGCCGACCGCGTGGCGCGCGAATTGAAACTGCCGCCCGAGGAAGTACGCCGGCGCAGCTTCGTGCGCAGCGAACAGATGCCCTATGTCACCGGCATGAAGGCGCGCGATGGCTCGCCGGTGCAGTATGACAGCGGCGATTTTCATGCCACGCTCGACCTGGCGCTGGAAAAAATCGACGCGGCCGGCTTCCCCGAACGCCAGGCCAAGGCGCGCGCCGAAGGCCGCTATCTGGGCCTTGGCATTGCCAGTTGCGTCGAGGATACCGGGCTTGCCCCCTTTGAAGGCGCCACCGTGCGCGTGCTGCCCACTGGCCGCGTGCAGGTGGAAACCGGCGCCGCCAGCCAGGGCCAGGGCCATGCCACCGTGCTGGCCCAGATCTGCGCCGACATGCTGGGGGTGCCGCTGGAACATGTCAGTGTCGAGCAGGCCGATACCGGCAAATTCCCGCTCGGCATCGGCACCATAGCCAGCCGCGTTGCCGTCACTGCCGGTTCATCGGTGCATCTCGCTTCCGTGCAGGTGCGCGACAAGGCGTTGCGCGTTGCCGCCGATATGCTGGAGGCAGCCGAGGCTGATCTCGAGATCGTGGCCGGGATGGTGAAGGTGAAAGGCGTGCCGCGGCCTTCGGTGCCGCTCGGCGCGATTGCCACCAAGCTGAATGGCATGCCAGGCATCCCGACGCATAAGGGCATGGACCCGGGCCTGAGTGCCACGGCCTATTTCGACGCCAAGCAGCTCACCTTCTCCAATGGCGCCAATGTCTGCGAAGTGGAAGTGGATATTGAAACCGGTGCAGTGCGCATCCTGCGCTATGTGGTGGCGCATGATTGCGGCCGCCTGATCAATCCGCGCCTGGTGGACGGCCAGATCATCGGCGGCGTGGTGCATGGCATCGGCAACGCGCTATTCGAGCGCATGGTCTATGACGAGAGCGGCCAGCCGCTGACCACCAATTACGGCGAATACCTGCTGCCGATCGCCACCGAGATGCCACGCATCGAAATTCATCATCTCGAAACACCGGCTACCAACAACCCGCTGGGCATCAAGGGCGCTGGCGAGGGCGGTACGATTCCGGCGGCCGCTGCCGTGATCGCCGCTGTCGAGAATGCCCTGGCTCCATTCGATGCCAGGATCGCCAAGCATCCCCTGGCGCCCGAGGAAATTCTGGGCCTGGTGGAACGCGCTTAAGGCAGCAATGCGGGCTGGATGTTACCGGGCCTCCCGGTAAAACGATAATCTGCCGGCAGAGCATGCGGCATGTTTTGATAATTTACCGCCCGCGTAGACTTGGCTCTCCAGCGGCAGACGAGATGGTGGAGCGCGATACATTTGCTCCGATTTCCTTCAATCTACTGAAATCGCGGGCGGCGCTTCTCGAGGAAGGCTCTGACTCCTTCGGAGAACTGGGCGCTGCCACAAAGCTCTACGTTGAGATCGCGCTCCAGATCGAGCTGTTCGGATAAGGTCCGTCGCGACGCTTCGTCAACGGCGCCCCGCAGCAGCGGATACATGTGCCGGGGACCGGCGGCAAGCCGCAACCCCAGCTTGATCGCGGCATCCAGCAGTTTTTCCTCCGGCTCGACCCGCCAGACCAGGCCCCATTCCAGCGCCTCGCGCGCCGATATGGCCTCTCCGGTCATCATCGCTGCCAATGCGCGGCCACGCCCGGCAAGACGGGAGAAGAACCAGCTCGCACCCAGATCGGGCACGATTGCCAGATTCGGCACGAAGGTGAGCTGGAAACTGGCGGTCTCGGCAGCCAGCACCACGTCGCCGGCCAATGCCAAACCGACGCCACCGCCCGCGGCGACACCGTTGATGGCCGTCACCACCGGCTTCGGCATCCGGGCGATTGCCCTCTGAATCGGATTGACCGCCGTGTCGAACAGATTCCGAATGACATGCTCGGGCAGCCCGACCGCTTCTTCCGAGCCCATCAGGCCCAGCAGGCGCTCAAGGCTGGCGCCGGAACAGAAAGCTTTCCCCCTGCCGGTCAATACTACCGCGCCAACCGCAGGATCGCTGGCCAACGCCTCCAGATGCAGCGCCAGATCGCGCAGGCCCTCAGGCCCCAGCGGGTTCAGCCGCTCGGGCCGCTCGAAGGTCACGATAGCGACGCCGTCCGGCCGGGTCTGGCTGGAGAATTCCTGCAAAGCTGCCTCCTCCCAGGTCGGCGCGAGACCGCCATGGCCTCGCGCCAATGCCGGCTGCATCAGAACTTAAGGCTCTGCTCGACCAACTCCCACTTGCCGCCCTTGATGGCATAGAGCAGCAGCCTGTCGCCACCGAAATGCTTCTGCGGACCGAAGCTGATGGTCGGGCCGCCGAACGGATCCTGATAGCCTTTGATCTGCTCGATGCCCTTGACGAAGCTGTCGACTGTCAGGTTGCGGCCGGCATTCTCCAGCGCCTTGATCGTGAGATCCGCGGCGAGCCAGCCATAGAGCGCATAGACGGAGGGTTCCTCACCCTTGCGCTTCATGTATTCGTCGTAGAAGGCCTTGCGCTCCTTGGGCCCGGTGGTCCAGTCAACGGCGCCCATCGGCGTCACCACCTGGAGGCCTTCCATGGCACCGCCACCGGCCTGCGGCACGATGGGCAGGAAGGGCAACATGTTAGAGGCAATGGTGCCCTGGAAGCCGAGGCTCCTGAGCGTCATATACAGCGCGATGGTATCCTTGATCGTGGTGCCGAGATAGACGAAGTCGCAGCCGGCATTCTTGATCGCGGTCGCGGCACCCGCAAACTCGGTATCGGTCGGCTTATGCGTGCCAACAAGCTTCACCGGAATGCCGAGCTCCTTGGTGACTTCTTCCATGCCACGGCGATTCTCCTCGCCGTATTCCGTTGAATGCGTCTGCATGCAGAGCGAGGCGAACTTTTCCTTCTGGTGGAAGTAGCGGATCGCGCCGCTGGCCTGGTTGGCATAGGTGACGAAATAGCTGAAATGCAGAGGATGCAGCGGCTCGGCCATTGAGGCAGCCGCCGTGAGCGGGAAGATGTAGGGTATCTTGGCGCGGTCGGTGATCGGTATCGTCGCCAGGCCCTGCTGCGTGCCGACCGCATGGAACAGCGCGAAGACCTTGTCGTTCTGCACCAGCTTGTTGGTGGCGCGCACGGCAAGCGGCACCTGGTATTGCGTGTCTTCGACTACAAGCTCGATCTTGCGGCCATGCACGCCGCCCGCCGCATTGGCGGCTTCAAAGCGGATCTGCGACGCGAGGGTGGCGGGCGCACCGCCAATGGCCAGCGGACCCGATAGATCGGTATGGCTGCCAAACTTCACCGATGTGGCGGTGACGCCTTGCGTCTGGGCCAATAGTGGGCTGGCGGCAAGCGAGAGCAGGGCGGCCAGGCTAAGTAGCGACGGTTTCATTGCGGTTTCTCCCTAGTTTTTTGTTGTAGCTATGGCCTTCACGCGGCCGAACTGCGGTACATTTCCTTGATCAACTCCGAATACTTGCGTTCGACAAAGCTGCGCTTCAGCTTCATCGTCGGCGTCAGTTCGTCATCCTCTGCCGTCAGCATCACATCGATCAGTCGGAAGGCCTTGATCTGCTCGACGCTGGAGAATTGCTCGTTGGCCTCCTTAACCACCTTGCCGATCAGCCCGACGATCTCCGGCCGGGCACAGAGCGAGCGGAAATTGGAAAACGGAATGGCATTCTTCTGCGCATAGGCTTCGACATTCTCGCGGTCGATCATAATCAGGCAGGCGAGATACTTGCGCCGGTCGCCGACCACCACGGCATCGGATATGTAGGAGGAGAATTTCAGCCGGTTCTCGAGCAGCGACGGGGTGACATTCTTGCCACCCGCCGTGATGATGATGTCCTTGAGTCGGTCGGTGATCTTGAGTTCGCCACCAGGAAGCAGGGCGCCGACATCGCCGGTATGGACCCAGCCATCGACCAGTGTGGCAGTCGTCGCTTCAGGCATGTTCAGATAGCCCGAGAAATTACCCGGCGAGCGCACCAGAATCTCATCCTGCGCACCGAGTTTCAACTCGACGCCAGGCATCGGCAACCCGACATGGCCTGGCGGCGATCCCGGGCTGCAGAAGGTGGCGATGCCCGTTTCGGTCTGCCCGTAGACCTCGCTCACCGGCAGCCCAAGGGCAACATACCATTCCAACAGATCGACACTGATCGGCGCCGCGCCTGAAAGCCTGATGCGGGTGCGATCGAGGCCGAGTTCCTGCTTGATGTTGCGGAAGACCAGGAAGTCGGCGATCCGGAAGGCGGCATCGAGTAGGCGCGACGGCTGTTTGTTCTGCATCAGCAGCCTTGCCCGCCGCCGCCCGATACGCATCGCGATATTGTAGCCGGTATGCCCGATCCAGGTCGCCTCATCCATCAGCGTAGCGATCCTGGAATAGAACTTCTCCCAGATACGCGGCACCGCGAACAGGATGGTGGGCGAGAGCTCACGGATATTCAGGAACACGCTTTCCGAACTCTCAGCGAAATTGAGCATTGTGCCGACGCGCAACTGGATGCAGAGCGACACGACCCGTTCCGCCAGATGGCAGAGCGGCAGATAGGTAAGAAGCTCATCGCCCTGCCACGCCGCGAAAGGATCGGGCACTGCCGTCATCTGGAACAGCAGCGCCCGATGCGAAATGCGTGCGCCCTTCGGCTTGCCGGTGGTGCCCGAGGTATAGACAAGAACGGCAGGCTGCTCGCCATGGCCGGCTGCGATGCGTGCATCCAGCAGGTCTGGCGCTTTGGCCAGAGCTGCCGTTCCCAATTCTTCGAGCTGGGAGATCGGCCAGACCCGTTCGTCGCTGAAATTGCGCAGGCCTTTCCAGTCGACGACGAAAACACGCTCAACGCCGGGCAACCGGTCGGCAATGCTGAGATACTTGTCGAGCTGTTCTTCGTCCTCGACAAACAGCCAGCGAGTAGTGCTGTCTTCAAGGATATGATGCAGCTGTTCGGCTTGGTAGGTGGGGTAGACGCCGTTCACTGTGCCGTTGGCCAGGTGCACGGCCATGTCGGTGAAAACCCACTCCTTGTTATCCTCGGACAAGATCGCGACGACATCGCCGGGCCGCATACCAAGCGCGACAAGACCGGCGGCATAGGCACTCGCATGGCGATGGAAATCGCGCCAGGTATAGCTCTCCCAGACACCGAAATTCTTTTCGCGCAGCGCGGTCCTGTCGCCCCATTGCTCAACGCGTTTCAGAAACAGCCGGGCAAGCGTATCGCAGTCATCGATCAATATTGGACCGGCTTCGCGCCCGATATGCCGCATCTCATTCATCTCCAGGTCTTCCGCTTTTTCCAGCGCCGCTCGCCGCGAATGCCATCATCAGACTTGCCTAGGTAGAACTCCTTGATATCGTCGCTCTCGCGCAGTTCGCTCGCCGGTGCGTCCATCATGATGCGCCCCACCTCCATGACGTAGCCATGATCGGCAAGGTCGAGGGCGGCAACGGCATTCTGCTCGACAAGGAGTATCGTCACGCCGCGCTCGCGATTGATCCGTCGGACGATGCCGAATATCTGCTGGGTGAGCAGCGGCGAGAGGCCAAGCGAGGGTTCATCGAGAATCATCAGCGACGCGTCGCCCATCAGGCCGCGCCCGATAGCAAGCATCTGCTGCTGCCCGCCCGACAGGAACCCGGCCATGTCGTTGCGCTTGGTTTCGAGATCCGGGAAATAGCGGTAGACCGTTTCGAGGTCACGGGCCACGGCATCCTTGTCGGCCCGACCCCAGGCGCCAACGGTCAGATTCTCCGCCACGGTCATAAACGGAAAGACCTCGCGACCCTCGGGGATATGGGCGATACCATGCGCGGCCACGACGTCGGGATTGAGGTTCTGGATTTCCTTGTCGCGAAAGACGACCTGGCCTTTGCGGCAATCGATGGCGCCGGAAATGGTCTTCAGCAAGGTCGTCTTGCCGGCACCATTGGCGCCAAGAACGCAGACGATACGCCCCTCCGGCACATCGATGGACACGCCGCCAATCGCCATGATAGGCCCGTAATAGGTCTCGACATTGCGGGTGCTCAGGAGCGCACTCATGCTGCCGTCCCCAGATAGGCTCGCTGCACCTCGCGGTTGGCCTGCACTTCGGCAACACTGCCTTGCGCCAGGACGCGGCCGGAAACCAGGGCGATGCAGCGCGTGGCGATCCGGGAAACCAGGCTCATATTATGCTCGACCATCAGGATGGTGATACCGAGTTCCTCGCGGATATCCTTCAGCCAAAAGGCCATGTCCGCCACCTCTTCCGGGTTGAGGCCGGAAGCCGGCTCATCGAGCAGCAACAGCTTAGGCTCGGCGCAGACCGCCCGCGCCAGTTCCACATTCTTGCGCGCCCCATATGGCAGGTCGCGCACGATCTCGTTGCGCAGGTGCTGGAGATCAAGCAGATCGAGCACCTCCTCCACCTTGCGCCGGGCGAAGAGTTCGTTGGCGCGAGTCTGGCCGGCAAAGAGAAATTCACGCACCCAGTTCGATGGCGTGCGGGCATGGCGCCCGACCAGCAGGTTCTGCAGCACGGTGGCGTTTTCGAACAGCTCGATATTCTGGAATGTGCGCGCTATGCCAAGTGCCGCGATTTCATGCGGCTGGCACCGTAGCAGGTCATGGTCGCCATAGCGCACGCTACCGGCCGATGGCTGGTAATAGCGGCTCACAACGTTGAAGACCGTGGACTTTCCCGCGCCATTCGGCCCGATCAAGGCAAGCGTTTCGCCTGGCATCACGGATAACGAAACGCCGTCCAGCGCCTTGTTGCCGCCGAAGCTGAGGGCGATGTCGTTGATAGCGAGCACGCTCATCGGAAACGCTCCGATTTCAGGTATCGCTTCTGGCGTATGAACGTCGCCCGGCGATAGTAGGGATAGGTCTCGATGAACAGGCGGAGCTTGAGCCAGCGGCCATAGATGCCCTGCGGCTCGAAGATGATGAAAAGGGCAATAACCGCACCAAAGACCAGATATTCGAGCCCGGCCTGATCCGCCACAGCGGATGGCAGGATGGCGCGCAGAACATCGATGGCATTGGGCAGGAAGCTGACGAAGATGGCCCCGAGAATGGCACCCGAGATGGTGCCGAGGCCGCCGACCACGACCATCAGCATCAGCCGCAGGCTTTCAAGCAGATTGAAGGTTTCCGGCGAGAGGTAGAAAAGCAGATGCGCCAGCAGCGCGCCCGCCACGCCGGTGATCGCGGCGGAGACGAAGAAAGCGCGAACCTTGACGCTGCCGACATTGATGCCGAGCGACTTGGCGGAGGTTTCGCTATCGCGGACCGCGATCATCGACCGGCCTGCCGGGGCGCGCATCAGATTGGCAACACCCCAGATGACGAAAAGCAGGACGGCAAGGTAGAGATAATATATCTGCCAATTCTGGCTGAGTTCATAACCGAAGAAAGCGATGGGCGGCACTTTCAGGCCCATATGTCCGCCGGTGATCGGCTCGGCCGCGCCAATCACGCTCTCGGTTACAATGGCGAAGGCCAGCGTAGCGACCGCCAGATAAAAGCCGTGCATCTTGGATACCGCGCGCCCCAGCGCCGCTCCCACCAGGCCGGCGATCAATCCAGCGAGTGACAGCGACACAACGAAGGGAATGCCGCGCGTCATCAACGCCGCCTGGGTATAGGCACCGATGCCAAGGAATGCCGCATGGCCGAAGGAGACCTGGCCGGTGAAGCCAAGCAGCACCATCAGGCCGATGCCCGCCAGCGCGTAGCAGATGAACATGGCGAGTTCGGACAGGAAGTAGGAAGAGACGAAAAGCGGGGCGGCCAGCGCGATGGCGATCACCAGGCCGACGCGGATCCGCTCGCCCGGATCGACGAGGTGATCAATGTCCTGGTTATAGGTGGTCTTGAACAGAACCCGCATGGCCTCACACCTTCTTCTGGTAGGTTTGCGGGATCAGTCCTTCCGGGCGCACGAACAGCACGACGAGAAGGATGATGTAGGCGTAGACGCCTTTCAGCGGCGGATAGAAATAATCGAGGAAGGGTTCGCTGATTCCGAGGATGAGACAGCCGATCAGCGCGCCAGGAATGGAACCGAAGCCGCCGACCACGGCACCCGCAATGGCCTTGATGCCGAATATAGACATTTCGGTATCGATCTGGGTGATCGGTGCCACCAGGATTCCGGCGAAGGCCGCCACCACGGCGGCAATGGCCCAGATCACCGAAACCAGCCGGCGGACCGGCACGCGGCTATAATAGGCCGCAAGCTGATTCTGCGATGCAGCCTGCATGGCAAGACCGATACGGGTCTTGCTGAAGAATGCCCAGAGCAGCAGGCAGATAACGAATGTGCCGGCCATGATCGCCAGCCGGTCCGTGCCAAGCACGATGCCGGCAACCGATATCTGGCCCTGGAAGGATGATTTCATGACATGCGGAGAGAAGCCCCAGATCATCCCGGCCGCCGCCTTCAGCATCAGCCCGATCGCCACCGTGAGGATAAAGACGGATGCCTGATTTTCACCAATCATCCGCCGCATCACCAGCATATCGAGCAGGTAGCCGGTGATGGCCATTGTCAGCAGGCCAAGGGCCGCGCCAAACCAGAAACCAAGGCCCAAGAATTCGGCGAAGGTGAGCACCACGAAGGCGCCCACCATCATGATCTCGCCATGGGCAAAGTTCACGACTTCGGTGGCCCGGTAGATGAACACGAAGCCAATCGCCACGAGTGCATAGCCGCAGCCCTGTGCCAAGCCGATCAGCAGGAGCTGGAGGACGTCAGACGTTGCCATGAATGCTATCCCGTGACGACAAAGGCTTCATATCGAGATGCCACCGCCGACGATGATGGTCTGGCCGGAGATGTAATTGCTTTCCGGGGTGCAGAAGAGGTAGACGCCGCTGGCGGCTTCATCCGGCGTGCCGGCGCGGCCCATGGGAATCATCGCCTTAAGTCCCTGCGCCACCTTTTCCGGGATGCCGACCTGGACCCGATTGCCCTCGAACCGCATCTCGACCTTCTCGTCGCTGGCAATGGTGAGGCGGGTTTCGATATAGCCGAAGGCGACGCAATTGACGTTGACCTTCAGGCGGCCCCATTCCTTGGCCAGTGTCTTGGTCATGCCGAGGATACCGGACTTGGCGGAGCTGTAATTCACCTGACCCGGGTTGCCGGCAGTACCGGCCACCGAAGAGATGTTGACGACCTTGCGGATCACTTCCCGCCCCTCCGCGGCCTCGGCCCGCACCGCTTCGGAAATCGGACGATAGGCGGCGCGCAGAATGCGGAAGGGTGCTTTCAGGTGGACATCGACCATGGCGTCGAACTGCTCGTCCGTCATGCGGCCGATCATGCTGTCCCAGGTATAGCCGGCATTGTTCACGATGATGTCGACGCCGCCAAAACGGTCGAGGCCGGCATTGATGAAGCGTTCGGCGAAATCCGCCTCATTGACGCTGCCGGCAACCGCGATGGCCCTGCCACCCTTGCCGATGATTTCGTCGACAACAGCGTTGGCGGGATCGGCGTCGAGATCGTTGACCACGACCGCCGCGCCTTCCGATGCCAGTTTATGCGCCAGCGCGCGCCCGATGCCGCGCCCCGAACCCGTCACATAGGCGGTCTTTCCGTCCAGCTTTCCCATAATCAATCCCTGTCCAATGAACGCGCGACCAACTCGCGCATGATCTCGTTCGTGCCGCCATAGATGCGCTGCACCCTGGCGTCCCGGTAGAGTTCGGCAATACGGTATTCATTCATGTAGCCGTAGCCGCCATGCAGTTGCAGGCAGTTGTCGACGATGCGGCATTGCATTTCGCTGCCCCACCACTTGCCCATGACGGCCCGCTCCGGCTTGAGCGTGCCGGCCTCGAGTTCCTCGACCAGCCTGTCGACGAAGGCGGCGAATATCTCGATCTCGCTCTTGGCCTCGGCCAGCTTGAAGCGCGTATTCTGATAATCCATCAGCCGCTGGCCAAAGGCCTTGCGGTTCTTCACATAGTCGAGCGTGACATCAAGTGCGCAGCGCGAGGCGGCAAGCGCACCAACCGCGATCATCAGCCGCTCCCAGGAAAGCTGCCCCATCAACTGGTAGAAGCCCTGGCCTTCGGCTTCGCCGATAAGGTTCATGCGCGGAATACGCACATCCTGGAAGGCCAGTTCCATCGTGTCCTGGCGGTCCATGCCGATCTTGTCGAGCTGCCGGCCACGCTGGAAACCTTCGGCACCGCCGGTCTCCAGCGCCATGAGTGAAATACCCTTGGCGCCGGCGGCTGGGTCGGTTTTGGCGACAACAATGATGAAATCGGCATTGGCCGCATTGGAGATAAAGGTTTTCTGGCCGTTCAGCACATACTGGTTGCCATCCGCGATCGCAGTGGTGCGGACCGATTGCAGATCGCTGCCGGTGCCAGGCTCGGTCATCGCGATGGCCCCGACCCATTCCCCGGAAGCCAGCTTTGGCAACCAGGCGCGTTTCTGCTCCTCGGTGGCGAAGGCAATCAGGTAATGCTGCACGATATTGTGGACGCCCAGGCCCCAGCCGGTATCGCCGATCCGGCCCTGCTCCATGTAGGTCACCAGGTCGAAGCTGCGCGCCAGGCCCGAGCCGCCATACGCCACCGGCGTTGAGGCGCCCAGGATGCCGAGCGCCCCCGCCTTCTCCCAGAAGGCATGTGGCACGCGGTGCTCGCGCGTCCACTGGGCACGGTGCGGCTCGTAATCCTGCGCCAGAAATTTCCGAACCGTCGCGCCAAAGGCACGGTGGTCATCGGTGAGCCATGCGGCTTCCGACATATCGCCTCCCTCTACGCCCCGTTTCATGCCGAGGCTGGTTTCTTGCCCGCCGCCTATGTCAGGCGGGTTCTATTCCCGGCCTCAACCCGCGCGGACGACAGCCTCGCCGCCGAGTGTCTGTATGTTGCCGTCGATAAAGGCCGCCAGCGCGATACGCAGCTTCGCCACGCCGTCAACCTCGAAACTCTCGACGACCTTGCCGGTGAAGCGCCCGGTGGCACCCACCGGAGTGATCGCCATGAAGCGGGTCTCCAGGCTTTCCAGCCGTTCTAGCCCGGCCCAGTCCGTCACCACCCGCGCATAGGGCGCCATCGACAGCATGCCTTGAGCAAACACATCATCGAGACCGGCCGCACGGGCGAAATCGGTGTCGATATGGACGGCATTGTGATCGCCCGATGCGCCGCCATACAGCGCAAGCAGCTTGCGCGTATACGGGCCGAAGGTGATTTCGGGCAGGGTATCGCCCACTTTCGCCTTGCTCAGATCCGTGGCCATGAGCGCCTCCTCAGCCTAAGCGATGCACGAAGGTGCGACGGATCGCGACAACCTCACCCCGCACGGGATGAGTGAGCGAGGAACGCACATGGCAGAATTCCAGCGCCCCACCCTTCTTGTCCTCGAAGCCCAGCACCTCATGGGTGATGGTGATTTCGTCGCCGGCGAGCAGATGCCCGGCATACTCGTAGCGTTCAGTGCCATGCAGCAGGTAGCGCAGATCACAGCGCACCAGATCGAAGATCGGCGTGAAGCCCAGGCGCCGCGCCGCGTTCGTGGTTTCGAGGTCGATGACCATCGGGAAGGTTGGCGGCGCCACAATTGTTGGGAAGCCGGCCTTGCGGGCCGCCGCCTCATCGAAATGGATCGGATTGGTCTCCCCCACCACATCGCAGAAGAAGGCAATCCGCCCCTTCTCGACCGGATAGGAAACTGGCTTGGTTTTCGCACCGATGCTGGTGCGGTTGAAGATGCCGCGCGGATTGGCGGCAGGCGCTGCGGTCTCGGTCATGATTGGCCCCTCAGCGCGCCTGATACAGCGTGACCACGCAGGCACCGCCGAGGCCGAGATTGTGCTGCAAAGCAGTACGCGCCCCCTCGACCTGGGTCGGACCCGCCGTACCGCGCAACTGGTGCGTCAGTTCGTAGCACTGGGCGAGGCCGGTGGCGCCGAGCGGATGCCCCTTGGAGAGCAGGCCGCCGGACGGATTGGTCACGACCTGGCCGCCATAGGTATTGTCGCCATCGTCGATGAACTTTGCCGCGCCCCCCTCGGGGCAAAGGCCAAGCCCTTCATAGGTGATCAATTCATTCTGGGCGAAGCAGTCGTGCAGCTCGAGCACGTCCACATCCTTAGGCCCGATGCCGGAGCGTTCGTAGACTGCCTTGGCTGTCGCCGCCGTCATGTCGTAGCCGACGACACGCATCATATCGTCATCTTCGAAGGTGGAGGGACGGTCCGTGCGCATCTCCTGCGCCACGATGCGGACACGGTCGTTCAGCCCATGTTTCCTGACGAAGTCCTCCGAGCAGATGATGGCCGCTGCTGCGCCGCAGGTCGGCGGGCAAGCCATCAGCTTGTGCATGGCGCCGGGCCATACCACCGGGCTCTGCATCACGTCCTCGACCGACACCTCCTGCCGGAACAGCGCCAAGGGGTTGCGCGCGGCATGGCGGCTGGCCTTGGCCCTCACCTTGGCGAATTCCTCAAGCCCAATGCCATATTTCTTCATATAGGCGAGACCGGCGCCGCCGAAATAGCGCAGCGCCAGCGGTACTTCGCCATGGCCGACGATACGGTCCGTCGCTTCGTCGAAGCGCTGGAACGGGCTGGTCCGGTCGTTGAAGTGGGTTCCCAGCGCACCCGGCCGCATTTCCTCGAAACCAAGCGCCAGCGCACAATCGGTCGCGCCACTTTCCACGGCCTGGCGTGCAAGCCAAAGCGCGGTGGAGCCGGATGAGCAGTTGTTGTTGACGTTGACCACCGGCACACCGGTCATCCCGACGTCATAGACCGAACGCTGCCCGCTGGTGCTGTCGCCGTAGACATAGCCGGCATACACCTGCTGCACCGCCTCATAGCCCAGGCCGGCATCCGCCAATGCGTTGCGGACCGCTTGGGCAGCCATTTCATGGTAGCTCAGGGAAGCGCCAGGCTTGGCGAACTTGATCATTCCCACGCCGGCGACGATCGGCTGCGACATATGTTTTCCCTCCCGGCGGTACGTTTTTCTGGAAATCGACCGCGCTTTCGCCAACCACCTTGCCAGGGTTGCGCCATAACACAAATTCAAATTATTCTAGTGATATTCCATACAGGAATGGCAGACAGGGAACCCACCCATGAACCTCAATCATCTCCGGCACGTGGTCATGGTCTACAGAATGGGCTCCTTTACCGCCGCCGCGTCGGAGCTAAATGTCAGCCAGTCCAGCGTCACGAAATCGGTCGCCTGGGTGGAGCAGGCCCTCGGCTATGCGCTTTTCGATCGGCGCGCGCGCGGCGTTTCGGTCACCGAGGCTGGGCGTAATTTCATTGACCGCGCCGCCCGCATCGTCTCCGACATGGACCGCCTGGCCGCCGATACCGCCGCCGGCCGTGGCGAGCGTAGCGCGATCTTACGCGTCGGCGTCGCGCCACCGTCGCTCGAAGGCCTGCTCAATCGCGCCATCCGCATGCTGCTGCGCGAACCCAATCAGTTCCGCCTGCATATGCAGGCCAGCTCGACGCCAAAGGCGATGGCCCTGTTGAGCCAGGGAGATATCGATCTCCTGGTTGGCCCCACCGATGAACTCAACCGGGAACAGAGTTTCATTCTGGAGGACCTGCCTGATTTTGTCGGCCGCATATTCTGCCGGCGCGATCACCCCTTGCTGGTCGAGAAAAAAGTCAGTGAACAGCAGATCCGGCGCTATCCGATCATCTCACCGGACCTTTCGGCGCCGCTGGTGGAGCATCTGGTGCGCACGGTGTATGGCGTCGATAGTGGCTATGTCCACCTGCATATCATCGATAACTTCCCCATGGTGGCGAGCATCATCGAGAATACCGATGCGCTGGGCGTAGCCTCTTCCGGCTTTGCCAGAACGCGGACCTTTCTGGACAAATTCCGTATTGTGCCGAATACGGTCGATCATCCGCTGAAGCTATCGGTGGCGCGCCGGGCGCGATGGCTGCCCTCGCCGCCCATGGCGCTGTTTCTAAAGGCCGTGCGGCGCTTTCCACCAAACTGATCGCTATTGTCGAGAGCCCCGGAACCTGCAGCCGTTGAGCTCTGGTTTATGTGGAAAGCTGTTCAGAGAGCGTATTCTTGCCCTTGGCCAGTCTCTGCGGTTCGGAGGGTCCGACCAAACCGCTTTGAAACAACGCGAAGGTTGGCGTTGGCCAGGTCTTGGCGTTGGTGTCGGAAACCACGTTAGTTGACAATTTTTTGGCCGATTCCTGCGAGTCGCACCGAGTAGAATGACAATTTATTACCGTGTTTTCTGACAACTTCCGGAGAAGCGACCAACTTTCCTGACAATTTCCGCTTCTACCGATTGTCGACCTGTCATTTCACTGCAAGCCTGCCCGTAGGCTCGGCCACCTGCTCACTTTTTTTTGTCGCCACTTCCAGCGCAGCATGAACCTGGTATTTGGAGTTCTGCGCAACTGCGATGTGAATGCCCGCGCACACCAAATCTACGAATCCATTTGCCGTAACAGTTGCGCTTGTCTAGCATTGCACAGTGTTGGGTTGAGGTAATTAGTTTGGAGGGATCTCAATGCGCTTGCTCGCACTCCTGGCAGTACTTACTTTTGCTCTACCAGCCTTCGCAACCGACAGGCTCATCATCTCGATACCAACCCGTCCACAGACACCAGATCCGGATGTTCGAGGAACACTTGAAGCCAAAGAAGACGCCTTCGACGTTGCTGCGTACTGGTTAGCGTACTTCGGTCGCCATTCGGTCGAGAGGAGAGCTGCGAACGAAGCCCGGGAGAGCGCCGCTAAGTACCTTAAGGATCATCCAACTGAACATGGCGTATTCTACACGGTTCGCACATTCAAGGATCCATCGCACCACTCATCACCACTAGAGAGTCGATCCGCCATTGTTGATTGGATTGCGGGAGGAACAACGCCAACCGACGCATTTGCGAAGGCATACTCCCAACCACAGATCAAACAAAATATTCAGGGTGAGGAGCAACTCGAAGTCTATGGCTTCTGGTTCCAACGAGGTGACGAACCAGGTTCGATTATTGAGTATCCAATGAATGCTAGACAGATTGTGGCGGCCCGTGACGCTTCATTCAACTTAATTGGTGCTCGCAAGCAACAGGAACTTGAAGCCAGGAAGAAATGGGCTGACGATGCTATAGCTTCTGCAAAGCAGGCTGAGGAAAAAGCTCGTAGTGACGCAGAACGGGCAGAAGCCGTTCGTCAACGACAGATTTCTGAAGCTCAAAAGGAGCGAGCCGAGGAAGAGCAAAAACTGAGAGCCGCTGTTGAAGCCGAACGCAAAAGAAAGGAAGAGGAAGCTAGAAAATCTTACGAAAGCTGGTTTAAGCCTCGCACAAAGGAGGAAGCCAGAGAAGACACAAAGCGGCTTTTGGAGTTCGAGAAATTCAATAAGACCGCTCTATGCCGACCTGACCCAGAGAGTGGCGGCAGCGGACTATGTGACCAGTGCAGTGGGCCTACCGCCCCACCAATCTGTATGGTTATGTTTGCCGAGAATCCAATGCTCAACTCAATGCGCTTGGCTCGAGATCGCTTTAAAGCTAATCCGAATTCTCCGGCCGTTAACGGATATAAAGACGTTCTAAAAGGCCTTCCGAAATCAGCTAGCGGGATCACTTTGTCACGAGGGCAGGAATCGACCAGTATTGGAATGCGCTGGTCTCCGTCCAATTAACTCAACGTTCGGAAGCTAAGTGGGCCAGCAATGGTAGCCAGGATTACCAGGCACCGCGACGGCGCTACCGCAGATAGTCCTTTATTCTAGAGGTGGAAGTCGACAAAATTGTCCAATCATGAACCCACAAGCTCGCAAATACCTCATCAAACGCCTTATCGAGCCCATCGGCGTGATTGGCCCTAGCTTCGAACGTTTCGGAGAAGTGCTTTTCGATCACATACTCTCAACGGCCCTAGAACATACCGGCCTCAACATGCTCGGCTTCCCCATAGGCAGAGTACTTGATAGCAGCAGTGCTGATGGCAAGGTTGTGGCTGAATATTCCGCAGACGCCGATTACTTCACCCGAGGGATGCTCAAGGCAAAGAAGGATCTCACCCATGCTCTATCGCGCCGACCAAACGCGCAGGAGATCCTCCTCATTGCCGCGCAGCCAGGTCGCCCACAAATCATCGATACTTTCGTCAAGACTGAGCTAGCAAAGCCAAGAATGAAAGGACGCTCGCTAAGAATTTGGAGCGCCGAGAGCATTGCCGAGCAGTTGATAGATAAAATTTTACCCTATGATTCAGCCGTTGAAGAATTATCTACCTTTCTCCCCATACTAACCGAGATTTGGGAAGAAGCCGCTCGAGATCGCCTGTTTCCCACACCGGATCCACGGCACCAGAAACGTCCCGTTGTGTCTAATGAAATCCATCGCCGCCTCATGAGCGAGACATGTATCGCCATTGGTGGTATCGCGGGGAGCGGCAAATCGGACGCGGCGGCTGCGTATGGGGCCGACTATCGTGAAAACTACTCCCTTTTGATCTGGCTAGATGGTGATGAAGTCAGTCGCGTAGAAGACCTCCGAGCAACACCCCTGATCTACAGCGATTTCAGATTTGGTCATTAGATTTCCTCCGCCATGAGGAAGTCGTCCTCGGCAATAGAATCGAGGTTGCGATCGTGGGGTTGAGAACGGCCGCCGCCACTATTGTTGACAACAATATGCGGCCTCGCAGCGGCTTGGGCGTCTCTTGGTGCTGTTTGTTATGTGGCTCGGACAACCAGCAGCAGACCTTACCACCTAGCTCTAGCGACGCTGACCAAAATAACAATCACCGTCAGTACCTTAGTTGAGACAAATTTTCACTTTATGCGAGACCCTACACCACCTAGCTCTGCGGCCAGGGCAGCAAACAAATACTTCGCTTCACATTTGCCTGACCCATCAAAATTTACATATCTGGGCGAAGGAGATTGGCCGGAGCAAGAAGTAGAAAATTACATCTGGCAACCGCCCCACCATCGAGGTGATCGAAGGGCACATGGTTGCTCATCACCGTAACGACCCTGTTGCGGAATATACTCATTTGGCGGCAATAGCCCGCGCGCGCGCCAAAGTCACATCGCCATCGTCCATGCGCGGGTGCTATGATGGCTGATGTTAAAAAAGCCCTTTCCGGATGCAGCGCCCGAGGTGCCGCTCAGCCCATCGCTTGCGCGCTGGGAAGGCGAGGGCGGCGCAAGCAATGAGCTGAGCACCTTGAGCGAGCAGGACCGTCGTGTCCTCGAATGCCTTGGCGCCGCCGTCGTCAATGGCTGGAACGATCTGCCAACGACTGTCCGCCGCGCCATTTTCCGCAATGCGGTTGCCGAAGCAACGTACGATCCGATGCTGCTGGTGCCACAGATCGCCCGCTTCCTGCATGACCACAAGGACGATACGGGTGCGGCGTAAAACCCGCAGGCCATGAACGAGAGTCTGAGCCACCTGCCCAAGGAACCGGCCGACCTGTTCACCAAGCCCCTTGCCCGCTTCCTACGCATCGAGGCTGCTGGCGCCGGCGCCTTGCTGCTCGTCACCCTCTGTGCCGTGGCCCTGGCGAATTCACCCTGGTCCGTCCCGTTCCTGGCTCTCTGGGAAATACCGGTGGGCGTAAACCTGGGTGCCATCGAATACATCCGTTCATTGAAGCACGTGATCAACGATGGATTGATGACCCTGTTCTTCTTCATCGTCGCGCTGGAGTTGAAGCGCGAAATGGTGATGGGCGAATTGAGCAACCCGCGCATGGCAGCACTTTCGCTGGCTGCCGCGCTCGGCGGCATGATCGTACCGGCAGGGCTCTATTTCATGGTGGCGAGAGGCTCGGCCGGCGCCCATGGCTGGGGCACCGTGATGGCCACCGATACCGCCTTCGTGATCGGCTGCCTTGCCGTGCTTGGCACGCGGATTCCAATCAATCTGCGCCTCTTCCTGCTGTCGCTCGCCATTTTCGACGATATC
This sequence comes from Ferrovibrio sp. MS7, assembly GCF_038404985.1. Lineage (NCBI taxonomy): Bacteria > Pseudomonadati > Pseudomonadota > Alphaproteobacteria > Rhodospirillales > Rhodospirillaceae > Ferrovibrio > Ferrovibrio plantarum. The sequence goes on from NZ_JBBKBA010000002.1 coordinate 917,164, forward strand.
GGCGCCATCCTGGTCGTTGCCATCGGCTATGGCGAAAAACTGCATGGCACGGCTTTGCTGCTTGCCGGCCTTGGTATCGCCATCGTGCCGGCGCTGACCTGGATCGGCATCCGCAGCATCCCGATGTATTTCCTGGTCGGCGGCCTGATCTGGCTGGCGCTTGATGCTTCCGGCGTCCACCCCACCATTGCCGGCGTTATTCTCGGCCTACTGACGCCGGCGCGCGGCTGGGTCAGCGACCGCCGCCTGCGTGCGATCCTGAAACGCGTTGCCGCGCATCCGCCGGGGGAAAACCGAAGCGGCGATACCAGCGACCGCCATGACCTGCGCCGCGCCAGCATCGCCACCCGGGAAAGGCTGTCGCCGGTGGAACGCCTGGAAATCCTGCTGCATCCCTGGGTGGCTTTCGCCATCATGCCGCTTTTCGCGCTGGCGAATGCCGGCATCCCGATTTCCCTGGATAAGCTGGATGGTGCCGTGGCCACGGCCATCGTGGTCGGCCTTGTGATCGGTAAGCCCGTGGGGGTGGTGCTGTTCAGCTTCCTGGCTGTGTGCCTGCGCCTGGCGGCTCGGCCGCCGGATCTGAGCTGGCGCCTACTCGCCGCCGGCGGCCTGCTTACCGGCATCGGTTTCACCATGTCTTTGTTTATCGCCGGCCTGGCCTATGGTCCGAACTTACTGAACTCCGCCAAGCTGGGCATTCTGGTGGCTTCGGCGATATCGGGAGTATGCGGATTGCTGGCATTGCTGTGGCTGACATCGCCGGGCAGGCACGGCAATACCACCATGTCCCAGGCAGCGAATACTTAACGGCCGCATTCTTGATAAACCGCCGGTCAGATACCATATAGATTCCACTGACCGCCGCGCGGATCAGGCGCGCATCACGACAATCCATTGCCGATACTCCGTTTTTCACATCGTGAAGAAGGGTTAGGGCTGCATGACGACGCGGACGACGGAAACGAAGATCACGTTTGCGCACCCTTTCAGCTTGAGTTGCTTCGACAGCGCACAGCCGCCGGGAACCTATCTCCTCGTGGTTGAGGAAGAGGAAATCCTCGGCCTGTCGTTTGTCGCTTTCCAGCGCGTATCCACGACATTGCATGTTCCGGCGCTGTCCGTCATCAGCGCTTCGCATCAAGCCTACCCGGTAAACGCTGGTGAACTGGAAGCGGCCATGGCGGCCGATACGCGCTCTCATCCCGATCCGCTGTAAGGATGCGAACCGCCTGATACAAAAATAGGGCCATCCACCGACGCCTAGTCCTGGATATACCCGGAAAAGGCGTCCATGCATTCGCTGCTTCATCGTATCCTGTGGCACCGCCGGCCTTCGCCCCCCTGGAACGGCTCGGCGCCGGTACGGGAGGAGCTGTTCGGTATCGAACGGCTGGAGCAGCACGCCGCGAGCCTGGCCGCCGCTCAACCCGTCACACCCAATCCGACCGCCGTTTTGTCGCTGCATAAGCGCCTCGACGATAATGCAGCGGTGCTGCTGGCAGCCTATCAGGCCAGCGCCAAGGAACTCGAGAGCGGCCGCGACGTGGTGCCGGCCTCCGAATGGCTACTCGACAATTACCATCTCGTGGAAGAACAGATCCGCGAGATTCGCGATGACCTGCCACCGGGCTATTACCGCCAATTGCCCAAACTGGCCGATGGGCCCTTCGCCGGCTATCCGCGTGTCTTCGGTATCGCCTGGGCCTTCATTGCCCATACCGACAGCCATTTCGATCCCAATACCCTGCGCCGCTTCATCATTGCCTATCAGCGCGTTCAGCCACTCACCATCGGCGAATTATGGGCGGTGGCGATCACGCTGCGTATCGTGCTGATCGAAAATCTGCGCCGGCTCACTGATCAAATCACCGCTGGCCGCGAGGCCAGAGCCAATGCCGATATGCTGGCCGATCGGCTGCTGATACCGGGAAATGCCCGTGCCGCCCTTGAGGCCGATATTGCCGCGCGCGACCCATCGGCCCTGTCGGAGCGTTTCGCCGCGCAGCTCGCCAAACGTCTGCGCGATCAGGATCCACGCGAAATGCCCGCGCTCGCCTGGCTGGAAGAGCGCCTGAAGCGCCAGAACGAAACCATCGACGATGTGGTGCAGCATGCCCAGCAGCGGCAGGGTGCCTCCAATGTCACCGTGCGCAATGTCATCACCAGCATGCGCCTGATATCGGATATCGATTGGGCGGAGTTGTTTGAAAGCGTCAGCCTGGTGGATGAACGGCTACGCGCCGCCAGCGGCTTCGCTGCCATGGATTTCTCCACACGCAACCTCTACCGCAGTGCCATCGAGCAACTCGCGCGCGGCTCACCTGCATCTGAGCTTGAGGTTGTCGATCGTGTTTTGCAGGTATCGCAAACCGCAATGGCCGTGGCCACCGATGGTGTGGAAGCCGAGCGCAGTGGCGATCCAGGCTTTCACCTGCTTGCCGCCGGACGCCGCGATTTTGAGCGGCAGATAGAATTCCAGCCAGGCTTTCGCCTGCGCTTCAGCCGAGCCATCGCTCGCCTCGGCATCCGCGGCTATATCGGCGTCATTTTACTGACGGCCATGCTCTTGCTCGGCGCCGCTCTATGGCTGCTATCGGCACCCGGCCTTGGCTGGCTAGCCTTGTTCGCCTTGGCCGGTTTCATGCCGGCGACCGAGCTGGCCACAGCCCTGGTAAATCGCGGCGTCACCTGGAGTCTCGGCGCCAGGACGCTCCCTGGGATTGACCTCGCCGCCGGTGTGCCGCCATCGCTGCGCACGCTGGTGGTAGTACCTACTTTGCTGACTAGCCAAGCTGATCTGCTTGAACAGGTCGAGCGGCTGGAAGTTCATCACCTGTCCGGCACCGGGGGTGATCTCAGCTTCGCGCTGCTGACGGATGACGTCGACGCGGATCAGGAGGTAATGGCCGGTGACGCATCCTTGCTCGCTCTGGCTACCGATGCCATCGCGCAATTGAACATCCGCCATTCCCCAGCGGTAGGCGGGGCCCGCTTCCTGCTGCTGCATCGCCGCCGCCTGTTCAATACCAGCGAGAACAAATGGATGGGTTGGGAGCGCAAGCGGGGCAAGCTGCATGAACTGAATCGCCTTTTACGCGGCGCCAGCGATACCAGCTTCATCGCCATCGGCGGCCAGGCTCCGCAAGTGCCTCCCGATGTGCGTTATGTCATCACCCTGGATGCCGATACGCGCCTACCTAGAGATGCGGCCATAAGGCTGATCGGCAAGATGGCGCATCCGTTGAACCGGCCCCGATTTAGCCAGGCCGAGCAGCGGGTGGTTGACGGCTATGGTATTCTGCAGCCGCGCGTCACCCCATCGCTCCCCATCGGCCGAGAAGGCTCGCTGTATCAGCGGATATTCTCCGGCCCCAGCGGGATCGATCCCTATGCGGCGGCGGTTTCCGACGTTTATCAGGATCTGTTCGGCGAAGGCTCCTTCACCGGCAAGGGCATCTACGATGTAGACGCCTTCGAGGCCGCACTCGCCGGCCGGGTGCCTGAGAATACCATGCTCAGCCACGATCTCTTCGAGGGTGTCTTCGCACGGGCCGGCCTGGCTTCCGATATCGAGCTCGTGGAGGATTTTCCCGCGCGCTATGACGTGGCCGCCAAACGCAGCCACCGTTGGACCCGGGGCGATTGGCAGCTCCTGCCTTGGCTGCTGGGCGACCGGCTATTGCCCGCCATCGGACGCTGGAAGATGCTGGACAACTTGCGGCGGTCGCTGCTGGCGCCCTGCATGCTACTGGCTCTTGGCATCTGCTGGCTGCTACCGGAGCCGGCTGGCATGCGAGGCGCCCTGCTGCTTCTGTCCGCTCTGGCCATTCCAGCTTTTCTGCCAGCCTTCTTTGCCATCCTGCCGCATCGCGCGGGTATGAATCTGCGCAACCATTTCGATATGCTGGGTACCGACCTGCGCGGTGCGGCACTGCAAACCTTCTTTTCCCTGGCCTTCCTTGCGGATCAGGCTTGGCGCATGGGCGATGCAATCATCCGCACCTTGCTGCGACTGTTCCGCACCCGGCGCCATCTGCTGGAATGGACCACGACCGCGCAAACGGCTGAGAGCGCGCGCCTGAACCGCTTTGACTTCTATCGCATCATGAGTGGCGGTGTTGTTTTTGCTATGCTCGCCGCCATCGGCGCCGCAGCCATTGCGCCTGGTTTCTGGCCGCTCGCGCTACTCTGGCTGACGGCGCCAGCGCTAGCTCTTTGGGCCAGCCGCCCGCCCGAATTGGCGCCGCACCGGATGCTTTCGGAATCCGATACGCGCGATCTGCGCCTGGTTGCACGCCGTACCTGGCGTTTCTTCGAGACCTTCGTGACCCCGGCCGACAATATGCTGCCGCCGGACAATTTCCAGGAGGACCCCAAGCCGGTCGTCGCGCACCGCACGTCACCCACCAATATCGGGCTTTATCTGCTTTCAACCATCGCGGCGCGTGATTTCGGTTGGGCCGGAGCGAACGAGACTGTCGAAAGGTTGGAAGCGACGCTCGGTGTGATGCAGAAGCTGCCGCGCTTCAACGGGCATTTCTTCAATTGGTACGGCACCCAGGATCTGGCCGTGCTCGCTCCCGCCTATGTCTCATCGGTCGATAGCGGAAATCTTGCGGGTCATCTGATCGTGGTTGCCAATGCCTGTGAAGACTGGGGGAACACGGCCTTCCCGGCCGATCTCAAGCAAGGCAGCCTGGATAATCTATGGCTGGTGCGCGAAGCACTCGAGGTGCTGCCGACCCGAAACGATGAGCAGGCATGGCATCTGCTGTCCATTCTGGCAAAGCTCGAAGCACTACTGAGCGAGGATAACACCATTGCCATGCGGCTGCCGATTCTGCAGCAACTGGCGGCGGAAGCAGCAACAGCCAGCGGCAGCATATCGTCCGCGCCCGACAATGCCGACTTGGCTTTCTGGGTTGGGGCGCTGGGCAAGGGACTGGCTGAGCATGAGCGCGACCGGGTGCTGAATGCCGATGCCATGGACAATCTGATGCATCGGTTGCGAGTCCTGGCCAAATCAGCACGGGAAATGGCACTGGCGATGGATTTCGCCTTTCTTATGGATGCCGACCGAAAATTGCTCTCCATCGGCTTTTCTCATGCCGACAACAATCTTGACCCAAGTTGCTATGATCTGTTGGCTTCCGAAGCGCGCCTCGCCAGCCTGTTCGCCATCGCGAAAGGCGATGCGGAGACCAAGCATTGGTTCCGGCTCGGACGCGCCACAACGCCGCTAGGCAGGGGCTCGGCGCTGATTTCCTGGTCCGGCTCCATGTTCGAATACCTGATGCCGTCGCTGGTGATGCGGGCACCGCTTGGCAGCTTGCTGGAACAGACCAGCCGCCTGGTGGTGGAACGCCAACAAACCCATGGCCGGGCGAATGGTATTCCCTGGGGAATTTCTGAATCCGCCTACAATGCCCGGGACATGGAATTCACTTATCAGTATTCCAATTTCGGGGTGCCCGGCCTGGGCCTGAAGCGTGGCCTGGCCGATAATATGGTGATCGCACCCTATGCCACGGGCCTCGCCACAATGGTGAACCCGCAAGCGGCACGGCAAAATTACGCCCAGCTCACAAATATCGGTGCGCGGGGCCGCTACGGCTTCTACGAAGCGCTCGACTTCACCCGCGCCCGGCTGCCCGATGGCGCCAGCTTTGCCATTGTCCGCAGTTTCATGGCGCATCACCAGGGCATGACCATCGTTGCCATCGCCAACGCCTTGCAGGACGGTCGCATGCGTACGCGCTTCCATCGCGAACCGATGATCCAGGCCAGCGAACTGCTGCTGCAGGAGCGCATTGCCAGGAATGTGGCGGCGGCACATCCTCGAGCAGAGGAAGTGAAGGCCACGCCGACCGAGGAAGATGCCACCGCAACAACCCAGCGACGCCTGAGTGCCCCCATTCATGGGGCGCCTATCACGCATTTGCTGTCGAATGGCCGCTATGCGGTGATGCTCACGGCGACGGGGGCGGGTTACAGCCGCTGGGGCGATATCGCTATTACCCGCTGGCGCGAGGATGTCACACGCGACGATTGGGGTTCCTTCATCTTTCTGCGCGATACGCAGAGCGGCCGAACCTGGTCCGCCAGCATGCAGCCCGCCGGAGAAGCGGTGGATAATGAGGAAGTTGTGTTCGCCGAGGATCATGCCGAGTTCATCCGGCGCGACGGCTACCTGACCACCGTCACCGAGGTGCTGGTTTCCGGCGAGGATGATAGCGAGGTGCGCCGCGTTTCGCTCACCAACAGCGACAATCGGGGGCGTGAAATAGAACTGACCTCCTACGCCGAGATGGTACTGGCGAGTCCGGCGGCGGATGCCGCCCATCCGGCTTTCTCCAAGCTTTTTGTTGAAACCAGCTATCTTGCCGAATTCGGCGCCCTGGTAGCGACACGCCGGCCGCGCTCTGACGGCGAGCCGCAAGTCTGGGTCGCTCATTTCGCCGTTGTGGAAGGCACCGTCACCACCAAACCGCAATACGAATCCGACCGCAGCCGCTTTCTTGGCCGGTGCCGGGGCCTCGCCGGCGCCGCCGCGATTATCGATCATCAGCCATTGTCTGGCAGTGTGGGCACGGTGCTCGATCCGATTGTCTCGTTGCGGTATTGCCTGAGCATCCCGCCGGGCGGCGCAGCCCGCATCGCTTTCTGGACCGTTGCCGCAGCATCCAAGGACGAACTGCTGGCATTGATTGACAAACACCAAGATCGGAACGCTTTCGAGCGGGCCAAGACACTGGCCTGGACCCAGGCCCAGGTGCAGTTGCGTCACATCGATATTGAGCCGGACGAGGCAGCGGATTTCCAGCGCCTGGCGGCGCCGATCCTCTACGCCGATCCACGCTTCCGCGCTCCCGCCGACGCGATCCAGCGTGGTGCCGGCCCGCAATCCGGGCTATGGCTGCATGGCATCTCCGGCGATCTGCCCATCGTTCTGTTGCGCATTGATGAGATCGAGGATATCGCCCAGGTGCGTCAGTTGCTGCGAGCCCATGAATACTGGCGCATGAAGGGCCTGAGCGTCGATCTCGTCATCGTCAATGAGCGTGCCTCCTCCTACACGCAGGATCTTCAGATCGCCATCGAAACGATGGTGAGAAGCAGTCAGTCACGACCGCATTTCGGCATGCCGCTGGGGCAAGGCACGGTTTTCGCCCTGCGCGCCGATCTGATCACCGCCGAAGTCCGGGCCCTGCTGCAATCGGTCGCCCGTGTCGCCCTGGTGGCGCGCCGCGGCCCCATCGCCGACCAGCTTGCCCGCATTCCGTCAACACCGGCCAACCCGGTACCGCCCCGCCGGCCCAAGGCAGCGCCGGCGGTGCAACCGGCCGCACCGGCCGCGCTTGAATTCTTCAACGGACTGGGCGGCTTCGATAAGGATGGCCGCGAATATGTGACGATCCTCAATGCCGGCCAGACGACGCCGGCACCCTGGATCAATGTGATCGCCAATCCGGGCTTCGGTTTCCAGGTGGCAGCTGGGGGCAGCGGGTATACCTGGGCTGAGAATAGCCGTGAGAATCAGCTAACGCCGTGGTCAAACGATCCAGTAAGCGATCCGGCTGGCGAGGCGATCTATATTCGCGACGAGGTGACCGGCGATCTCTGGTGCGCCACAGCACAGCCGATCCAGGATGGCGGCAGCTATGTCGCCCGCCATGGCCATGGCTACAGCCGCTTCGAGCATGAGGCGCATGGCATCGCTCTCGACCTGCTGCAGTACGTGCCACTGGCCGATCCTATCAAGATATCGCGCCTGAGCCTGCGCAATCTCTCTGGCAGGCCGCGCCGCTTGTCGGTCACCGCCTATACCGAATGGGTACTTGGCACTGCGCGCGGCGCATCTGGCCCCTTCATCATCACCGAGATGGATGATGCCAGCGGCGCGATGCTGGCGCGCAATCCCTGGAGCACCGCCTTTCCTGGCCGTATCGGCTTTGCTGATCTTGGTGGCCACCAGACTGCCTGGACGGCAGACCGCACGGAGTTCCTTGGCCGTCATGGCAGTCCCGCAGCGCCGGCTGCCTTGCTGGAGAAAGCACCACTTTCGGGCCGGACCGGTGCCGGGCTGGACCCTTGCGCGGCCTTGCAGCAGGTGATCGAGCTTGGCGTGGGTGAGGCAATCGAGGTTATTTGCATGCTCGGGCAATGTGCGTCTGCTGAGCAAGCGCGCATGCTGGTCAAGCGCTATCGCAGCACGGACCTGGATGCGGTTTTCACCGAAGTGACGGATTACTGGCAGGCGCTGCTGAGCGGCGTGCAGGTCAAGACGCCGGACCGCGCCATGGATATCATGCTGAACGGCTGGCTGCTCTATCAAACCCTGGCCTGCCGCATCTGGGCGCGCTCGGCCTTCTACCAGGCCAGTGGCGCTTATGGCTTCCGCGACCAGCTTCAGGATGGCATGGCCCTGACCTTCACCATGCCGGAGGAAACGCGGCGCCATATCCTGCGCGCGGCAGCGCGGCAGTTTGTCGAAGGTGACGTACAGCATTGGTGGCTGCCGCATTCCGGCCAGGGCGTACGTACGCGCATATCGGACGACCGTGTCTGGCTCGCCTTCGCAACCGCTAGCTACATTGTCGCCACCGGTGATGCTGCCATTCTGGACGAATGCGTGCCCTTTCTTGAGGGCCCGGTTCTGCATGCAGGCGAGCATGATGCCTTTTTCCAGCCGATGACCGCGGATATCTCAGCTTCACTGTTCGAGCATTGCGCCAGGGGCCTCGACCAATGCCTCGATCTCACCGGCGAGCATGGCTTGCCGCTGATTGGCACCGGCGATTGGAATGATGGCATGAATCGGGTCGGCGCCGAAGGTCGCGGCGAAAGCGTGTGGCTTGGCTGGTTGCTGCTGCGGGCCATTGCACTCTTTGCGCCGCTCGCGGCGAACCGCGATGCCGGGCGCATGCAGCGCTGGCAGACCCATGCCGATGCGTTGCAGCAGGCACTCGAGCGCGAGGCCTGGGATGGCCAATGGTATCGCCGGGCGACTTATGACGACGGCACCTGGCTCGGCTCGCAACAGAGTGAGGAATGCCGCATCGATTCCATCGCGCAATCCTGGGCGGCGCTATCGGGTGCTGCCGATTCGGTCCGCGCAGCCACGGCAATGGCATCTTTGGACAAGCAGCTTATCCGGCGCGAGGCTGGCCTGGCGCTGCTATTCACGCCGCCCTTCGATCAGACCACCCATGATCCAGGTTATATCAAAGGCTATCCGCCGGGCCTGCGCGAAAATGGCGGGCAATACAGCCATGCCGCCATGTGGGCCATTCTGGCTTTCGCCAAGCTAGGCGATGGTCGCAAGGCGGCGGACTTGTTTGCATTGCTCAACCCGATCAATCACGCCCGCACTCCGGCCGAGGTCGAGCGCTATAAGGTGGAACCCTACGTGGTGGCCGCCGATGTCTATTCCGTTTCGCCCCATATCGGGCGCGGCGGCTGGACCTGGTATACCGGCTCGGCTGGCTGGATGTATCGTGCCGGGATTGAGGGTATCCTGGGTATTCGCCGAGAAGGCGATGTGCTGGTCGTGGAGCCCTGCTTACCGGCAGCATGGCCCGGTTTTTCAGCCACGGTTGCCATGGCCGCAACCCACTACAGCATTCGTGTGGTGAACCGCGAAGGCCACAGCACGGATATGATGCAGGCGATGCTCGATGGCTCCGCGACTGCCTGCGGTGATGGGCAGGTCCGGATTCCCCTGGATGGCGGAAAGCACGATGTGCAGATCACGCTATGATGCGGCTTACGGCTCTGCCGCCAAGGCGAGCGCGCTGTCGTTCGCCCAATGCCAGTCTGGCATCCGCGTTACCGGCGATACGGCGATGGTATCGCTGCCAACCGCCGCGCAGACCCGCATCCGGAATGGCCGCTCGCCACCAGGCAGGCACATATCGCGCATGACACAGCCTATGGCCGGCTCGACTTCCGGTGGCGGCAGCAATGCCTGGCAGCTCGCCTTGATGCGCTGGTCCAGGCCCGCCAGAGCGTCGTTGACGGATGGTTCGGCCGGGCGGCTGTTCTGAGTGGCGGAGGGGGCGCCGGCGAAGGGACCTCGCGCCATCGATTTGCCGCCGCCGCCATCCAAGCCGCCCAGGGCAGCGCTCACCAGCGGCAGCAACGGCGTGCAACCACTACTGGCAAGGCCGAATAGGAGCATGGCTAGTGCAAGCGGGGCCTTCATAGGTTAGGCCTTGGCGGCGAGGCCGGTTTAAGCTGCTGCCGCCAAGTCAGGGCTGCCTCGGTGGCGCTGGCCACATCAGCCGGGGATAGCTGCGGCGCCAAATGGTCTATGGCCTTGCCGGCAGCCTGCCGCAATACGGCATTTCGGCTGGTCGCTACTACCAGCAGCCATTTCAGGGCAGTAACCGGATTGAAACGTTCGTCTACAGGCCGCAGCATCAGTAGCGCAAGATTGTATTGCGCTGTGGGCAGGCCGCGGTCGACCGCCATGCCATACCACTTGTAGGCCGCATCGATGTCTTGCGGCACTCGTACATTTGTATAGTGATGCAATCCCAGGAAATGCTGGGCATCCATGATCCCATTCTCCGCCGCATCCATCATCAGTGCCATGCCGCGCTCGGTCGCTGCGCCACGGTCGTGAATGAAAACTGCACCAAGATTGGCCTTGGCTTCGGGCAAACCTTGGGCCACGGCCGCCTCGAACCAATCGATTGCACCGCTCTTGTCGCGAACAACTCCATTGCCGATCAGCATGAGCTGGGCCAGAGCATTCTGCGCTCTGGCATGTCCACTACTGGCGGCACGCTGAAACAGATGCGCGGCCTTGGTCCGGTCTAACGCGATCAGCGCGCCGTGCTGGTACAGCATGCCCAATACGAAGCAGGCACCGGAATGGTTCTGCATGGCAGCAGCGGCAAGTAGCAGGCGGCATTTCTTGCGGCCCACGGGGCCTAGCTTGCCCACCAGGCCCAGTACACCAAGGCGGTATTGGGCCTCCGCACCACCAGTATTGGCAGAGTGAATCAGCGCGGCAAGCTCAGATGTCGGCAGCGGCGAAGTCAGATTTGCGTTGAACGGAAGTGCCGCTTGGCGTGCAGCAGCGCCGAAGCTCCGCCGCGCGATGGCGTACATGACCATAGCCAGCATCCAGCGTCCGTTCATTGCCGATCTCTCTGTCGTTGTCGACATGCTGCACCTACGGCTGGTTGTTGCTGTTCTTCTGCAGCACCGAAAGCGAGTTATCGACCTTGGTCTTGGTGCTGGCATCGGCATCCTGGTTACCAGCACTCGTCTGATCCGCTGTCTGCCCCACGGTTGCGGTGGAGCCACCAGTCACGGTCTGATTGACCTGATTCATGTTGGCGATCGAGGTCGAGCTTGAGCTGTACTGATTGACATACTGATTCAGCGCACCCATACCGCCGGCGGAAGATGCGCTGTTGCTATCCATGCGGGCCTGAAAATCGAATTGCGCGGCCATGCTGGGAGCACGAACTGGAAAATTGTAGCCCTCGCGACCCATCTGCTGGGCCGTGGCGGGTTGGCTTAGCATCGCAAGCGCAGTAAGTACGGCGAACGAAGAGGGTTTTGTCCAAAGCATGAGAGCCTCCATTTATTTCGGGTAAGAATGGACATTGGGAGAGAGAGCGAGATGGGGGGATTTTGCCCTCTCTCCCAGCGCCGACCGTTGGTTACGGAACCGCAACCACCGGAGTCTTGACCGTGATGGACGCATTGTTGCCCACCGCCGTAGCCACCGAGCTCACAACCGGGCGGGTCAAGCTGCCCAGGCCGCTGTAGTTGCTCAGAGTCACGCCAGTCACCTTCGAGTTCGCCTTCACATCGGCATAGGCGAACTGGATTACGTCGCCGATCAGCAGGCCGTCACCAGCAGTGGCCGGAGCAACGGCGACAGTCAGGTTGTTCGCAACCGCCGTGGCCGAGCTATCGACCGAAGCGTTGAGGATTTCGCTGACAGTCGACTTGGCTTCGACCTTGGCCTTCACCAGGCTGCCGTTCACCGCCATGGAAGCCAGGGCGCCGGCGACAGTCAGGTTGGAGTTGTTGGTGCCGAAATTGGGGATCGCGCCAATTTCGCCGCTGCCATCACCGATGGCAAACTGGCCAATATGCAGCTCAGTCGCCACATCCGAACCGATGGTCAGGTTGTTGGCAACCGCAGTCGCGGCGCTGACAACAGACGGCAGATCAGTGGCGGCCGAGAGCACAGCGGAAGCCGGAACTTCAACCGTGCCGAGGCTCAGCGAGCCGACCACGGTGCCATTGATGTTGGGGGCTTCATCACCCTCATCCACCGTGCCGGTTACAACGTTGGGGCTCTTGAAGCTGTCATCCAGTACCACAACGCCAGTGCCGCCGAGGCCGTAATGGAACTGGAAATCGACAGTGCCGAGATCCACAGTGCCAGCAGAGGCAGGCTGAGTGTTGGTGGTGCCTTCGATGACCGAAGTCGCCATCACATCACCAATATGGCCCTGCAGACCCTCAATCATGGTCATGCCGGTCGGGTTGATATTGATGTTGACGTTGACATTCTTGACCACGTTCTCGGTCACGGTGGCATCCCACGTCCAATCGACACTGTCGAAGGCGTAGGAAGGGGTGGCGACCGACAGAGAGAGGGCCGCTACGGACACGCCAGCCAGCAGGCCAGCCTTGAAGATGCCGTTCATTTTTTAGCTCCTTTGGGTTTCAAGAGAGATTCCTCAGCGTAGTTGGTCCGTTCGAGCTGGCACTCGGCCGAACTCGGCAAACCCATATATTCCGTCATGATCTGGTACACGGCCATTTCAACAACGGACCTCACACCGAGCTGAAGCGGTTCGTTTTGAATACGTCCCGCATCAAACTCGACGAGCCTTGAGCCAAAGAAACGAAAGACGTTTGCCTCGACTTCATAACCAAAGATCTGCTTCTGCAGCGAGCTGACGAAACGGACATCGAAGCTCTGCGAATTGACGACCCGGACATCCAGGCCAACATTGATGACAACCGTGCGCGCACCGCCGCCAATGCCGCCGACCGAAAGCCGGGCACCTTCACTGACGATGTTGTAATTCAGCTCGGTGAGCGCCCCCATGACCACGAAGTTACTGGCGCGGATGGGTGCCGACGTTTGCGCTGGAGCCTGGGCCAGCTTCTGTTCGACCATACGAGCCTCAGCAAGCGGAATGCGGAGGTCGAAACGCTCGACCAGATGAACGCGGCGGGTCTTGTAAAAAGCACTCATCATCATTTCCGTGATGCCTTGCGACAAGACGGCACCGTTATTCGACCGATCAACCTGTCCCGTTTTGTCTGCCACTTCACCGACGGTGAAAACCGGCAGGCCGTTCGCCGGCAGCTTGGACAGTGCCGACAAGCATTGTGAGTAAGGCGTGTCGTTGTTGGTGACGGGCAAGCCGTAGGTCGGACGGGCTCCCTGGCTGGAATAGACGTCTTGTGCGGAGCATGCGCTCAAGGACAAAGCCGCCATGGCTACTAAGGGAAAACTGCGCACCGGTCTCTCCCGTCTGTTATGGAGAATGGCATGTGACCAAATTCGTATCCGCAGGCCATGCGCCATCTCCCTGATCTCCTGTGCGCCACAATAGGGATTGCTGGCGGATACAGAAGGAAACAGGAGGTTGGATTTCCGCGCAAAGGAGATACGCATTTCCACGGCGCAGTCTCGATAGGGGGAGAGCTTCTACTACCGATGCTCTCCATGTAACGCTGCGGTTGATGCGCAAAACGACTACAATGCGGCGAGGCCTCCCGCATCGAGTTTTCTGGCGGATATGGTGATGCTTGTGCATAATTTGACGACAGCAATAGGAAGAAAATGTTCACCGGTCGGCGTGTGCTGATTGCTTCGAGAAAAACCGACCTGGCCTGGGCCCTGCATCACGAAGTGATGCGCCTGGCACAATGGAAACTAATCGGCATCATCGATCCACGCGTGGGAGATTCGTTCGATCATACCTGTACCATGACGGATCTTGTGCTGATCGAAGCCGATGACCTGATCTGGCTTTGGGATAACAGGTTGGATGCGACACAGAAGACGCTGGCCAGCGTACGCGCCGTGGTGATCCTCTCGGATCAGCAGATGCTGGATGTGATGAGCAGGGCCCAGCGCAACTGCGGCCTGCTGCTTCGGGAACAGTACGGCGATGTGCCGATCGACCTGCTGGAATTGGCCATCAAAGGGTATATGTCGATATCGGGCGAGTTACTCCACCGCCTTATGGCCAATCGCCTGCGCCTGGATATCGTCGGCAGCCTGTCACCCGAGGAGTTGCGTGTGCTGGCCTATATCGGTGCCGCGCTGTCCAACCGCCATATCGCCCAGCGCAGCGGGCTGGCGGAAAGCCGGGTGAAGACCCTGGTTCACCTGGTGACGCATAAGCTGCGGATGCATAACCGCACGGCCGTAGCGGTGTTTGCCGCGGAAAATGGGCTATCACCAGTAACGCCTGGGGTAATCATACCTCTGGCGTGAAGCCTTTGCCGCTGCAACTCCGTGATAGCGTGAGCGCAAAGGGGGAAGAGGCCGTGTCTTGGCTTCCTACCTGGCGGGGATGCACTACTGTCGGGCATCATTGATGGGAGATTTATGTCATGAAGCTAATTCTCACCACGTGTCTGCCGCTGGGCACCGTCATTCTGGTCGCCGGGCTCACTCTCTTCTCTGGCGGCGCCGCCCTAGCCCAGGCAGGTAATCTGCCCTATCAGGCAGGTGGTGGCACCGGTGTCAGTTCCGGTGCGCGGCTGGCAATCCTGAATGCGCGCCTGCTGGGTAGCCGGCCGGGCAATCTGGTGCGAGACGGCGCCGGCGGCCTGCTTGATGTTTCGCGCCGCGGCAGCCAGGCTTTCCTCTATTCGCCCGGCTCAGGTGCTTTCCTGCCCGGGGCGCGGCCAGGGCGTGGTTGGGCCACCGGCCTGGGCACAGGATTAGGCTGGGGGTTGTTTGCCGCCAGTGGCGGATTGGCCAGCCATTACGGCCGCAGCAATCATCCCGCTGACAGCATGATGCAGTGGATATCCATGCTTGGCCCAGGCCTGGGCCGCGGCTCGGCTGAGGGTCTGCTGCCGCCGAGTAATGCTGGCACTCCACTCGATGCCTGGATCAGCCAGGATGATCTGGACTAGGCCTGCTTCAGTATCCGCAGCGGCTGCGGTTCGGCGATCACATCGGCGATGATGCCATTCTGTAAGGCCCAGATAGCGGCCTGCGTCCGGTTGCTGGCATGGATCTTTTTTAAAACCCCTTTCAGGTGCACCTTCACGGTGCCTTCGGTGATCTGCAGCCGATTGGCAATGGCCTTATTGGAATGGCCATTGACCAGGCAGGCGAGGATTTCCGTTTCCCTATCCGACAAGGCACCGTTGCGTTCAGTCGGCGCGCTATTCTGGGCGACAAAGCGGTTGTTGATCAGCAGATGCGCCAGATCGGTGGGGAACACCTTCTCACCCATCAGCACCAGGCGCAGCGACTGCTTGAGTGCATCCGCCGACATATCCTTCAGCAGATAACCATCCACGCCCGCGCTGAGTGCCGTGGCGAGGCGGGGAATACCCACCGTATCCGTAAGCACCACCACACGCGGCGGCACCGGCACGGAACGCGCGGAGAGCATCAGCTCCGGCAAGACATCGCCATAACCATTGGTATCGATGATGATAATTCCGGGTTTCTGGGCAACCACCTGATTCGACCCTTCCGAGAAAGATGAAGCCTCATAGGAAACATAGAATGGTGAATCATCGAGGATGCGCCGCAGACCCTCCCGAAATAGCTGGTTGCGATCAATGTGCAACACCGAAGTTCCGTCCATGTGACTTCCCCTTTCGGGATTGGGATTAAAGCGTCAATATGCAATTTCGTGTTCGTGTATGTGCAAATGAACTTAAAGGAATCCCGCTTGCTGCCCTAAGGAGCGTTCGGGCAGGGTATTGGGCATTCGCGCCGTCATTCAGGGGGAGGGGCGCTATGGTGAGTACCCCCTTTTGTCCGGCATCTCTCCTTCCGCGCCAGGTCTCCCCTCTTTTATGCATGACTAGAGAACCGGATTCCCTTTGCACAAAGCGCGAAGGGACTTCTGGACGTCAAATCCATTCCTATAGGGGTATTACCGGACGGTGATCAGAAGGACTTCGACCTGATTCTCGCGACGGGACTCCGGATCTCCGAATGCACCGATCTGGATTTTAAAGGCTGGCGTTCCGGCCTGGACCAACGCATCACGCACGGCACCGATCCGGCGCTCGGTAAGGGCTTGGTCGCGCCATTCGGCGGTTGGCGCACTGGAGGAGCCATCAATGCCAAGGCGAGCGGTGGGGTTTTCCAGCATATAGGCGGTGATATCGGAGGCTTGCCGCATATCGGAGAAGCGTACATCGGCACTGTCCTTGTCGAAAGCAAAGCGCTGATACGGCGTCCAGTTGTTGAAAGAACCGGTCGGACCATAGGTGCCGGCTAGGCCGACATGGCCTTGTGGTGCCGCCAGACCGGAAATACCCGACATGTCGCTGGAGTCCGACGCCGTGCGGCGCCCGCCAACGATATCATTTCCAACGCTCTGGGCGATCATGCCGGCACTGGAATTAAGCGCGACATCTGGCTGGTCGGCACGCACATGAACATTGGTTATGGCGCGCGCATCATTCGCGCCGATATAGCGGGCATGCAATGTGTTGACTCCAACGATTGACGCGCCTATGGCAGCGAGCAAAAAGGGGAACTTCATGGCGGGATTCTCCGCTGGATACTGGTGAAGTTTCAATCGCCTTCTGGCTGGCAATGTGCTTGCACTGGCCTTCTGCGCGATGATTGATCCTAGCGTTGTGCAAGATGACGACGATAGAATCGGAAAACACACAGCCCACCGAGCGCAGTGTTGCGGCAAGTACCAATACAATTCGGTTCTTTGCAAGCCGCCTGATGCCGTATCAGATTGATAACCGTTTGATAACCGTAGCAAAAATAAAAACCCGATGATCGTTTTCTGCTTTCACCATTCAGCAATGACGTACCCCGAATGGGCGCCGCACCACCCTTATGGTGATTCTGATTTCCGTGAGCATTGCGCACAGAAATGAAAAGCCCCCTCCACAATGAAACGTGAAGGGGGCTTGCTTGACTGGGACCCGGTGAAATCCCGGCCAAACGCTATGCTTATTGCGCGAGGATGAATAGTAGTGCCCCCGCTTCACTGACTGCCATGCGCTTGGAAAAGCCAAGCTGGAATAGTTATTCAGGGTCCTATGCTCCCCTGATATCTGGCGGTGCTCGATAGCGATAGAATCGGAAAATACTCATACGGCACACACCAAATGGATAAACACACCATTCGCGGCGGAGAGATTAGTGTGCTAGGATAGCGTCATCCTGCAATTACATGCGCGGCATGTGGGCGGGACAGAAAGACAACATGACTAAACGCCGGCCTCTACCGGATGACGCAGTTGATCTGCCGCAGGTTCAGCATGTCCTGCCGCTGCGCACCAGTATGGAAGAAACCGGCCTGGTTCCGGTCGTGGGCCTAGGCGCTTCAGCCGGCGGATTGGATGCTTTCCAGAAATTCTTTGCCGCCCTGCCACCAGCCAGCGGCATAGCCTTCATCCTGGTGCAGCACCTCGACCCCACGCATCAGAGCATGATGGTGGAACTACTCTCCGGCCACACATCAATGAAGGTACAGCAGGCCGTGGATGGCATGCCGGTGCTGCGCGATTGCGTCTATGTGATCCCGCCGGGTGTCTGCATCGCATTGCGCCATGGGGCCTTGCGGCTCACCAAGCCACGGGAGCGTCACGGCACCCGCATGCCCTTCGACTTCCTGCTGCGGTCCCTGGCAGAAGAGTGTGGTGAACGCGGCATGTGCGTCATCCTCTCCGGCACCGGAACCGATGGCAGCCTGGGGCTCCGGGCGATGAAGGATGCGGGCGGCCTGGTGATTGTGCAGGATCCGGAAGAGGCCATCTACGACGGCATGCCGCGCAACGCCATCGCCACGAACGTGACCGACATGGTACTGCCAGTGGCCGCGATTCCAGCGGCTTTGCTCGGACATCTGAGGGAGATGGAGAATTCACATAGGAGCGCTGGCGCCGAAATATCGCGCACGCCGCCAGCCTGGATGGCTAAGGCAATTGGCATCCTGCGGGCCGGTACGGCACATGACTTCACGCTCTACAAACCCGGCACGCTGCAACGGCGCATCGAGCAGCGCATGGCAATGGTTGGCGTAGATGCCGATGATGTGGAGCGCTATCTCGAGACCTTGCAAACCGATGAGAGCGAACTTGATCAACTGGCCAACGATCTCCTGATCAACGTCACCAGCTTCTTCCGCGATCCCAAGGTTTTCGATCTACTGGCGACCAAAATCATCCCGGATCTTGTCCGCGACCGGACTCTCGATCACCATCTCCGCATCTGGATCGCCGGCTGCAGTACCGGCGAGGAAGCTTATTCGCTGGCGATGCTGTTCCGCGAGCAGATCACAGCAAGCAAGCGCAATATAAAACTGCAAGTCTTTGCTTCCGATGTCGATCTCGACGCAATTATCACCGCGCGCGATGGACTCTACCCGGATACGATAGCAGCGGATGTGTCGCCGCAGCGCCTGGCTCGCTTCTTCTCCAAAGAAGAGCAGGGTTACCGGGTCTCGCCCGAACTGCGCGCTTCGGTGATTTTCACAGTGCAGGATGTGCTGATCGATCCGCCCTTTTCCAGGCTTGATTTCGTCTCTTGCCGCAATCTGCTCATTTATCTGCAGCCCGAGGCCCAGGCGAAAGTAGTCGCGCTGTTTCACTTCGCTCTACGTAGCGGCGGCATCCTGCTGCTTGGCAATGCGGAAACCATTGGCAATAGCGAGGGGCGCTTTGAGGTCGTTTCCAAGCCAAACCGGGTGTACCGCCATATTGGCCCAAGCCGGCCGGGCGATTTCGGCCTGCCGATGAATGCGGGTGGCGTGCGTGTTGCCTTGAGGTTAGGACAGGGACAGGGACAGGGACAGGGACAGGGACAGGGACAGTCTCAGCAAGCCATCCTGGCCGAACTTTGCCGTCGGCTTGTTGCGGAAGCTTACGTACCGGCGAGCGTGCTGATCAATCGCCGGCATGAAGTTGTCTACTCACTCGGGCCAACGGATCGCTATCTGCACGTGGCGCCAGGCCATCCCAGCCATGATTTGCTTGCCATGGCACGCGACGGTGTGCGCACCAAGCTGCGCTCGGCAATCCAGCAGGCCACGCAGCATAATGCACGCGTTGTGATGCAGGGCGGCCAGACGGAAAGCCAAGGCCTAATCCTGCCCTTCCGCATTGTGGTTCAGCCAGTAACCCACGAAAGCGAGGCCTTCCAGCTGATTTCCTTCTTCGATGAGCCGAAGTCAGAGCAACAGCCAACCCGCGCCACCATGCCAGAGGATGTATCGCGAGTCGCCGAGCTGGAGCATGAGCTTGAATCCACCCGGATCGAACTGCAGGATGCCATCCGCAGCCTGGAAGCTTCGGCGGAAACGCAGAAGGAGATAAACGAAGACGCGTTGTCGGTGAATGAGGAATACCAGGCAGCGAACGAGGAGTTGCTGACATCGAAGGAAGAACTACAGACCCTGAACGAGGAATTGACCACCTTGAACAGCCAGTTGCAGGAAACCCTGGAGCGGCAGCGCACTACATCGAATGATTTGCAGAATGTGCTGTACAGCACCGACGTGGCAACGATCTTCCTTGATACAAAACTGAATATCCGCTTCTTCACTCCGGCCACCAAAGCACTTTTCAACTTGATTCCAAGCGATGTTGGCCGGCCATTGGCGGATTTCAGCTCGCTTTCGGCCGATGGCACACCGCTGGCCGATGCACGCGCAGTGCTGGATTCCCTCACCCCGCTTGAACGTGAAGTTGAAACCCAGAATGGTGCCTGGTTTGTACGCCGCATTTTGCCGTATCGAACCCAGGATAGTGGTGTTGAGGGTGTGGTCATCACCTTCACCGACATCACCGAGCGGAAACGCGCGGGAGATGCCCTCGAAGCCGCGAAGCGACAGGCGCAGCTAGCGAATGCGGCGAAATCGCGCTTTCTGGCGGCAGCAAGCCATGATCTGCGCCAGCCGCTACAAACCTTCTCGCTGCTACAGGGACTTTTAGCGAAGACCGTTGAGGGTGAAACCGCGCCAAAGCTGGTTTCCCGTCTCGGCGACACACTGGCCACCATGTCAGGCATGCTGAACGCTCTGCTTGACATCAACCAGATTGAGGCGGGTACCGTTCGTCCCGAGATGGTGGATTTCCCAATCAACAGCATATTCGACCGCCTGCGCGACGAGTTCACCTATTATGCGCAAGTGCAAGGTCTGGAGCTGCGCATTATTCCCTGCAGTCTGTCGATCCACAGCGATCCGCGCCTGCTTGAACAGATGATCCGAAATCTGCTCTCGAACGGCTTGAAATATACCAAGAGCGGCAAGGTGCTGCTTGGCTGCCGCCGTCATCAGGGTACCTTACGCATCGAGATCTGGGACACCGGCATCGGCATAGAGAAGCAGGAATTGCAGGCTATTTTCGAGGAGTATCATCAGCTTGATAACCCAGCCCGGGAGCGAAGCCGCGGCCTTGGCCTCGGCCTTTCCATTGTGCAACGCCTCAGCAATCTTCTTGGGCATTCGATCAGTGTGCGTTCACAACCAGGAAAAGGCTCCGTTTTCATTATCGCGCTGGAACTGCCCTCCAGTGAAAAGGCTGTAAGCTGGAAAAACCCGCAGCGCATAACAGAAGCCGATATAGCCGCTCCCTTGCACCATACGGGTACGATTCTGGTGATCGAAGATGACCCAGAAGTACGTGACCTTCTTGAAATGATCCTCAGGGATGAAAGCTATAATGTTGTGGCGGCGGCAGATGGTGTTATTGCACTGGAACTGGCCGCAGACGGCAAGCTGCAGCCCGACCTCATTCTTGCCGATTACAATTTGCCCAATGGTTTGAATGGACTCGAAACTGCGGTGAAGTTGCGGGGAAAGCTGATTCGTCATATTCCCGTGATTATTCTTACGGGCGACATATCGACCGACACGATGCATGAGATCACGCGGCATAATTGCCTTAAACTCAACAAACCGGTACGGGTGACGGAGCTGATGGAATCCATTCAGCGCCTTGTTCCGCTGCTACAGCCCGCCACACCGGCCACGAAGGCATCTGGCGATACCGAGGAACCTACAGTCTTCGTTGTGGATGACGACCGGCATGTCTGCGAAGGAATTCGCAGTGTACTTGAAGAAAGTGGTCGCATTGTTGAAACCTACATAAGCTGCGAGACCTTCCTGGAATCCTATCGCCCGGATCAAGAGGGCTGTCTGCTGATTGATGCCTATCTACCAGGCATGAACGGAATCGAATTGCTACGGCGCCTTAAAGAAGCCGGGTATCGGCTGCCAGCCATTATGATCACCGGCTATAGCGACGTCTCCATGGCGGTGCAGGCGATGAAGGCCGGCGCTTTGGATTTCATCGAGAAGCCGGTGGGTCGCGGTGAGTTGCTGGCCAGTGTTGAGCGTGCGCTTCTGCAATCACGTGACGCAACAAAGTTACTGGCTTGGCAGGAAGATGCCGCAGGCCGCATCGCCGGGCTTACATCCCGCCAACGCCAGATCATGGACTTGGTACTGGCTGGGCACCCCAGCAAGAATATCGCGGCCGACCTCGGGATCAGCCAACGCACGGTGGAAAATCACCGCGCTCAGATCATGAAGAAAACTGGATCAAAGTCCTTGCCGGCCTTGGCCCGCCTGGCGCTAGCCGCCACCAAGAGCAATGCCGATAGGTAAATTCCGATTCTATCGCACTAGCGATATTCGGCGCCTGATCATTCCCTGACCTTGTACTGGATGCTGTCCCTCCGACAACCAAGCCATAAAGACTGCATGATCACGCTGGGATTGCATTTGCCCCGTTCCAATAGGAGTTCAAGTGATGAGTCTCAGCACCATTCTGCTTGTCATCCTGGTGGTTTTTCTGATCGGCGCCTTGCCGACTTGGCCACACAGCAACGGCTGGGGCTACTTCCCGAGTGGCGGCCTCGGCCTCGTGCTGATCGTTGTCGTCGTTCTAATACTGATGGGGCGCATCTAGCCCCTGCCAACGCAAAGGCTCTTACCATGGATAAAAACCGCATTGTTGGATCGGCCAAGCAAGCCAGAGGCATCCTCAAGCTTGCGACAGGAAAAGCCCTGGGCGACGCCAAGCTGCAGGTGGAGGGCAAAGCCGACAAGGCCGAGGGCCAGATCCAGAATACCGTTGGCACCATCAAAGATTCGTTCAAACGCTAATACGACACAATCTGCTTCCACTCTGCTGATCAGGGCCACCGAATACTGGTGGCTGGAGTTCCCTAGAACTGAACAAGTTTTTTTGGAGTATTCATCATGACTTTCAAAGATATTGCCTTCACCGTTGCCCTCTGCGCCCTGCTCGGCCTCAGTGCCTGTGGTGAATCGAAGGGTGATCGCGCTATCTCCGGCGGCGGCATCGGTGCCGCGGCAGGCCTGGTGGGCGGTGCCCTCATAGGCGCGCCACTTGAAGGTGCCTTGATTGGCGGCGCTGTCGGCGCCGGCACCGGTGCCCTCACCGACGAAAACCAGATCGATCTCGGCGATCCGCTCTGGAAAAAGAAATAAGCCTGATCCGCCACGCCCTCCTGTCCAATTCGGAGAATCTTCCATGACCACGTCTCATACCTTGCGCATGCTCGCCGCGGCAGCTGCACTGCTGGCCGTCACCGGTGGCCTTGCGGCCTGCTCCTCTACACCACGCCAGGAATCGACTGGCGAATATGTTGATTCGGCTGCCATCACCACCAAGGTGAAAACCGCGATCCTGAACGAGCCCAGCCTGAAGTCGATGCAGATCAGCGTCGAGACCTTCAAGGACTCAGTGCAATTGAGCGGTTTCGTCGATAGCTCCGCAAACCGCTCCAAGGCCGGTGAACTCGCTCGCAATGTCGAGGGCGTGAAGTCGGTGAAGAACGACCTGGTGGTCAAGTAGCGCTCTAGCCCGGCATAAAACGGTCAGGTCCTTGGTGCAGTCGCAGCCTATGGGCCTGACTTTTCGGACACTTAACAGTCGTGCATTTTATGTAAGATTGGCGACGATTATCTCATGCTATGCGAGACAAATCGCCGAAGCTTCCCTCTGAGAATAGCGGCAAAATCAAAACCTTAAATGACACGGAGTTTCACTTTATGGGAAACTCTGGCACCAAGCCCCGTCAGGGTAGCTGGCATCCGCTGTTGACTACCGATCCGGTAAGCGGGCAGCCGTCACTGCCCTTGGCCGCCGCTCGAGTACCAAGGTGGAAGGCCTGGACGAGGCTCTGGGCGCTGAACTACTCGATCAACTGTGGTGGCACGCAACCGAGCCGCGCTTCACCGCGCGCCATAGCTGGCACCAGGGCGATCTGCTGCTGTGGAACAATGTAGGCGTGATGCATCGTCGCGATGCCTTCGATCCGGCAAGCCGCCGTCTGCTGCACCGGACCCAGGTGCGCCGCCTTTATGGCGGCTGGGAACGCTACGCTTCCTGTGCCTGAGGCTACGGGGCTCTTTGCGCAATCCTGGCGACAGCCTCTGCCAGGACCAGTTTTCGCAGTTTTCCTCGGATCATTATATGCGAGATTTCAGTAGGGATTGTTCAGGTTATGCGAGACGAACTGGGAACCTCATTTTCTAGAATATAAGCCATACTCAAGGGCTTATATGAGACGAGTTTTCATTTTATGCGAGACCCTACAGAAAACAAGTAGATGCTCGGCTTGATACATAGAACCCAAGATCCTTCTTGAGGTCTTCGAATCCCAATAGCTTGTATACATATTCAGCGAGGCGATACTCCGCAGATTCACAGAGGTGCCGAAATCTACTTCGGTCAATATCGCGGATGCTTGAAATACTACAACACATGGGAAGCTCTTGGCTGGCCACCTCATTGATGAGCTGATGGATGCAGAGCCCGGCTCGCCGGCACTTGATGAGCTCGAAGTGCTGGGCCTCCTCGTGCATCAGTATGAGAGCGCAGCATTTCCGATCAAGCCTCCCATTGCTGCTGATATTATCCAATTCAGAACGGAACAGGCTGGTTCCCGGTAAAGCCATGTAGCGTGAGGCCCGCTTAACCTACCGATCCCATCCCTTCCAACAACTTCCGCATCCCTCCGCATACCGATCTGCAAACTGGCCGCCAAGGCGGACCTTTTAGACGACTCCACATCCGGATTTCGTGGCATGATGTGATCCAAACAGGGCTGGCGGTTTGCCCACGGCAACCGTCTGGCGCCTAGAGGTAACACCCGCAGGTACGCAATGCCGCGAACCAAAACCGACCAGCAAACCATTATCGCCAGAGCCAGGCGCAGCGCTGCCGCCAGGAGAAGGCTGCTTGAGAAGGCAGTAAAGCAGCTGAACGATCAGCCCCGGATGGCCCTGCAAACCATGGGCTACTACGTGGAAGCCACTTGTGGCTTTAAAGGCTTGGCCCAGCAAACCGGAATTCGGAGAGAGCGCCTGGTTCGGATGCTGAGTTCGGCCGGTAGGCCCAGGTTAAGAAACTTCATGCGGGTCTTTATGCCTCTGCTGCGCCAAGAGGGATACGGACTGGCTGTTGATCATGTCAGAAAGTAACCATCAGCAGGCTGAGAGTAGCTTTAGTAATGGTGCCCCGGGCCGCCACCAGGGGTTCCCTGAAGGAAGGCCTCAGCCACCCCTTGCCAGTCGCTTCGATGTAATCCACAGCCGCCTCGCAGTGAGATCGGTGATCTGGTGACATGCGTATCGCCCTGATGTCAGATCTACATTGTGAGTTCGAGAAGCCTGGCCCGCGGCGAGACCGCCACCCAGATCGAGGACCTTCTTTATCCGAATTGAAGAAGCAGCGGCCCGATGTCCTGGTGCTGGCCGGGGATATAGAAGTCGGCCCACGTATGGCACTGGACTACGTGTCGCAGGTGTCTGAGTTTCTCGAGATCCCGATCATCTATGTCGCCGGCAATCACGAATTCTATAAGGGCAGCTTGCTCGAGGATATTGAGGAGCTGCGATTAGGTGCCGCACGACATCGAGATTCCGGTCGAGAGGTGCATTTCCTCGAGCAGGAAGTCGCCATTATTAGTGGGACCCGCTTCGTCGGCGCCACCCTTTGGACAGACTATGAAATCCTCGGCGCAGACCGGGCCACTGCAGCAATGTCGAATGCCGGAGAATGTCTAAACGATCACAGGCTCATCGCACTGCAGGGCCGAACGTTCAGACCAATTGATGCGCTCCAGATCCACGAAACAACCCGCACCTGGCTGGAAGAGACGCTGTCCCATGAATTTGCAGGTCCAACCGTTGTCGTGACGCATCATGCACCGGCGCTCGGTTCAATTGCGACCGCCTATAAGGATGACATGATTTCGGCAGCTTACGTGTCCGACCTGTCGGACATAATCGAACATTATCAACCCGCCGCCTGGCTGCACGGCCATACGCATTTCAGTTTCAACTATAAAATTGGCCGAACAGTTCTTGCCTGCAATCCGCGGGGATATCCGTCGCGTGGATCAAGTCGGACCCAAGAGAACGGGGCATTCTCATCAGGTTTCACGATTAATATCGCCACGCTCGAGGCTCAGTAAATCATCGCAAAAAAGGCCATAAAAATGAATAGGCGAAACCTATATAGCCTTGTTTTGATAGCACTTGGAGTGTTGTGCTTCTATTGCGCCCATCACTTCTTGAATTCAGAGTTGCGGACTGTTTCCATTGATCGATGGGGAAATCTTTCTCCCTCATACATCTTCATGACTCTGATTTTTCTTGCTTGTTTGCTGGGCTGCCATTCCGCCGCATTGGGCCTAGGGCCTGCACTCACAGAGCGTAAACTCAAAGCTAGTGATTATGTTTGGCTGTTCGCGGTGATCTTTGGATTGCCGATGAAGTTCCACACATTGGTGGAGCCGAACGTGCATTATGAAAGGTTTGAGCTAGTAGGATTGGTGCTGATATGCTTTGGTTTATCAGTCAGATTAACCAGAGTGACTGTAGAAGTTTTTAGGTGGAACCGCTGCTAGACACCGAGAGTGAGCGGTTAGATATTTAATGAACTACACTTCTCTGAAGGACTGACGAGTTATTTTTTATCCGCATCGCTTAAATACTGCTGTCGGAAGCCACGTTAGGTGACAATTTTTGTGCCGCTTCCAACGGCTGCGCAACTCTCACCAAATCCGTCAGCCAGGCTGCCATTGCCCAATGCGTCAACTTCCATCGTAAAATAGAACACAACCCAATAGTCTTCAATTTTATGGCGCTTTCCCATCTGGAATAATTGCCTTCTTCATGCTACACAACTCAAAGGTCCGCAGCATGAAGAAGGCAGGCTAGCTGCTGTTGCGCGGTCGCCGCCAGGACGAGCTCCTACGGCTGCTAAAACCGGGGAGGTGATCGGTGATCCTGACGGACAATGAAACCAGGGTTGACCTCCTCAACAACGAGGCGATCGCGGCAACCATCATCAAACTCCTCCGCGACCGACCTGATCAGCCGGTCACCGTGGGTGTCCATGGTGATTGGGGCGCAGGCAAATCCAGTGTACTGGAAATGATCGATGCCGGCTTCAATGGCGAGGCCAAGGTCCTCTGCTTGAAGTTCAACGGTTGGCGCTTCCAGGGATTTGAAGACGCCAAAATCGCCCTCATCGAGGGTATCGTCACTGGCCTCATCGAAAAGCGCCCCGCTTTGACCAAGACCGGCGAGGCGGTCAAGGATATCTTTCGACGAATCGACTGGCTCAAGGTCGCGAAGAAGGCCGGCGGGCTCGCCTTCACCGCTTTCACAGGAATTCCAACACCGGATCAAATTCAGACCATCGTAGGAACGCTGGAAGGTTTCCTCGCCGACCCGACGAAACTCGCCAGCAAGGGCAATCTCGAAGCCACCGTCGAAGGCGTGAAGGGCCTGCTGAAGCCGAAGGGTGAAGGCGACTCGACCAATGTCCCCGAGGAAATCAACGCGTTCCGGAAGGCCTTCGACGACCTCCTCGACAAAGCTGGCGTCGAGCAGCTTGTTGTCCTGATCGATGACCTGGATCGCTGCCTCCCGGATACCGCGATCGAGACGTTGGAGGCTGTGCGCCTCTTCGTCTTCACGTCGCGCACCGCCTTCGTCGTCGCCGCCGACGAGGCGATGATCGAGTATGCGGTGCGCAAGCACTTCCCCGATCTGCCAGACACCACCGGCCCACAGACATACGCTCGGAACTATCTTGAAAAGCTCATCCAGGTGCCCTTCCGCATCCCGGCACTCGGCGACACGGAAACGCGGATTTATGTAACACTCCTCCTCGTCGGCTCAGAACTCGGCGAGGACGATGTCGCCTTCAACGCCTTGATCAAGGTCGCTCGCGAACGACTGAAGCGCCCCTGGACTTCGGGAGCGCTTGATGCGGCCACGGTAAGAGCCACACTCGGCGACAAGGCTTCGCGCGCCAACAACGCGTTGGCACTCAGCGATCAGATCGGACCGATTCTAGCGAGCGGCACTAAGGGCAACCCGCGTCAGATCAAGCGGTTTCTCAACACACTAATGCTGCGGCAACGCACTGCCGAAGCACGGGGGTTCGGCGACGACGTCAAGCTGCCGGTGCTTGCGAAGTTAATGCTTGCCGAGCGGTTTCTCCCACGTCTCTTCGACCAGATTGCCGCAGCCGCCGCAGCGGCAGCGGACGGAAAATGCCCGGACCTGTCCACGCTCGAAACTGTGGCAACTGCCAAAGCAGACCCGAAACCCGCCGTCAAACTGGAGAAGGCCACTGCCAAGGGCACCGATGCCGCGAAGCTGGCGCCCAAACTGGAAGCGGTGAAATTAGCTGACAGCGCGTTGCTGGGCGAATGGTTGTCGTCCCCCGCGATCAAGGCCTGGGCGGCGGTGCCGACTGCGATCGGCGGCGTGGATCTCCGCCCCTACCTCTTCGTCGCCAAGGACCGGAAGGACTATTTCGGCGCCGCTTCTGTGCTTGGCCATCTGGCCGGCGTGGTCGAGCAGCTCTTTGGCGGCAAGTTTGCAGTGCAGGGGCTGGAAACAGATCTCAAACGCCTGGCTTCGCCGGAAGCGGCGCAAATCTTTGAAGCCGTGCGCGGGCGCATCGTCGGGGGTGACAGCTTCGACACCGAACCGCCAGGTGCGGCAGGTCTGGCAGTTCTCGTGAGGGCTCATCCAACCCTGCAAAGCAGTCTACTCGACTTCCTTGACACTCTCCCACGAGATCGTCTCGGGCCATGGGTATGCAGCGGCTGGGAGAGTGTTCTGAAGGACGGCGATGCGACCCAGCGCTTCGACCGCCTTCTTCAGACCTGGGGTAAGGAAGGCGGAACGATGCTCAAGGCGACAGCGACCAACGTTCTTCGAGCTCGCCAGGGAGCGCGCTGATGGGCACCTCGAGTGCATTTGGCGGCCAGGGCGGCGGGACACCTCTCGTCCCAAGCTGGCTTGGCGATGACGGTGCGCCGCCTGCTGCGTCGGGCGGAGCTCTGGACGGTGCGCCAGCGGACGGTGCTGCACCAGCCGCCCCTATGGCACCACCGGTGCGCCCGCCCATACCGCCTGCGGCCGATCCCACGCGCTTCTCGGCAGCTCGCAACAATTTCTCGCGTTTCGCCAGCTCCGGCGGCAACGACCGTAGAAGCCTCGGCCGAGCAGTATCGCACTATGTGGGCTCATCCTCAGGCGGGGCGCGCACGGCCGCCGCAAGAATGGGATCAGCCCGTGGCGCAGGCAGCCGCTTGCTTGGCTTCCTGTCGGACGCCGTTACCCGCGGGGCGACCGAAGCCCTTCGGGCGCTGAATCTTGGTGCTCTCGCGGGTCGGCCGATCGAAGAAGTCTTTCTTGGTTTGGCGGACTATGTGTGTCCAGACGGTGGTTCGATCGACGAAGGCATCGCACGTGAAGCATTTATCGAGACGATCACCGATCTGGCCGGTGCGGGCATAACCGATCTCGACAGCCTCACGACCGATCAGATGCAAGCGGTGTTTGAACTTTACGCTACCAATGCGATCGAAGCGCGGCTCTGCAATGACATCGGAGCGAAGACGATCACTCTGCCATCGGACAGCCGTGAGGCTGCGCGCGTCCAGGCGCAATTGAGCGACTTCATACAGCGGGGCGTGGCCGATGCGCTCACAAACGCCCGTGCCACTGCTGCTGCTCTCACACCCAATCGCGTGCTTCAATTTGTTGGTCGCATTTACGAGCAGGCATTTGGGATCTTGCAGAGCATGGGCGACGCGGAGGCAGAAGGCGCATGAGGAGGCACGTCATCATAGGCCGGTACGGCCCCGGCGACCGCAGCCGCGTTCCACTTGGCGATGGAGAAACCCA
This sequence comes from Ferrovibrio sp. MS7, assembly GCF_038404985.1. NCBI lineage: Bacteria > Pseudomonadati > Pseudomonadota > Alphaproteobacteria > Rhodospirillales > Rhodospirillaceae > Ferrovibrio > Ferrovibrio plantarum. Next base: position 946,581 of record NZ_JBBKBA010000002.1, read on the forward strand.
AACCCGTCTCGACCTGGTTCTCGGCGACCGGACACTCGATCACGGAATCGGCCGCGCGATAAACGATCTCTCTCGCCTCGGCGTTCACCCCTCCGAAGTTGGAGTGGACATTCTGGTTCTGGCTGCGCACGTCCATGCTGCCGACACCCGCATTTCGCGAGCGAGCGAATCGCAGGATGGCTGGACACGCGAAATCCGACTGATCGTTCCCGTCGCTGCCCCCGATAGGTGGACCGCTGTTGCGCCGATATTCGTTCGGATGCTGAACTTCCTCACCGGTGACCACTGGTCGCTTGCGTTCCGCCCGCGGCCACGCAGCTTCACAAGGGTCGCATCGGCATCACCCGCCAGGCTTATCGGCCCTCCCTTTGATGACTTGGCCCTCTTCTCGGGTGGTCTCGACAGCCTGATCGGCGCGATCGATGCACTTGAAAATGGTCGAACGCCGCTTCTGATCAGCCATGCCGGCGAGGGTGCGACCAGCGATGCACAGTCTACTATCTTTGACGCCTTGAAGGCCCACTATCGCGGCCGCGCCTTCGATCGCTTGCGCCTCTGGATGGCATACCCGAATGACTTCGTTCGTGGTTCAGGCGGAGAGAACACAACCCGTGGAAGGTCGTTCCTCTTTTTCGCGCTCGGCATCTTTGCCGGTAGCGGCCTCGAGGCCCCCTTCACTCTCAAAGTCCCAGAGAACGGCCTCATAGCCGTCAACGTGCCACTCGATCCATTGCGCCTGGGAGCGCTGAGCACACGCACGACCCATCCCTTCTACATCGCCCGCTGGAATGACGCCCTCCATGGGCTCGGCGTGAACGGGCGAATCGAAAATCCTTACTGGGATAAAACCAAAGGGGAGATGGTGGCGGCCTGTGCCAACGGCGCACTTTTGCGCCGCCTCGTCCCCTCATCGCTATCCTGCGCAGCTCCGACCAAGGGACGCTGGCAGGGCCTTAGTACACAACATTGCGGTTATTGCCTCCCCTGTCTCATTCGACGGGCAGCACTCGTTGCCGGCCTCCGCCCCGATCCCGATCCGACCGTCTATACGGTCGACGACCTCACCGCCCGAGCACTCGACACACGCCAATCGGAAGGCGTCCAGATCCGCTCTTTCCAGCTCGCTATCGAGCGGCTTCGCGCCCGACCGGCACTGGCGCCAATCCTCATCCACAAGCCGGGACCGCTTTTCGATGAATCTCCAGCCCGGCAAGCAGCCCTTGCCGGCGTCTACCGACGCGGGCTTGAGGAGGTTGGCGCGCTGCTTACGGGCGTGAGGACGCGCCCAGGATGACCAATACCGCTCAAGCTGTCGGCGTGGATTTCCACTGTCATCTTGACCTTTATCCCGACCATGAAGCCGCCATCGCAAGGGCAGAAGCTGCCCGAATTTACACGCTGACCGTCACGACAACACCCAAAGCCTGGGTACGCAATCACGAGCTCACGCGCCATACGCGCTTCGTGCGTGCCGCGCTCGGCCTGCACCCGCAGCTTGTCGCAGAGCGCGCCCACGAGCTACCGCTCTGGGAGGGGCACTTGTCCGAGACGCGATACGTGGGTGAAGTCGGGCTCGATGCGGGACCACGCTTCTACAAGTCTTTGGATGTCCAAAAGCATGTGTTCCGCCGTGTCCTTCGGTGCTGCGCTGAAGCGGGCGGTAAAATTCTCACAGTCCACAGCGTGAGAAGTACTTCACAGGTTCTAGATATGATTGAAGAACATTTACCACGCGATCGCGGAAGCGTCGTACTACACTGGTTTACAGGCAGCCGCAGCGAGGCCAAACGCGCCGTCTCCCTTGGCTGCTACTTCTCGATCAATGCGGAAATGGTTCGAGCAGACCGCGGCCGTGCTCTAGTCGCGGAATTGCCGATCGACCGCATCCTGACCGAAACCGATGGTCCGTTCACGCAGGTCGACGATCGCCCCAGTGAGCCCGCCGACGTGAAAGCGACGGTCGCCGCGATCGCCGGCCTTTTGAGCCTTTCATCGGACTCGATTACAAATACTGTACGATCAAACCTTCGATCCCTGGTTGGCTGACGTATGCCTAAAGCTGGCAATGTTGTAGTCATCGTCGCCAAGGCGGACCCTCACACTGCCGGGGCTGCCCCATCAACTACACGGCTGATAGTCTGGAGAATCCGGCTATTCGCATGGCCGTTAGCGACATCTTAGAAGGTGGAGATGAAGCCTTTCGCGAGCGCACGCCGATTGCAGGTTCGGCTGGATCGCTGAGGGGAAAACCTTCCCCGGCGGCCGGGCCAATCCTCTCGGCCGCCTCTTATGCGAGGAGAACCGGAACCTTCTAGAAAACTAGGCGACCTTTGGAGGCCAATTTTATTAGGATGTCTTGGCGTACTGGCTTGCGCCGCATGATGTCATTTAACCTCATCTTCAGCGCTCGAAGCTGGTCTGCCTGCGCCGTACCGCGAATCCTTTCTTCAACACTCTTCTCCAATTCTCGCTCATATTTAACCCGATAATCGGCCGCTATGCCCTTCCAGCGGTCAACATCCCGTTCCAACACGGCAATCTCCCTGGCCTGGAGATCAGCACTCACATGATTTTCAGCTAGCAGAGCCTCGAGTTCAGCGACCCGCGCTGACCCAGTGGAGCGACCGGCGGATTCGGGGCGACGGACGGGGGGCAGAAGCCCCTGCTCCCTGCCTGCCCTTAGGTATCGATTAATTGTCTCGTAACTCCCACGACCAATGACATCGCGCACATTACGAACACTTGGCGCGCGGCCACAGCTGATCAGGGCCTTAGCTGCCTTGACGACATCCTGTTCGGATATAGATGCGTTGCGCATGCCGGTTACTGTAACATTTTTTGTACGTTATGCAATTCGTTACATAATTCTGTCTGATAATATTGTTCTTTTATGCCCTCATCTTTTCATAACGAAATGGTAACGTTACATATGGTGCTACAGAATTGATCGGGGGCAGCCCGCTCGAATTCTTGAAGAAGAACACCAAAAAATTTTATGCCATTAGAATCAGGCAGCTTCTTGTACTATAGAAATAAAAAGTGGATTTAATTAGTCACTTATATTCTTTAAAGTAGCGGACATGGCCTTTGATGAACGAATTACGAAGCTTTTTGGCACTATCGCCTCGGCAAATGGCGCTTTGCATTATGCCGTAGTCGATCATCTTGACCGTGCCGTGTTCCAGTTCGAAGCCGATATGCCAACGGTCGAAATAGTCCGAGAGGCTATCCACAACTGCCTCGCCATTATGAACCACAACCTCGTGGAGGAGGCAGATGACCAGCCGAACCTTCAAACCCACTACCAAGTTTACAGACGCCTGAGGGACGCCGGCTGGATAGAAGAAATTCGTGACCGCTTCCGTGTACATGTCAATTTTACCGTCGCCGGGTTGCATACCCTCTCATTTGTAAGAGGTTTTTCGGAGCAAACACGTCAGAGCTATGGCGGGTCGGTCAAGCTGATCCACGATTCTCTGCACGATGCTCTGGCTGATGCCAACCCTGAAGCTGCCCGGGCTAATGCCGACAAAGTCATGGAGGCCGCTAACCTCGCTGACCGCATGGCCCGGCATTTCCGCGTGGTTATGTCGACCTTGCGCAAGATCGAAGGAGAGATCGCTAGGAGTCAGTCGACGGCTGGCGCTGTTGAAGTTTTCTTTAGAGACTTCGTATCCGAGACCCTAATCACAGACTGGGCAACGCTTAAATCGACCAACTCTCCTTTTCGAGTTCGGGCCGAAATCATCAACTATTGTGAAGCCGCGATCGACTATAGCGGTGTGCGGACCGCACTCGCCCAAGGTCTACTCGACAAAGGGTTTGTGAAGAGCGAGATCACGGACGCGGTCGAAATCATTACAAGCACTCTCGACAGGATTCGCATGACCTTCGAGGCCGTCGCCGACCTGCAAGAGCGGATCGACCGAATGATGGTCAGAGTTCAGACGCGGGTCAACTCCCGCCTTCGCTACCTAGATAGCATTGATGGCACCGAAATGAATGATATCGAAACCTTGCGTAGAACACTGTCGGACTCAGTCTGGGATCGTGTCAATTTCTCTTCTGGTATAGCACGGCGGAGCAAGACCTACGACCAGGAGGTATTTCGTTTTCCGAACATTTCATCCAGGTTCGTTGCAGGCGCAGCGCCGGCCCAGCGTCCAGCCACTGAAGAAGACCTGGCGCTGCAACGCTTGAAGGAGAGATTTGAGAATCTAGGGCTATTCGACCCACAAGCTATCGGTAAATTTATTCTATCCGAACTGCAGGATAGAAAATCGGCCACATTGTCGGAGCTCCCCGTGAACGGGGCCACTGATCTTCTTAACTTAATTGGATTCTATGGCCTCGACCGGGAATCTCTCGCGGCTCTCGAGACTGAGTTCGGAATTTCGGTGCAAAGGCGAGAGGGCAACGAAGACAACGAGTGGTTCACAGGGTCAGGACGACGCATCGAGATCAAGGACAAGTCATGAATGAGGATATTCAGACCTTAGCCGATAAGATCGATCGGACTGGAGCCGGAGCGGATATGGCATTCATCATGCAATCACTCCTCGATCGACAGTTTTTTATCCAAGGCGATCGCTTCACCGACAAACTCTACGCCATGGCTAGGGAGAAGTGGCGGGATGTTGAGGCCATTCTCGGTATGATGGGATATCAGGGCATTATGCGAACGGACATCGGCGTAATCGGCTTCCGAATGCGCCCCCTTGTGCATCCAAGAACGGGCGAGGTAGTCCAGCAGCCGCGCGAACGACGTCTCGATGTGCGCACCACCCTGCTCTTACTAACCTTACGACACCTCTATCATGCCCGCCGATCGATGGGTGACACAACCGGCGACGATGACGCCACAGGAATCGACGATGTTATAGTTACCAGCGACGAAATTGAAACCGCAATTACCGATACCTCGCCACAGCGATCCTATCCCAATACAAAGCAGCTTCGCGATGTGCTCAAGGACTTGGAGTATCATGGCCTCGTCCATGTCGATGCAGAAGCAGAGGAGCCATTTCTCGTAAAAATCAGACCAACGATTACCATTGTACTGAGCCAAGAAAAGATCGGACTTCTGAAACGCTTCACGGATGAGATGGCGCAACAACGGAAGATCGAGACAAATAATCAATGAACAGCAATACGCTCGAGCGACTGACAGCAATTAATTGGTATCTTTACCAAGCTGAGGATATCAGATTCGGTCCAATGACCGTAATTTTTGGTGGGAATGGCGCCGGAAAAACTGCGCTTCTTGACGCCATCCAGTGCTGCCTCCTGGGTATTGACCATCGTGCCCAAAGACTCAACTCCAGATCTGAGGATGGCAGTACGGCAAAGCAGCAATCGAGATCTGTACATTCTTATATCCTCGGCAAGGTAAAGGACCGCTACACACGGGAAAGTGCCTACAGTTATCTGGCCGCCGGCTATCACTGTCTGGTTACGGGAAAGTACATCACCATCGGTGTCGGAATGAAAGCTTCTATCGAAGACAAGACTGAGGCTGTCGATGTCAGATTTGTAATCGAGGGCGACCGTCTCCTGGCGAAGGAAGATTTCTCTTATATAAATGGCGATGAGTTCTACGTGCGAGACTGGAAATCGGTGAAGTCCGCTCTGGATGACGACGATTTCCTGATCCAGACATACACGAAAGCTAAGGATTTTCGGCTGGCGTGGCACCGCATCCTAAACGCAGGACCAGGTGGCGCCCGTGCTGCCAGTGGCATGTCCGATCAGCGATTTACCCGAGCCTTCCGTCAGGCGCTCAAGTTCGAGACTGGTGCGGTTCGCGATATTTCCGATTTCATGCGCACAAACATCTTACCAGACGACGTATTGCCGGTCGGAACTTGGCAAGAACAATATGCGCAATGGAAAGCCATGCTGGACCGACTACGCCGGACCGAAGCAGAATTTGAGGCAGTCAAGGCAATCGGTCGGGCGGCTCGATCCGCGATAGAAAATGAGATGAATCTAGCGGCCATCGAGTGGCTCAAGATTAGGATTCCTCGCCAAACAAAGCAACGTCGAGTTCGCAAGGAGATGATCGCTCGCCGCAAGGCAAAGTGGGAAATCGGACAAATTACCCATGGTATGGCTCGCCTCGAGAACGAGCGGGATCGAGTGAACCAAGATTTGGGCTCGACAGAGCGACAACTTACCGCGAGCCCAGAAGCTGAACGCGTCCAGAGACTCAAGGAACGCGGAGAGTATCTTCAGCAGAATCTCGACCGCCTAGATGGGGCAGTTGAAGAGATTCGCGTCGCCATTCTATCCGTTCCCAGGCATGTGAACCGTGCAGTAGATATTGGTCTTGATGTCAGTAGCTATGTGAGCGATGCCACTGCGATCATCGACCTTATGGACGGTAGCAAAGCATGGCAGGCCAGATTCGACGACGTGTTCAATGCCTACGAGTCGCTGCGAACATCTGGATTGATCGAGGCAATCCGAGGCCTAGTAGCGAGGGCGGCTGCCGAAGCCGAAGGACTGAAAAGGGAGGTTGCGGAACTACAGAGAATGATCGAGTTGGCGAAGGATTCACGAGACCCCGTCCCGAGCCAAGTTAGTAGCGTTATCGATCGGCTAATCGCACGCGGCATCAAGGCACGCCCCCTATCTGCACTGGTCGATATCAAACCCGAATTCAAGGAATGGCGTAGAACCGTCGAAGGAATTCTCGGCGATATGTGTCATGGAATAGTGGTCCAACCTGACGATATTGAGGCGGCGGCGGTCGTTGCAAACACAGTAGAGGGAGATCCTATCGTCATCCGGACTAACAAGCTTCCAGTTGGGCACGCCAAGTTCTCCCAGGGCAGTCTAGCAGAAGTTTGTGTTGTCACCGATTCGTTGGCCAGAGCGGTCATTGAGTATCAAATTGGTCGCATCTTTCGAGTTACGACAGAGGCAGAGCTTAAGGAGGTCGATCGAGGGGCGACGATCGATGGTCGACTGGCTTCAGGTATCACGATCCGCCGCGCTCGCCGCTATGGTTACCCTCAGCTCTTTGGTTCAGGGACCGGACTGATAAAGGAAGTTCTTCAGAAGAAACTTGCAGACATCAATGTCGATCTGCGTCCAGCCAATGCTAAAGTGAAGCTAACTCAAGATCTTTTGTCGGGCATTCTCGCTGCATTCGATAAAGTGCCAGCAGATCGGACGGCGGCAAGCCAAGTACTCTGGAATGCTAAAGCGGGACGAGAGGACCTAGAACGAAATAGTCGAGAACTAGACGCCGCAATGGATGCGATCGATCCTGAACTTGGGAATAAAATTAGTGGCTACAAGAAAGAGCTCGATGGGATCAATGGGCAATTGGCGGAGGATAAGAGTAAAAGGAAGGACCTAGAGAAGACTGCATTGGAAGCAGAAACGACCGTCAAAAACTACCTGCCAGAAGTACGCAGCATGCTATCGAGAGAACGTCGTATAGCCGCGGACGCCAAACGGGCTGACCTCCTCGATGATCTTGAGTCGGCCATCAAACTTATCACAGACAAGTTATCCGACACTGCCAGATTCAACGAAAACTGTGAGGGTTTGATCAAGGAGTATAAACGCGGGCTGGATAGGGCTCGGACTACATTTGCGAATGCCAGGACGCGGTATCTCGATGCACACGATCCACATGGGATTCCAACCCATGATGATGAACAGCTATCGATTATGCGTCGTCATGCCGCATGGACAGACCGCCGCTGCGATGAAATAGAAAATGATATCCTGCGACCGTACAGCGAAGACGTTAGGCGCGCGGCTGATCTGTTCTTGGAGACTACCAGGACAGCATTCTTCGACATGATCCTCTTAAAAATTGCCGAGCAGAGACGGGTCCAGAATGACCTCAACGTTAATCTTCGCGGCGCTCAATTCAACGAGATGATCTTCCAGATCACATCGTCTCCAAATGCACGGCTTAGTGAGTATTTGAACTTAGCTGAACGTGTACGCAGCAACCACAAAATCCTGTCCATGGATTTCATTGAGCAAAACCCTCACCACAATGACGTGAAAATTATAAAGCAGATGATGGATATGCTCACTGGCGGGACTACCGATGATGACCCGATCAAGGAGCTGATTGATCCACGGAATTACTACGAGTACGACCTCGACATATACAATGCTGCGACTTTTGTGGGAGCGGGTAAGACAAAACCTCTGGGGAAGTTGTCGAATATGATTGGCGATCTCTCAGGTGGCGAGCGCGAGGCGCCATTTTACATTTGTCTCGGAGTTGCAGTGGCTATGGCATATTTTGGCAGCATGAGCCCAACCGCGCGAATAAATCGGTCAGGCACCATCTTGCTAGATGAGGCATTCAACAAGTTTGAACCAATGAACGTTGCCAAGACCATCGAATTCTTTCGGAGAACTGGGCTACAACTCATTTGCGTAGCGCCCTCAACAAATAAGGCCGTCTACTATGCCAAGATGGACACGGCGATTGTGCTGACTAAGGTATCCAGTAGTAATATCGTCCATATTGAATACGTTAACCTGAAAGAGAAGGGGCGCAAACTGCTCGAAGGGGAGATGCATAGCGAGGTGACTGCTTGAACCCTGAGCTCAAAGCCTTCCTATCTGACCTAATCGATGTCGCGGACGCCGGTCGGCGCCCGAGCCGACGCCTAGCTCGCGTTTCCATCCCTGTCGAAGCTGAAGACGAAGCCCGCTCCACCTTGGCGAGACTAGAAGCCAACGGCATTCTTAAACTGCGGCGAAGCACCGAAGAGCGCCGAATGAATGATTTCGGTATGATCGAGGTCCTTGATGCTGCGGCACTGGCTTCGGTTATTGGACACAGACGGCTGGAAGGAATCTGTCGCGCACTCGAAGCCAGGGTTATGCGGGAATGCCAGATCCTAGACGAACTGCAGAGACAGGCCCTGATCATCCTGATAGAGGCCTGGATCTTGGGAAAAGGCGCCTTTGGTATCAGGCTCGGTGACGAGGATCGGGCCGTTCTCGTCATCCGATTCATAGGCGCCATCATCCAGAATGAGCATCGCGGCAAAGACATACGGCAGTTTAGCGTCTCGCTCGGCCTCGGCAGCAAGGACTTCGAATCTGTGCGGTCATCGCTACTCCGCATTCTTGGCCACCTACTAAGCCTGCCCGAAGGAACCGATATACTCGATGTTCTCGGATTTGTACGCTATGGGAATCCTGTGTTTGTCGGCGGACCAGTTACTATCGACGACCGTAAGCTGCCCGCGAACCCCTATCTTGCAATCGCTCCCGAACGAGTAGCGGATTTGCGGTCAGATGTAAGCGCGCGATACCTGCTCTTTATCGAGAATCTTCAGTCCTTTCATCGCCAGGTGCGCGAGGTTCGTGATCACGGAATCGTCGTGTTTACCGGAGGCTTTCCTTCCCCGGCTGTGCTCTCCTGCATCCGCAGTCTGGTCGCAGGCGGTCTGCCAGCCTGGCATTGGGGTGACATTGATGCCGGCGGAGTGACCATATTTCGACGTATCGAAGCTGAGATCGGTGTCCAGCTCCGACCGCATCTGATGTCAACAAGGTTAGCTAGCCGCGGGGCACCTATGAAGCCGGATCGGCGCCTGTCCGCCATCGCGCAGTCTGACTCCGCCATCGCTGGCCTTGCGGCCTGGCTGATGGGTCCTGACGCACGAAAGATCGAGCAGGAAAGCCTCCCGCCAGAGTCGCCAATGCCAGCGGTGCCAGAAACGGCCATATGAAGTGGCTGGGAAAGTACCCTGCGGCCACAGAGTTACTTGTCATTTCTCCGCTCCTGTGGACGCACCCACGCAATTGCATCCAACACGCCTTCATCGAGCACCTCTATATTCTGCTCGCACATAAATTCAGCCACTTGGACCGAGAGAGACCAAATCTCCCCCGTAAGGCCGTCAGTCATATTAATGACCTTATCGCAAAACTTCTTCGACTTGACTGCTGGCAGTGGACTCAAACCCAGATGCTTCAGGATGCCACCCAGGAAGCGGGCAAACTCGTTGTCCGCCATCCATGGCATCAACTTAAATGGTTCCAGACGATTCCCGAGCTGCTGGTCAGACTGAATGGTGCTTAGCGCCAAATCTGTACCAATGACAACAACTGGGATCTCAAGTTCGTTGGACAGATAGCGAATGGTATTTAGGAATTGCACCCGTTTGTCATGAGGCCTGATTAGCGAATTATGAATCTCATCAATCATCAGCATCTTGATGCCGCTTTTCGGAAATAGCTTCAGTGTTTGGGCAAGCTTGCGTTCGAACCGCCAAGTTTCCTGGAAAGGAGCATTGATTGAACGCAAAAGGCTACTGAGCAGGGCTTCGGCTGAGGCATATGGCGGGGACTGAACAATGATGACGGGCCGGTCCTCAGGTACGTCGTCGCCTTCCGTGCTTCTCTGCCTCTCCTTGTTGATCGTATTCTGGAAGTGTCGGGCAATCGTCGTCTTGCCGCTGTTAGTCTCGCCATACAGCAGCATGCCACGAGGGCGGTGGCTTCTGGGCGCCTGGAGCAGGTCACGAAGCTTGCGCACCCCCAGGCTGGCCCGCGGATAAGGTATCCAGCAGGGCCGCCGCAGAACATCAAAGTCCCCAGCAAAAAGCGTGGCGCCCGTGCCGGAGAATATATCGGTACCCGCATTTGGTTCGGTCATATTTCCTCCGCCACAGGAAAGTCGTCATCCACCAGGTCGAGTGCCAGGTCACGTGCAAAGGGCTGTGCCTTGCTGTCGTTATCAACAACCAGTTGCAAGCCAGCAGCCCGCTTATGTGTCTCGGATGGCCTCTTCTGATGGGGCTCCGTAGCTAACGTTGCCCTGCTTCGCCGCCGGCGCTCGGCATTGCGACGCTCTGATTTGGCCGTTTTGGTTTTCGTTTCGGCTTGTTCGACAAGGCGATCTACTTCCTTATGAGCATCAATATTATCTGCCGTGGTGCCATTTCTCCGCCCGAGCTTGGCAGCCAGCTCCCTCGCCCTTTTGTGCTCCCATATGGTTATTGGCTGCATCTGGCGTGTTTCTTCGTATACCCGGTGATACTCACCTGACCTCGGATCAAGAAACCATATGCAGGAGACATCCCTGGGATCTCGACGCACTTTGAACTTGGCAGAAGACCGCCCTTCTGTGGCCCGGATATAGGGCGTTAAAGCTTCCGATATGTAGGTGATCGAATCCCAGGAGATGCCGTCCCGCTGAATGGTCCGCTCCGTGAAGGGCAGCATCTCAATCGCCAGCCGCGCCGGATCCTCGATCCGATCCTGCAGGCCGACACCTGGCGACCCATCAGAGCCGACAATGCCTGCCTCCCACTTCTCCAGCGGGGTACAGCCGAGCTCAGTATGAGGACGTTTGTGATAAACATTCACCATCCAATGGCAGAAAAGCTGCTCCAGCTCATCGATATCGAGGACAGCATTCTCTTCCGAATCATATTCGCCACGCATTCTCGGGTTGGAGAATGTCGTCCCCGGAATATCATGCATGAACGTGTTTATCGTGCCGATGAGGCGTTCAATATGTCCGCCATAATGCGGATCCCGCACCACCCGCCAGTTCAGATTGCAGCCATACTGCATGACGTTTATCTTATAAACTTCGCTTCTGAAATCAGCGCCATTATCGGCATGCAGATTTCGCATGAAGCCCCAGACCGGCCAATCGCCATTTACCTTGAGGTCGAGAAGCAGTGATTCTTTCGGCAGGAAGGCCCGCCGGATGCACATGCATACCGAGAATGCACTCGGCGCCTCGAATGAAAGGTAGAACCCAACGATCATTCGGCTGAATATGTCGATCGCGACTGTCAGCCAGACCCTCCCAATCGGCTCGCGGGATTTCGAGCTGACGACAGTCATATCCAAGAGCGTGTGATCTATCTGGACATAAGCCAGGGGATAATCGGCTCCGGGATAGTGGCCTTTGATCTGGTCATACTTATCGGCCGCGGCCTTGGCGCCATGGCGGGCTGCCAGGGCGCGCCTGGGCGGCAATTCCCGCAGACGCCGGCGAAAAGTGTTCAGATGCGGTGGAGGAATAGCCAGGTCCGCACATTGTATTGTAAGCCACTTATAAACCTTCTTAACCGAAGGCCGTTTTGGCGACAGGTATATTTCCACGGCCTCGGCCACCAGCTCTTCCTGCTTGGCACCGAGAAACCGTTTGTGTTTTCGCCGACGGCGTGGCGCAAGATCGGCGAGGAGACGGCGGCTGCAGAACACATCGACCCAGCGATACAGTGTTTTGATCCCCAAGCCGCTCTGCTTGTTCACGGCGGCATAGACATCACCGATCTTGCCGGCCTTCTCAGGTGAATCCATGAATTCAATGATAGGACGAATGATCTCAAAACGGCGGGTGGCTTCAGAGATATCGCCCGGATGGCACATATCCAATGTGCGCGCAGGCTCCGGCGCACTCTCGGGCAGCTCCGACCAAAGGTTGTCGATGCTCGTCTGAACGGTTTCACCGCTGTCCAGAAACATCACCCTCACAGCCGTCGTGCCGGCCGTACCGACGATCCGGCAGGGCCGGCCATAGAGATAGGCCTCCGTACCCTTCTTGAAGGTAGCGAGCTGCTTCATTAATGACGTTCCGCTTGGGTGAGGGAGATCATGGATGACTGGGAAACCAGGACATCCAGATCGACGGACAGTCTTCCGGTCTAGACCAGGTGCCACACTTGAGGAATCGCATAGAGGCGCTCTTCTCTGTTGCCAGCCACCGCGGCTATCAGTTCAGATACCGGCAAGCGTCCTCGCTTCACGGTGAGCAGCAACCGTGCGCACAGGTCTGGCTTCACCTTCTGGGAACGATACGGGGTAAGAAAATGCGCATTCCGCGGCATCGGGATGCGAATATGGATTTCTGAGTAGATCTGGAATTCCCAGCCTCGCTCACGGGCAAATTCGCGGGCGGCGTCGAAGCGAGCAGCGAAGAAGTCCTTCTGCTCCGTCAGTATTTGTCTGGGCTTCACCTCGACTAGCTCTGTATAGCCCGAGGCATGCCGGACTAGGAAGTCGGGGACATACTTGGTCTTCCGGCCCCTCTCATTGATAAACCAGACCTTCTCGGGCTGATCCTGTATCTCGGCATCCGGCTCCCGGAACTTGGTGAGCACCACATAATCGCGCTCAAGGGTAGACTCGAACTCTATGGGATCGTCACCGTTGGCAACCATCCCGGTAATGCTCTGCCTGCCTGGGCCGATCTTTCTGGCTTTCGCTCTCATCCATCCGCCTTCTTGGTCTTGGCCAGCGCTTCGCGCAGCACCTGATCCACCCAGGCACCGACATTCTCGCCCGCGTGATGGGCTGCGGCCTTTACTGCCGCCCTGGTCGACGGCGAGACGCCATCGAGCTTCCAGTAGCGATGTGTGCCATAAGGTTTGTGCGGCTTCGCCGGCGCGGCCAGATGACGAGCGGCATGGAATTTCACCCCGAGGACGCCCCGGAGCGCCTTGTAGGTTGGCTGCTCTCCCTCTGCTTCCAGCTTGCCGGCGGCTACACGAATCTCGTCCGGCTGAACATGATGGGTCGAGCCGTTCAGATACCGCATCACTGCCACGGCATAGATGAAAGGTACGTCAACCGGCTGCTTGAACATCATCCAGCGGTGGAACCCTGCTGCACCGCAGGCCTCGGCAAAGCGATGCGGCCAATCCTGCGCCAGCTGCCAAGCCAGGCCGACCAGGATCAGGCGAGTCCTTGGCGGATAGCGCTCGATCTCCTGAAGCCTCGGGATCGCTTCTGCGCGAATGTCAGAGCCCGGGCCCATCAGATAGCGGCGCAATGGCAGAGCATGGCGGCCGGACGCCACCAGGCGGTAGAGCAGGGCAAATATCCTGAAGAAGAGCACCGGATGCACTGGCCCGGCCTCGCCCATGTGCTGCCAGTCGCCCCGGGCGATCCGCAGCAGACGTCGCTGAGGCGCCAGGTCATGCTCATCCACCTTGATCGGAGCGATATTCCGGAGGTCGAAGCCGCAATAGCCGCACTTGGCCAAGGAAGCGTTGTTCGGGGCAGCCTGAGCGCCGATCGAGCTGGAGCAACCGGGGCACCGGTCGACCAGCAGTTGGCGGTGATGGGGGCAGGCAGCCACGAACCCCAGGCGCCACTCGGCCCGGAAATAGGGCTCCTTGTCGGCCGCCAGGCACGAGGGGCATACCTGCTGGCCAAAGGAGTGATTGGAGTAGATACGGCCGCCTGGTGGCAGCCAGGCTAGATTCCCGCCGCCGTCGTCCCTGCCGAAGACAGCGCCTCGCCAGGAGCGCCAGGTGGCCTTCTCCAGGTCGCTACGAGGTACGCCGGTGTGGATCGTCAGGTTGGCGATCAGATCATCGCATGCATGGCGATCGAGGTCGGCGCCGGCGATGCGCCCACCGGGCAACGCAACGCGATAGAGTTCAGACGGCGATAGTCCATGAGCCCATGCAAGGCGTGCGAACCAAGAGCCGAAGCTCTCGCTTGGCTGCAACTTCACGCCAACCGGCCATCTGCTCGGCAGCTGCATGGAAGCATCCATCTGGATCCATCGCGGGTGAGAAAAATGCGAGCGCGATTCGGTACAATTTTACCACGATGGATAAGATGAAATAGCGATTTAGTGGGGCAGTAATGCTGCCGAATTGTCAATTAAGGTTGTCGGAATTGTCAATTAACGTGGTGTTTTGTCAACTAACGTGGTTTCCGACAGTCGCTGTCGTGGTTGGCGACGGGAAGATGGCGGATGGGGTGGGATTCGAACCCACGATACCCTTTTGGGGTATACGCACTTTCCAGGCGCGCGCCTTCGACCACTCGGCCACCCATCCAGCGCGGGCGGCACTATACTTTGGCCGGGCGAATTTGCAATTGTCCCGCCACAGGCTTTAAGCTATTGGCAGGTAGGGCTTTCTGCGGGGTGTGGGGATGTTTCTGGGGCGCTGGATCGGCTGGGTGCTGGTGGCGTTGAGCCTGATGGCGCTGGGCGGCGACGCCCTGAACTGGCTGGAGAGCGGCCAGGCCCGTTTCGGCGAGCTCGGCGCCTTCTGGTATCAGCTCGATGCCGGCAGCCTGACCCTGTTGCAGGCACTGATGCAGCGTTACCTGCCGGCCTATATCTGGGATCCGGGCATGACCGGCCTGCTGCACCAGCCAGGTGCCATTGTGTTGGCCGCCATCGGCGTGGCGGCAATCTGGCTGTTCCGCAAGCCGGCAGAGAAACAGCGTGCCCGCTTCGGCGCGCTCAGCTAACCTTCTGCCTGGGCCTTACGGCTCGGGTTGCTCTTCCCGCCTTACGGCTCGGGTAGCTCTTCCCCGCCTTACGGCTCGGGCATCTTGAGCGCCGCAATGAAGGCTTCCTGCGGGATTTCCACATTGCCGACATTGCGCATACGCTTCTTGCCCTCTTTTTGCTTCTCCAGCAGCTTGCGCTTGCGGCTGATGTCGCCGCCATAGCATTTCGCCAGCACGTCCTTGCGCAGCGCCGAGATGTCTTCGCGCGCAATGATACGGCCGCCGATTGCCGCCTGGATGGCGATCTTGAACATCTGGCGCGGAATCAGTTCCTTCAGCCGCTCGCAGAGCTGGCGGCCCCGGGCCTCGGCGCGGGCGGCATGCACGATGGTGGCCAACGCGTCCACCGGCTCGGCATTCACCAAGATCGACATCTTCACCAGATTGCCGGTCTCGTAGCCATCCATCTGGTAATCGAAGCTGGCATAGCCGCGACTCACTGACTTCAGGCGATCATAGAAATCGAACACCACTTCGTTCAGCGGCAGGCGATAAACCACCATGGCGCGATTGCCGGCATAGGTGAGTTGCACCTGGCGGCCGCGCTTGTCTTCGCAGAGCTTGAGGATGGAGCCGAGATGCTCGTCCGGCACCATGATCGTGGCCTTGATCCACGGCTCGTCGATATGGTCGATCTGGGTCGGATCCGGCATATCGGCTGGGTTATGCACGTCCTCGACGCTGCCATCGATCTTGTGCACCTTGTAGATCACGCTCGGTGCCGTGGTGATGAGATCGAGGTTGAACTCGCGCTCCAGCCGTTCCTGGATGATTTCCAGATGCAGCAGGCCAAGGAAGCCGCAGCGGAAGCCGAAGCCGAGCGCGGCCGAGCTTTCCATCTCGAAATGGAAGCTGGCGTCGTTCAGCCGCAGCTTGGCCAGGCTGTCGCGCAATTCGGTGAAGGAGGAGGCATCCACAGGATAAAGGCCGCAGAACACCACCGGCACCGAGGGCTTGAAGCCGGCCAGCGGCGTTGCCGTGGCGCGCTTTTCCTCGGTGATCGTGTCGCCGACATTGGTATCGGCCACTTCCTTGATCGCGGCGGTGAAGAAGCCCATCTCACCGGGGCCGAGTTCATCAACGATGACACGCTTAGGGTTGAATACGCCGACGCGCTCCACCGGATGCACCGCACCCGAGGACATGAACTTGATCTTCATGCCCTTCTTGATCGTGCCATCGACAACACGGAACAGCACCACGACGCCGAGATAGGCATCGTACCAGCTATCCACCAGCAGGGCCTTCAGCGGCGCCTCACGGTCGCCTTTCGGTGCAGGCAGGCGTGTCACCAGGGCTTCCAGCACCTTGTCGATGCCAAGCCCGGTCTTGGCCGAGATTTCCACCGCATCGGTGGCATCCAGGCCGATCACATCCTCGATCTGCGCCTTCACGCGGTCGGGCTCGGCCGCCGGCAGGTCGATCTTGTTCAGCACCGGCACGATTTCGTGATTGGCATCCAGTGCCTGATACACGTTTGCCAGCGTCTGCGCTTCCACACCCTGGCTGGCATCCACCACCAGCAGCGAGCCTTCGCAGGCCGCCAGGCTGCGGCTGACTTCATAGGCGAAGTCGACATGGCCGGGCGTGTCCATCAGGTTCAGCACATAGGTCTTGCCGTCCTTGGCCGTGTAGTTCAGGCGCACGGTCTGCGCCTTGATGGTGATGCCGCGCTCCTTCTCGATATCCATGTTGTCGAGAATCTGCTCGGTCATCTCGCGCTTTTCCAGGCCGCCGCAGGCCTCGATCAGACGGTCGGCAAGAGTCGACTTGCCATGATCGATATGGGCGATGATCGAGAAGTTGCGGATCAGGGAAAGATCGGTGGCCAAGGTGCTTATCCAAACAGGCGGCGGATATCGCCATGCGGCGTATCCTGCGACGGAATCTTCATGATGCCATTGGCGCGCAGGCAGGGCACGCCATCGGCGGTGATCAGGCTGTCGACAAAGCCCATGTTGCGGGTCAGGCGCACCAGGCGGCCCTTGCCCTCGACCCAGGCGCCGAGCGGTGCCGGCGCGGCGAAGTCGCCATTCAACTGGATTGTCGGCACGAATTTGCGGCCACCGGCGGCGATGCCGGCCGTGAAGCCCAGCAGCATGTCGGCGAAGGTCATCATCATGCCGCCATGGCAGATGCGGCCCGGATTCATGTGCCGCTCCTCCACCCGGAAGCCCATGATCGGCAAGCCGTCTTCCGGATCGAGCCGGCCCCATAGCGGGCCGTTCGCCGCCATGAAACCGACATCGAGGGCCAACTTTTTCATGCCGGCCGGAACAGTCGCCAGGGCAATAGGTTGAGGCTGTGTCATGGCGCGGGTTTTAGCACCCAAGCGGGGCCTGAGCAATGAAAGCCGGTTGCGCCCGCGAAATGCGGTTAAGCGCTTGACGTAGCGGCAGTTTTGGCGATTCCGCTTGCTTTTTCCACCCGCCATGCTTCCCTGGGTGCCAAGAAAGGCCCCTTCCAGTGGGCCGCAGGGAGGATTTCAGGATGCGACACCCGGCGCATCTGGCGCAATTCCGGCGCCTGTTGAACGGCCTCGCCGCCGAGCGGGCGGAGAAAATCGCGCGCCCCTTCCATATTGCCCCCGAGGTCTACTACGACGCCGACCGCGCCCGGCTGGAGCAGGAGACGCTGTTCCGCCGCCTGCCGCTGGTGCTAGGGCATGAAAGCACCCTGCCCAAGGCCGGCGACACCCTGACGCTGGATATCATCGACCGCCCGCTGCTGCTGCTGCGTGCCCGCGACGGGCAAATCCGCGGCTTCCTCAATGCCTGCCGCCATCGCGGCGCCCGGCTGGCGGATTGCCCGGAACCGGCGCGCAAGTCGTCGCTGGTCTGCCCGTATCATAACTGGACCTACGATCTGGATGGCCGGGTGAAGCATATCCCCTGCCTCGACACCTTCCCCGGCCTCGATCCGGCGCGGCATGGCCTCACCCCGTTTCCGCTCGAAATCCGCCACGGCATCATCTGGGGCATTCCGCAAGCCGGCGACAGCAGCAGCCTCGACCTGACCAGCTTCCTCTCAGGGCTGGGCGAAGACCTGGATGTCTTCGGCTTCGCCAACATGCACGGCTTCGCCCGCGCGATCACGCGGCGCAAGACCAACTGGAAGCTGGTGATGGATGCTTTCCTGGAAAGCTACCATGTGGTGCGACTGCATCACAAAACCGTCGGGCCGTTCTTCCAGGATGGTGCCGCGATTCTCGACCGCGTCGGGCCGCACATCCGCTCCATCGTGGCGCGACAGGAATTCGGCGAAATCGCACACCTGCCGGAGAGCGACTGGGATGCCCGCCGCCATGCCAGTTTCGCCTATGTGATCTATCCCAACACCGTTCTGGTGCTGCATCCCGATTACACCAGCATCCTGACGATGTATCCGGTCGGTGCCGACGAAACCGACTTCATGCATACCATGCTCACCCCACATCCGCCGCGCAACGACAAGGAGCGCGACCATTGGCAGCGCTCCTTCGCGCTGATCGAAGGCGGCGTATTCCAGGCCGAAGATCTGTGGATTTCGGAACGTATCCACGCCTCGCTGCGTTCGGGCGCGAATACGCGCTTCACCTTCGGCCAGCTCGAATACGGCATCAAGGTGTTCCATGACCAGCTCGACGCCGATCTCGGCACGCGGTCGGTGGAGGAGTAACTAGGTTTCGTCATGGTCCGCGCAGGCGGACCATCCACGAGTTTCTTTTTATCGCAGAATAAAAACACTCGTGGATGCCCTGCCTCCGCAGGGCATGACGAATAAAAAAGAATCGTCATGCGCGGACTTGATCCGCGCATCTCATGCCACTTTCCAAGAGACCGCCGGGTCAAGCCCGGCGGTGACGAGACTAAGCTCTCTTCCGCAGGAAAGTGAGCCGCGCCGGGCCCTGCTGGCGTTCCTCGAGCAGATCAAAACCCTCGGGCACGGCATAGGCGCCTTTGGCGTCGGTTTCGATGATCGCCAGCGCCTGGGGTTTGAGCCAGCCATCGCGGTCCAGACCCTGCAGCACCGGCGTGCCAAGGCCGGAACGGTAGGGCGGATCGAGGAACACAATGTCCACCGGCACAGAAGCGCGGCCGGGCTGGCGCGCATCGGCGGCGCGCAGCGTGATGCGCTCCGATAGACCAAGCTCGGAAGCATTGCGCAGGATGCAGCGCCGCGCCGCCGGATCGATCTCGAACAGATAGGCATGCAGTGCGCCGCGCGACAACGCCTCGAAACTCAAGGCGCCGCTGCCGGCGAAGGCATCCAGCACGATGCCGCCATCCAGCCGTGTCTTGCCCTCATCGGTGAGCAGGGAGGGCGAATGCAGCAGCATGTTGAACAGGGATTCGCGCACCCGGTCGGTGGTCGGGCGCGTAGCCTGTTCCGGCGGCGCATGCAGCGCACGGCCGCGATGGCTGCCGCCTACGATGCGCATTACTTTTTCTTTTCAGGCCGGGCCTGAATACCGCGGTTCTGGGCGCTGCGGTCCTGGGCGCTGCGATCTTGGCCTGTGCGCGGACGCTTCGCCGGCTTTTCGCCAAGCTGCTCGGCCAGCACTTTGCCCGCCACCTCGCGGACTTCGCCTTCCACCAGGTTGCCGAGCTGGAACGGGCCATAGGCGACACGGATCAGGCGGCTGACCGGATAGCCGAGATGCTCCATGACACGGCGGATTTCGCGGTTCTTGCCCTCGCGCAGACCGATGATCAGCCAGGCATTGTCGCCCTTCTGGCGCTCGACACTGGCCTGGATGGCGCCATATTCGACGCCATCGATAGTGATGCCATTGGCCAGCCGTGCCAGCAAAGCTTCCACCACCTGGCCATGCACGCGCACGCGGTAGCGACGCAGCCAGCCCTGGCTCGGCAATTCCAGCTTGCGTGCCAGCGCGCCATCATTGGTCAGCAGCAGCAGGCCTTCGGAATTGAAGTCGAGCCGGCCAACCGAGATGACGCGCGGCATATCCTCGGGCAGTTGCTCGAACACCGTCGGGCGGCCTTGCGGGTCGCGATGCGTGGTCATCAGGCCGCGCTTTTTGTGCAACAGCCACAGCCGGGTGCGCTCCGGCTCGCCCACCGGCTTGCCATCCACCACGATGCGGTCGGCGGCGGTCACCACCACCGCCGGGGTGGTCAGCACCTTGCCGTTCACCATCACGCGGCCTTCGGCGATCCAGCGTTCGGCATCGCGGCGCGAGCAAAGCCCGGCGCGCGCCAGCCGCTTGGCGATGCGCTCGCCATCCTTGGTGCCATCCTTGGCGGCATCCTTGTGCTTGTCGGTCATGGCTTGGCCGCCGCGGCGATGAAGGCGGCGTAAAGCGCGCGGTCGCCTTCGGAGATGAAGAATTCCGGGTGCCATTGCACGCCGATGCAGAAGCGGTAGCCGCCATGCTCGATGCCTTCGATCACGCCATCGGAGGCCACGGCATTGACGGTGGCGCCGGGCGCCACCTTGTCCACTGCCTGATGATGCGCCGAGTTCACCGGCAGCGCGTCCTTGCCAACGATCGCCTGCAGCCTGGTGCCGGGCGTGATCGCCACATCATGGCCGGCCTCGTTGCGCGGATTGGGCTGTTCATGCGCCAGGGCATCGGGCACCGCATCGGGGATATGCTGGATCAGCGTGCCGCCCAGCACCACGTTGAGCAATTGCTGCCCGCCGCAGATGCCGAGCACCGGCTTGTCCGCCGCCAGCATGCCCTTGATCATCGCCCACTCAAACTGCGTGCGCGCATCCTTGGTGGTGACGCTGGCATGCTTGGTGCCGGCGCCGAACAGCACCGGATCGACATCGAAGGCACCACCGGTGACGATCAGGCCATCCAGCAGTTCGACATAGCGCGCTGCCACCGCCGGCTCATGCGGCAGCACCAGCGGCACACCGCCGGACTCGGTAACCGCCGAGCAGTAATTCTGTCGGATCGCATACCACGGAAACTTGGAATAGCCGCCGGGCTGCTCGGAATCGAGCGTCAGGCCGATCAGGGGGACTTTGGTCTTGCTGGTCATGGCGCGGTTATAGGCCCGGCAGCCCATCACAGCAACAGCGGCGGCAACCGGGCTTGACGCCCCACCCGCGCTGCCGCAGGTTGGCGCCATGAAACAGGCTTCCGGCTACATGGATCTGGCTCTGGCCGAGGCTCGCGTCGCAGCAGAGCGCGGCGAGGTGCCGGTCGGCGCCGTGCTGGTGGATGGCGCCACCGGCCAGGTGGTGGCCCAGGCCGGCAACGAGACCCGGGCGCTGAACGACCCCACCGCCCATGCGGAGGTGCTGGCGATCCGCCGCGCCGCCGCCGCCTTGGGCCAGGAACGGCTGACCGGCTGTGACCTTTACGTGACGCTGGAGCCCTGCCCTATGTGCGCTGCAGCAATTTCCTTCGCGCGGCTGCGACGGCTGTATTACGGCGCCGACGATCCCAAGGGCGGCGCCGTGGAAAACGGCGTGCGTTTCTACGCCCAGGCAACTTGCCATCACCGCCCGGAAGTCTATGCCGGGCTGGCCGCCGCGGATTCGGCAGCCCTGCTGCGCGACTTCTTTTCCAGCCGCCGCTGATCCCTCCTGTTTGTTCGGCCACCCGGCTGGCCCTATCCGGCTTCCTTGCACGGGTTTAAACTCGGTCCGTCAACCGTTATCGGCTAACTATCGAACAAGGACTAACCACAATGGATTTCACTTTTTCCGACCGCGTGAAAACGCTGCAGGAGCAGGTCTCCAAATTCATGGATGACCATATCTATCCCAACGAGGACCGTTTCTTTGCCGAGATCGCCACCGGCGACCGCTGGGAACCGACAAAGGTGGTGGAAGAACTCAAGGCCAAGGCCAAGGCGCAAGGGCTGTGGAACCTGTTCCTGCCTGACAGCCATCGCGGCGCCGGCCTCAAGAACCATGAATATGGCAGCCTCTGCGAAATCATGGGCCGCTCCTTCCTGGCACCGGAAGTGTTCAACTGCTCGGCGCCGGATACCGGCAACATGGAGACCATCGAACGCTACGGCACCGAGGAGCACAAGAAGCAGTGGCTGGAGCCGCTGCTGGCTGGTGAAATCCGCTCCGCCTTCGCCATGACCGAGCCGGCGGTGGCCTCGTCGGACGCCACCAACATCGAGTCCGAGATCAAGCGCGACGGCGATCACTACGTGATCAACGGCCGCAAGTGGTGGACCTCCGGCATCGGCGACCCGCGCTGCAAGATCATCATCTTCATGGGCAAGACCGACGCCAACAACCCGAACAAGTACATGCAGCAGAGCATGGTGCTGGTGCCGCGCGACACGCCCGGCGTGAAGGTGCTGCGCATGCTGCCGGTATTCGGCTATGACGACGCGCCGCATGGCCATGGCGAAGTGGTGTTCGACAATGTCCGAGTGCCGGTGAGCAACGTGCTGCTCGGCGAGGGCCGTGGCTTCGAGATCGCTCAAGGCCGCCTTGGCCCGGGCCGTATCCACCATTGCATGCGCCTGATCGGCCTGGCCGAGCGCAGCCTGGAGAAGATGTGCAAGCGCGCCAAGAGCCGTGTTGCTTTCGGCAAGCCGGTGTCGGAGCAGACGGTGACGCTGGAGCGCATCGCCGAATCGCGCATCCTGATCGACCAGGCCCGCTTCCTGACCCTGCACGCGGCCTGGAAGATGGACACGGTGGGCAACAAGGCGGCGCGCAAGGAAATCGCCATGATCAAGGTGGCGGCGCCGAACATGGCCTGCAAGGTGATCGACTGGGCGATGCAGGTGCATGGCGCGTCGGGCGTTTCCGACGACCAGATGCTGGCCTATTCCTATGCCCAGGCCCGCACGCTGCGTTTCGCCGATGGTCCGGACGAGGTGCATCGCAACCAGATCGGTCGCCTCGAGCTGCAGCGCTGGAACTAAGCAGGAAGTGATTGGCCGGAAACGGTCAGGTTTAAGACACAACAAAAAAAGAGTGCCTCCCCATGACCGTTTCCGATTACTTCTCTGCCACCTATGCCGAGGCGCGGGAGAAATTCCGCGCCGCGGCCCGGGACGCCGGCGCCACGCTGACGGCCTATGAGAATCCCAAGGCGCGCACGCCTGACGGGGCGCCGTTGACCACCGATGTCGCCTGCCTTGGCCCGGCCAATGCCAAGCGCGTCTACCTCACCATCTCCGGCACCCATGGCGCCGAAGGCTTCTGCGGCTCGGGCTGCCAGGTCGGCTTTTTCCACGAGCGCATCTATGAAGCAGCGCCGGCCGACACCAAGATCGTGATGATCCACGCCATCAATCCCTACGGCTTCGCCTGGATCCGCCGGGTGACCGAGGACAACGTGGACCTCAACCGCAATTTCCAGGATTTCGCCAAGCCGCTGCCGAACAATGCCGCCTACAAGGATGTGCATGACTGGCTGATCCCGGCCGATTGGGACGGCCCGGCCAAGGCCGCCGCCGACAAGGCAATCCTCGACTACCAGCAGAAGCATGGCCTGCGCGCCTATCAGGCCGCCGTCACCGGCGGGCAATACAGCCATGGCGATGGGCTGTTCTTCGGCGGCGGCCAGGCCACCTGGTCCAACACCACTTTGCGCCGCATCCTGGCCGAGCATGTGCCGGCGGGTGCGCTGAAACTCGCCAGCATCGACTACCATACCGGCCTCGGCCCCATGGGCTATGGCGAGCCGATCTATGTCGGCCCCGAGATGCTCGGCACGATGCGCGGCGTTGACAAGGCAAAGGCCTGGTATGGCCCCTCCGTGACCGATCCGAATGACGGCAGTTCGACCTCGGCCAAGGTGACCGGCACAGTGCCGGAAGCCTTCCTCGACCTGCCTGCTGGCATCGAGGTGGTATCGGTGGCCCTTGAATACGGCACCAAGCCGGTGCCGGAAGTGCTGAATGCGCTGCGCGCCGACCATTGGCTGCATGCGCGCGGCGATCTCAATTCAGCCCTCGGCCAGCAGCTCAAGCGCCAGATGCGCGATGCCTTCTATGTCGATACCGCGCCCTGGAAGGCCGCGATCTTCGGCCGCGCCGCCGATTTCGCGCTGCGCAGCTTCCACGGCCTGGCGGAGTAGGCAGTCGCCTCACCTCATTCCGTCACCCTCGCGAAAGCGAGGGTGACACAGGAAATTAGTCGTCGCCGCCGTCGACCAGGTTCCAGGCCTGGTTGGCGACGGAGCGTACCACCGCGCCATAGGCTTTCACCGCCGGCGTGGCCGGGCCGCGTTCGCTGCCGCGCTTGTAGATGCCCTGCGCCATCACGGCGACGCGGAACAGCGCGAAGGCGAGAAAGAAGTTCCAGTGCGCGATGCCTTCCAGCCCGCGCGCGGCGCAGTAGCTGGACACATAATCATGCTCGCCGGGAATGCCGGTATCGATGAAATCGATGCCCTGCAGGCTGCCCATGCCGGGAATGGTGACGCGGTAGGGCATGCAGTTGATCGCCAGATCGGCCAGTGGATGGCCCACCGCCGCCACATCCCAATCCAGCAGCGCGACGACGCGCGGCTCGCTGGGATGGAACACCAGGTTGTCGAGGCGGAAATTGCCATGCATCAGGCTGGTCATGCCATCCTGCGGCACATTCGCCGGCAGCCAGTCCAGCAGCCGCGTCATGGCACCGATATCCTCGGTGCGGTTGGCATTGTATTGCTGCACTAACGCCGCCACCTGGCGTGCCAGATAGTCGCTGCCGCTGCCATTGGCGGGAAGCCCGAGCTTGAGTGGATCGAGCTGGTGCACCTGCGCCATCGCCTGCGCCATCGCGGCATAGATGGACTGGCGCTGCTTCGCATCCATGCCCGGCAGGTTGGGATCGCGGAAATGCCGGCCCGGCACGTATTCCAGCAGATAGAAGGGCGTGCCGATCACGGCTTCATCCAGGCAGACCAGCTTGGGCTGTCCCATCGGCAGGCCGGCGGCATGCAAAGCCGAGATCAGCGCATAGTCGCGCTCGATGCTCTCGGCCAGTGTTGCGCCCTTCTTCGCCACGCTGCGCTTGCGCAGCACATGATTCTGCCCCGGGCTGTGCAGCAGGAAAGTGGGCGATGCCTGGCCGCCCTTGAACTGGTTCACCGTCAGCGGCGGGCGGAAATCAGCGAGTGCGCCCTGCAGATACGCCGATAGTTTGCCTTCGTCGAACCGGTGTTGCGGTTGCACGGGCATCAATTCGGCGGGAAAGACCATGGCTCACTTACCCCCGGTGAGCCTTTCCACCACTGCCCAGGCGATCTCGGCAATCGGCTTGGCGCGCTTGCCGGATTCGATCGCATGCTGGCTGGCGGCGGTGCCGTCCTTCACCCGTCCCATGATCCCCTGCAGAATGCCGGCAATGCGGAACATGTTGTAGGCCATGTAGAATTCGAGATGCGGAATGCCATCCCGACCGGTGCGCTGGCAGTAGCGGCGGCAGTATTCGGCTTCATCCGGAATACCCAGCGCGGCGAAATCGACACCCTGGATGCCACGGAACACATCCGGCGCCAGGCGCCAGCTCATCAGGTGATAGGTGAAGTCACCGAGCGGATGGCCCAGCGTGGAAAGTTCCCAATCCAGCACCGCCACGACGCGCGGTTCGGTGGGATGGAAGATCATGTTGTCCATGCGGTAGTCGCCATGGACCACGGAAACTTCGTCGCCCGGCGGGATATTCGCCGGCAGCCACTCGATCAGCTTCTCCATCGCCGGGATATGCTCGGTCTCGGAGGCTTTGTACTGCTTGCTCCAGCGCGCGATCTGGCGCGCGAAATAATCGCCGGCCTTGCCGAAATCACTTAAGCCCACGGCATTGTAGTCGACGCTGTGCAACGCCGCGATGGTGCGGTTCATGGCATCGAAGATCTGGCCGCGCTCATCGCGGTTCAGTTCCGGCAGGCGCTGGTCCCAAAAGATGCGGCCCTCGACGCAATCCATGACATAGAAGGCGGTGCCGATGACGCTGTCGTCCTCGCACAAGGCATAGGCCTTGGCCACCGGCACATCGGTCTGGCCCAGCGCCTTGATCACGCGGTATTCGCGGTCCACCGCATGGGCGGATGGCAGCAGCTTGCCCGGCGGCTTGCGGCGCAGCACGTATTTGCGCTCCGGCGTCACCAGCTTGAAGGTCGGGTTCGACTGCCCGCCCTTGAACTGCTGCACTTCCAGGGGGCCCTTGTAGCCTTCGACATTCGCCTTCAGCCATACCTCAAGCTGGCCGACATCGAAACGATGCCGATCCTGCACAGGCATGGTGCCAACGAAACGATCCTGCTCACTCATTCAACATTCCCCCCTCGAGGCTGCGGCTACGATAGCCAAGGCAGCGGCAGGGGCGCAACCATCTAGCCGCCGCCATGACGACGGGTACGATAGTCAGGAAAGCGGCAAGTCAGGAAAGCGGCAGAAAATTGTATGTTTGCGCTTGAAACCCGGGGAGGTTCAGGCTTTCTCGCGGGCAATGGCACGCCAGCCGATATCGCTGCGGCAAAAACCATCGGCCCAGCGCACATGTTTCACCGCCGCATAGGCGCGTGCCTGTGCCTCCGCCACGCTCTTGCCCAGGCCGCAGATGCCGAGCACGCGGCCGCCATCGGCGATCACTGCGCCACCCGCGCCGGGCTTGGTGCCGGCATGGAACACCTGCGCATCGGGTTCCGCCGCCGCTGCCTCCAGGCCCTCGATCACGCCGCCCTTCGCCGGCTCGCCGGGATAGCCCTTGCCAGCCATCACGACACAGAGCGCGGCTTCATCGCGCCAGCGCAGATCGAAGTCCTTGAGCTGGCCCTCGCGCGCCGCGATCAGTGCCGGCAGCAGATCGGATTTCAGCCGCAGCATCAGCGTCTGGCATTCCGGGTCGCCGAAACGCACATTGTATTCCAGCAGCTTGGGGCCGGCAGCGGTGAGCATCAGGCCGGCGAACAGCACGCCTTTGAATGGCATGCCTTCCGCCTGCATCGCCGCCACGGTGGGATTGACGATGCTGTCCATCACCACGCGCTGCAAGGCCGGCGTCAGCGCCGGGGCCGGCGAATAGGCGCCCATGCCACCGGTATTCGGCCCCGTGTCGCCATCGCCGACACGCTTGTGGTCCTGCGCCGAGGCCAGCGGCAATGCCGTCTGGCCATCCACCAGGGCGAAGAAGCTGACCTCCTCGCCATCAAGGAATTCCTCGATCACCACCTCGGCGCCGGGCACAGCGAACAGGCTCTCCAGCGGCTCCAGCGCTTCTTCCAGCGTCATCGCCACGGTCACGCCCTTGCCGGCGGCCAGGCCATCGGCCTTCACCACGATCGGCGCGCCATGCTTGCGGATATAGGCTTCCGCCGGGGCGCGCTCCTTGAAGCGGCCGTAATGCGCCGTCGGGATCCCGTACTTGGCGCAGATATCCTTCATGAAGCCCTTGGAACCTTCGAGCTGGGCCGCGGCGGCATTGGGGCCGAAGCAGGCGAAGCCGGCGGCTTCCAGCTTGTCGACCAGGCCGGCGACCAGCGGCACTTCCGGGCCGACCACCACGAAGTCGATATGCTCGTCGCGGCAGAGCTGCAGCATGCCGTCGAGATCGCTCACCCCTACGGGGCGGATTTTCGCCACCTGCGCGATGCCGGCATTGCCCGGCGCGCAGACCAGCTTGTTCACCAGCGGAGAGGCGCTGAGCGCCCAGCACAGGGCGTGCTCGCGGCCGCCCGAACCCACCACCAGCAGATTCATCTTGATTCACCTGTTGTTCGGCAACTATCGGAAAGGCGGCAATCTTTGTATCATGGCCGGCATATTGGCAAGGCTTGCAGCATGAGCGATTCGCCGGAAACCAGCCGTGGCCCAGACGGACGGGGCAATGTGCCGGAATTCACCGTTACCGAACTATCCCTGAAGCTGAAACGCAGCATCGAGGAGAGTTTCGGCTGGGTGCGGGTGCGCGGCGAGATTTCCGGCTTCAAGCGTGCCGCCTCCGGCCATCTCTATTTCGCCCTCAAGGATGCCGACTCGCTGCTCGATGCCGTGTGCTGGAAAGGCCAGGCGGCGCGGCTGGGCGTGAAGCCCGAGGATGGCATGGAGGTGGTCTGCTCCGGCAAGCTGACCTCCTATCCCGGCCGCTCGAAATACCAGATGGTGGTCGAGCGCATGGAGTTGGCCGGGCTTGGTGCCCTGATGGCCCTGCTGGAGCAGCGCAAGCAGAAGCTGGCCGCCGAGGGACTGTTCGCCGCCGAACGCAAACGCCCCCTGCCCTACCTGCCGCGCGTCATCGGTGTCGTCACCTCGCCCACCGGCGCGGTGATCCGCGACATCCTGCACCGCCTGGCCGACCGCTTCCCGACCCGCGTGCTGGTCTGGCCGGTGCTGGTGCAGGGCGAAGGCGCCGCCGACCAGGTGACCCGCGCCATCCAGGGCTTCAACGCTCTGGCGCCGAACGGACCAGTGCCGCGCCCGGACCTGCTGATCGTGGCGCGCGGCGGTGGCAGCCTGGAAGACCTGATGGCCTTCAACGAGGAAAGCGTGGTGCGCGCGGCAGCCGCCAGCGCCATCCCGCTGATCTCGGCGGTGGGCCACGAGACCGACACGACGCTGATCGACTATGCCTCCGACCGCCGCGCCCCGACGCCGACGGCTGCCGCCGAGATGGCGGTGCCGGTGCGGCTCGACCTGCTGCAGACCCTGGCTGGACTGGACGAACGCCTGCGCCGCTCGGTGGCGCGCATGGCCAGCGACAAGCGGCGGCAGCTTGATCTGCTGCGCCGGGGCCTGCGCGATCCGCGCGAGCAACTGGCGCAGTTGCAGCAGCGTTTCGACGACCTGGCCGAACGACTGCGCCATGCGCTCCGCACCGGCGTGGAAGCCAAGCGCGCCCGCATGGAGGTGCAGTTCGCGAAACTGCAGCCGAAGCAGTTACTGCGCGAGACCCGCGACTACCGCCGCCAGCTAGACGAACGCACGCAGCGCCTGCGCCGTGCCACGCAGCAGCGCACCGAACTGGCCGCCCGCGCGCTGCAGCAGCAGTCGAAACTGCTTGAATCCTTGAGCTATCGCAACGTGCTGGCGCGCGGCTATGCCGTGATCCTGGATGAACAGGGCCGCGCCATACAGGGGGTAGCGGCGCTCGACCCTGGCGTCAGTGTAAGCATCGAATTGCGCGATGGCAGCCGCAAGGCGATCATCGAGGGCGAAGCAGCAAAGTCCACATCGCGCAAACCCGCACGCAGTGGCGCGCCGACCAAGCAGGAGGAGCTGTTCTGATGGACATGCCATTCAATCCGCGCGATGGCGAGGCCAAGCTGCGCTATGGCGATGCCGGCTTCCAGGTGCTTGTGCCGGGGCGTTATGTAATTTGTGCTGTCACCGGTATGCGCATCGATATCGAGCGGCTGAAATACTGGAGCGCCGAGCGCCAGGAAGCCTATGTCAATGCCAATGCCGCCTTGCAGGGCATGCGCGGCCAGCGGGTCGACTGAGCATGTGGCGTCTGCTGACGGTGTTGCTGCTGCTCGCCACGCCGGCTTGGGCACAAGGTAGCAATCAAGCCCAAACCAATCAGGCCCCTGGCGGCATCGAGTGGCGGGGCGATTTCAGCCAGGGCGGCTTGGTGCAGGGCCGCGCGGCAGCAGGCCTCAAGCTGAAACTCGGCGACCGTGACGTGCCGCTGGGGCCGAATGGCGAATTTGTGTTCGGCTTCGGTCGCGATGAACCGGCGGAAGCGAATTTGAGTATCCGCGCCGCCGATGGCCGCGAGACCAAGCTCACGCTAAGCATCGCCAAGCGGCAATACGACATCCAGCGCATTGATGGCCTGCCGCCGGCGCAGGTGACGCCGCCGCCGGAACTGCTCGAACGCATCAAGCGCGAGAATGCCAAGATCGCCGCCGCACGCCAGATCAATTCGCCGCGCCTGGATTTTCTCGCCGGCTGGGTATGGCCGGCGGATGGCCCGGTGAGCGGCGTCTATGGCAGCCAGCGGATTCTGAACGGCGAGCCGCGGCAGCCGCATTTCGGCCTGGATATCGCGGCGCCCACGGGTACGCCGGTGCGCGCCTCCACCGGCGGCGTGGTCACCTTCGCCGACAAGGATGTGTATTACACCGGCGGCACCGTGATCATCGACCATGGCCACGGCATCAACGGCGCCTACTCGCATCTCTCACGGATCGACGTGAAGGTCGGCCAGCAAGTGAAACAGGGCGAGCAGATCGGCGCGGTGGGTGCCACCGGCCGCGCCACGGGACCGCATCTCGACTGGCGCGTGAACTGGTTCGATGTCCGCCTTGATCCGCAACGGCTGCTGCCGCCGCGTTAGGCTCACCGCCCGCCGGCAACGTCGAGAATGGCGCCGGTGACGTAGGAGGACTTGTCCTCCATCAGCCAGAGGATCGCTTCCGCCACTTCTTCCGCCGAACCGGAGCGGCCGAGCGGCACCGTGGGGCCAAGCCGCGCCGCGCGGTCAGGCTCGCCGGCCGAAGCATGAATATCGGTTTCAATGATGCCGGGACGAACGGCGTTGACGCGGATGCCTTCCGGCCCGAGTTCCTTCGCCAGCCCGAGCGTCATGGTATCGATGGCGCCTTTCGAGGTGGCGTAATCGACGAATAGGTTCGGCGAGCCGATCCGCGCCGCAGCCGAGGAGAGATTGACGATCACGCCGCCCTTGCCGCCCCGGCTTTTCGCCATGCGGCGTGCCGCCTCACGCGCGCAGAGTACCGAGCCGAGCACATTGGTATCGAACACGCGGCGCAGACGCTCCAGGCTCATATCGACCAGATCGGCAGTGGGCGCCACCACACCGGCATTGTTCACCAGACCATCAATGCGGCCGAAAGCCTTCTCAGTGGCCTCGAACATGGCGATGACATCAGGCTCTGACGCCACATCGCCCTTCACCGCGATGGCCTTGCCGCCGGCCGCTTTCGCCGCCGCCACGGTTTCATGCGCTGCCTTGGCGTTGCTGGCGTAATTGACGCCGATGGCCCAGCCACGCTTCGCCGCCAGCATCACCACGGCACGTCCGATGCCTCTGCTGCCGCCAGTGACGAGAATGGTCTTGCTCATGGTCGTTGTTCCTACCAGGCCAGTTCGGCGCCATCGTAATTGAAGAACTTGCCGCTATCGGCCAGCGTGGCGCGGGCAATGACACTGGTCAGCCCGGCGACGCTCTCCTGCACCGAGATATCTGCGCCGGAGCCGCCCATGTCGGTGCGCACCCAGCCGGGATGCGCCACGATGGCGGTGATGCCCTGCGGCTTGAGGTCCAGCGCCAGCGCATGCATCGCCGCATTCACGCCGGCTTTCGACGAGCGATAGACATAGGAGCCACCGCCGCTCAAGCCGATGGAACCCATGCGGCTGGAAATGGTGAGGATCTTGGCGCCATCGGCGAGCTTGAGATTGGGCAGCAGGCTCAGCGCCACTTTCATCGGCGCGGCGATATTGGTCGCCAGCACGCGGCGGTAGGTATCGAAATTGCCGATGCTGAGCGACGCATCGCGGTCGCCATAGATGCCAGCATTGTTGATCAGCAGCTCGATGGCATGGCCCTTCAGCTTGGCCGCCACCGCATCCACCGCCGCGTCGTCGGTGACATCCAGGCGTTCGATGCTGACATTGCCGCCGGCGCTGAGCGAGGATAGTGCCGTGGCGGTATCCGGCGCGCGCACGCCGGCAATGACCTGCCAGCCCAGGCCGGCATAATGCTTGGCGAATTCCAGGCCGATGCCACGGCTGGCGCCGGTGATGAACACGGTGGGCATGGGGCGTTTCCGTTCCTTTAGCTCTCGCTGGGGCTGCCTTGGGCCAGCTTCTTATACAATGGATAGAGCAGGCCGGGCAGCATGTACATCGGCAGCTGGCCCATGGCGAAGAACACCACCATGTCGAATTCCGCCTTGTCTGCCAGGGCCACCATCACCAGGCCCATGTTGCAATTGCCGGTAAGCAGCGCCAGCGTCGCCGAGGCAGGCGGCCTGAGGCGAAAGACCAGCCGGGCGACGCCGTAGCCCAGGGCCTGCAGCGACAGGTTAGCGATGAAGGCGGCCAGCGTGGTGAGCGCGACATAGCCCGGGCTCTGCAGCATCTTGTCGGTGACGCCGGCCATGATCGCCACCGCGAACAGCACCAGCACCAGCACCGATGTGCCATCCAGCAGCCGTGCGTTTTCGATACGCCAGGCTGGCGAGGTGAAGCGGCGCAGCACCAGGGCGGCGATGAAGGCACTGCCGACCAGCAACGCGAGCCGGGCCATGAATTCCGGCAGCGACATTTCCACCTGGATGCCGAGCAGGATGAAGGCGAGCGGCGGCAGGGTGAGCGGCACCAATGCGGTCGAGAGTACGATGACGATGACGGCGAGTGCCGCATCAAGGCCGAGGATGAAGGAGATTGCGGCGGCGGAGACGATTGGCGGCGCCGCCGCCATCAGCACGATGGCGGCATTCAGCGGCGCCGGCAGGCCGAAGGGCTTCAGCGCGAACAGCATCAGCACCGGGCAGAGCAGCAGCAGGAAAACCAGGATCGCCAGGATCAGCAGCGGCCGGCGGCCATAGGCCGTGAAGGCCTGCCAGTCGAGCCGCATCAGCGCCAGGGTGAGCGGAATCAGCAGCAGCGGCACGAAAAGCGGCCGCATCAGATCGGCCAGCCAGGGCAGAGCCAGGCCAACCAGCACGCCGCCGAACATGAAGCGGGTGGCGTGGCGGCCAATGAAATCCAGCGCGGAACTCAGCATGGCCGCGTTTCACGTGAAACAAGAAGCGAACATATTCCCGGAAGAGGCATATAAGCCTTTGGTTTTTATTGTGAGGACGGCGAGACAGGCCGGCAGATCATTCGCCTACGGCCAATCCTGAGCATAACGCAGCGCCGATTCCGGGCAATCCCCGGCTTGGGAAGGACACAACAAAGGGCTTGACTTAAACACTTCCACATTTCAACATCTATTTAAATGAAGGATCATCTCCACATACCCCCCACCGGCACTGCCAAGGCCCACTCTACCGGTATCCATACCACCGGGGTCCAGGCTCCCGGGCTTCATGCTCCTGGCGCCGACACGCCGCCCGGCTTCGACGCCGCCATGGCGGCCGAGGTGGCGCAGCTTGCCGATATCTTCCACCTGCTCGGCGATCCCTCGCGGCTGCGGCTGCTGCTGGCCTGCCTGTCACGCGCCTGGCCGGCCACCGAGCTTGCAACCTATTGCGGCCTGTCGCCCCAGGCTGCCAGCCACCACCTGCGGCTTTTAAAAGCCGCCCGACTGGTGCGCGCCGAGCGTGACGGCCGCTCCATCCGCTACACCGCCGCCGACGACCATGTGCGCCACATGCTGCGCGACATGATCGAGCACATGGCGGAAGAAAGAGAGACGCCATGAGCGCACAGCACACTCATGAACATGGGCACGGGCACGGCCACGATCATGTCCATGACCATGCGGGGCATGACCATAATCACGATCACACCCACGGCGCCTTCTGCGACCACAACCACGGCGAAGGCGCACCACGCCGTGCACTGATCATCGCGCTGGCACTGAATGCCGGTATGTTCGTGGTGGAAATCGGCGCCGGCTTCGCCGCCGGCTCGACCTCGCTGCTTGCCGACTCGCTCGACTTCCTCGGCGACGCGGCGAATTACGGCCTGAGCCTTGCCGTGCTGTCGCTGACGCTGACCTGGCGCGCCCGCGCCGCTTTGGTGAAGGCAGCATCCATGGGCCTGTTCGGCCTCTGGATTCTTGGCACCGTGGTGTGGCACCTGCTGCAGGGCACCAGACCGGAGCCGGCCACCATGGGCGCGATCGGCGTGCTGGCCTTGCTCGCCAACCTCGCCACCGCCTGGGTGCTTTATGCCCACCGCAATGGTGACAGCAACATGCAGGCGGTGTGGCTCTGCACCCGCAACGACGCGCTGGGCAACCTGGCGGTGCTGGGCGCGGCCGGCGGCGTGTGGCTGACCGGCGGCGCCAACTGGCCCGACCTGCTGGTGGCGACCTTCATGGCCGGTCTGGCTTTGCATGCCTCCTGGCGCGTGCTTTGGCTGGCCAGGGCCGAACTCAGAACTGAAAACCTGTGAGTACCGTCACACAGCCTTGACCACGGCGCCGTTGCCGGCGGCCCGGAGACGTGGCAGTCTGAAGTTATGAGCAGCATCTCTTCCGTTGGCTCCTCCGGGAGCTACACCCCGGCTTCCGCCACCACCGGCCTCACCGCCGGCACCACGCCCAGCGCCGCCCAGGCCCAGGCTGTGGCGAATCTGGCGCAGATTTCCGCCGCTCTCAGCCAGTCGCTTGGCGCGCTCGCCAGCGGCGTTGGCGGCTCCGTCGATATTTCGGCGTAAATTCAAAGAAAACCCCTTTGCAACCCGGCGGGGCGTGGCTATATAGGCGCACGTCCGGGCCCCTCTGGTCGCTGCGCGGGAGCAGCGGTGATGTCGGACGCTAGGAATCCGACCTAGGGCCCCTATTCTCCCGCCGGGACTCTCCCCATGGATCTTTCGATCTTTATGCAACCCGCGGCTCTGCTGAGCCTCGGCGGCCTCATCGCGCTTGAACTGGTGCTGGCGGTCGACAACCTGATCTTCATCACCATCGTCACCAGCCGCCTGCCCGAGGCGCAGCAGCCCAGTGCGCGGCGCTGGGGTTTGACCCTGGCGGTCGTCACTCGCCTGATGCTGCTGTTCTCGGCGGCCTGGATCATCACCCTGACCGAGCCCTGGTTCAGCGTGTTCGGCGAGGAAATCTCCGGCCGCGACCTGATCCTGATCGGCGGCGGCCTGTTCCTGATCTGGAAGGCGACGATGGAGATTCACGAGCGCGTGACGCCGTCGCATGCCGACGAACTGGACGAGCCGGGCGCCAAGCCGACGCCGAAGCGCATGCCCGCCTATTGGCCGACCATCGGCCAGATCATGATTCTGGACGTGGTGTTCTCGCTGGATAGCGTGATCACCGCCATCGGCCTGACGCGCCACCTGGAAATCATGGTGGTGGCGGTGCTGGTATCGGTGGCGATCATGATTGCCGCCGCCGAGCCGCTGGCGCGCTTTGTGAAGCGCAACCCCAATGTGGTGATGCTGGCGCTGTCGTTTCTGGTGATGATCGGCATGGCGCTGGTGGCCGAGGGCGTAGACATCCCGGTGCCGAAGGCAATCATCTATGCCGCCATGGGCTTCTCGG
This sequence comes from Ferrovibrio sp. MS7, assembly GCF_038404985.1. NCBI lineage: Bacteria > Pseudomonadati > Pseudomonadota > Alphaproteobacteria > Rhodospirillales > Rhodospirillaceae > Ferrovibrio > Ferrovibrio plantarum. Next base: position 981,912 of record NZ_JBBKBA010000002.1, read on the forward strand.
TGGCGGTCGAAGCGCTGAACATGCTTTCGCGCCGCGCCAAGCTGAGCCAGCCCTTCCGCGACATCCGAGAAGATGACGAGCAGGCTCAGGACAAGCCCCTGGAAAAGCCGCAGGCATAAGCCTGCAGCGATCCCGCACTAAATGCGCATGGGCAGGATGACACAGGCCTGCCCGCGCAGATGCAGACGGCGCTGCAAAGTCAGCGCCGTTTCGTTATGCAGCAGGCGGGTAAGCAGGTTCTCCTGGCGGAATAGCAGCTTCGCCGCGAAGAACACGGTGTTGGGATAACGCGCCAGCACATCACCGGAGAGCCGGTCGAGCAGTTCCACCGGGTCGGTGCCGAAATCCTGCACCACCTCCGCAGCCAGATCGTGGCGCGCACACCAGGTGATGAAGCGCTGCATGCGCTTCTGGGTCTCGGCGCGCAAAGCCTCGATCTTGGCTTCGCCGCGAAACTGCTCGGCATCGATCTCGCCGACTGTAATGAACACGATATTACGGAACTGCTTCGGGAACAGGGCCAGCGCCGCCAGCAGGGTATGCATCGCCATGCCATCGGCAGAGCCGACGAAGAAGGCGGCTGTGCGTGCCTTCGGGTCGGGCGGCGGCGACGCCACCGGCACGCTGTCACGCTGGTCAACGAACAGCGTGTCGGCTTCCTTCAATTGCGCCTTGACGCCGAGATAATGCCGCCGTGTCCAAAGCCCGGCGATGATCAGCAGGCCAGTAGCCAGCACCGTGAGCCAGGCGCCATGGAGGAACTTCTCGAACACCGTGACCAGCAGGATACCGCCGGCGACCAGCAGGCCAAGGGCTGCCTGCAGCAGCTTGAGCCCTGAACCGCGCTCATGCCAATGCAGCAACCAGTAGCGGCAAAGCCCGAACAGGCAGAGCGAGAAGGTGAGGAACACGTTCACCGAATAGAGCACCACAAGCAGATGTACCTTGCCATGGGTGACCCAGAGCGCGGCGAGCGCGGCACCGCCCATCATCAAGACGCCGTTCTGTGTCACCAGGCGGTTGGAAAGCTGGCTGAATTGGTGCGGCACCCAGCGGTCGACCGCCATGTTCGCCAGCACTGCCGGGCCGCCAAGAAAGCCGGTATTGGCGGCGACAAACAGCAGCGCGGCGGCAAATACCAGCGTGAGCGTGAGGCCGACCGCGACAATGCCGGAGCCGGCGCCGAAGGCTTCTTCCAGAATCGCATTGAAGGCCACGGCATTGAGCGTCTGGCCCGGCTGCGGCTGCACATTCCATAGCAGGTAGAGCACGATCAGGCCGGCCGCGGTGAAGGCCAATGACAGCGCCATGTAGAGCATGGTGTAGCGGCCGGTCTCGACCCGCGGCTCGCGCAGCATGTTGACATTGTTCGACACCGCTTCGATGCCCGTGTAGGTGCCGCCGCCCATGGCGAAAGCACGCAGCAGCAGGGCGGCAACACCGATCCAGCCGATCTCGCGCGTGAGGTCGCTGGTCTCGGCGATGGTATCGGGCAGCAGGGCCGGCAGCGCGCCGGCATGGGCGATGATGCCATAGACGATCAGCGCCACATGGGTGATCAGGAAGCCGAGGAACAGCGGCACCAGCAGCGCGATCGGCTCCTTCATGCCACGCAGGTTCAGCACCATCAGCAACAGCACGATGAGATATTCGGATGGCAGCTTATAGGCCTGCCAGTGCAGCGGCAGCAGGCTGAACAGCGCATCCATGCCACTGGCCGCCGAGATGGCGATGGTGAGGATATAGTCGACGATCAGGGCGCAGCCGGAAACCAGGCCGGCATAGGGGCCGATCAGTTCGGTGGCGACCTTGTAGCCGCCGCCACCAGCCGGGAACAGCGCGATCACCTGATTATAGGCGAAGGCGATGATGAACACCGTGACCGCCGTGGCGACCGCGAGATAGAGCGCCAGATGGGTATGCGTGCCGAGCGCCAGGAAGGCTTCCTCAGGACCGTAATTGGCCGAGGAGAGACCATCGGCGCCGAGGCCGACCCAGGCGAGGAAAGCAACCAAGGCCATATGGCTGCGCATGCCGGGTGCCATGGGATCAAGCGGCGCGCCCAGGAAGAAGCGTTTCAGCCCGGCGAGGCTAAAGTTTGGCATGGGGGAGGAAACTTATGTCCGGTCGTGGATGGGCGGAATCTCCACCCGTTTCCCGCGACGGTCAAGTTCGCTCCCCATAAAGAAATGATTACGCGCTTGCGCTATTGGCCGGTCAGGGTGCCGGCATTCAGGGAGCGGGGGCGGCGATATGGCGTTTCTGGGCGGCGATGCGGAACGGCGCATTGGCGGCACCATAGCCGCCATAGCCGCCGCGCTGGATGATCTCGAAGAAGAAGCCGCCGCCGACATTGGGACCATAAAGCTGGAAATACTCGCCGGCCTCGTCGCGGTCATAGAGGATGTTGCCTGCACGCAGGCGCTCGAGCAGGTCATCGTCGAGGCCGAAGCGGGCTTCGAGATCATCATAGTAATTCGGCGAGAGTTTCAGCGCCTCAAAACCATTGCGCTTAAGCGCGGCGGCAGTGGAGAAGATATCATCGGTGGCAAAGGCGACATGCTGCACGGCGGAACCGAAGCGTTCGGCGAGGAAGTGGCCGGCAAGGGTGCGGTCATTCTCGGCGCCGTTCAATGTCAGACGCAGCGTGCCGGCGACATTCTCGATCACCTGGCTGCGCACCAGGCCGGCCGGATCGACGATATCGACCGGTTGCGTCTTATGGGTGGCGAAGAGTGTTGTGTAGAACAGGATCCAGGTCAGCATTTCCTCATGCGGCATGGTTTGCGCCACATGGTCGATGCGGGTCAGCCCGGCATCCACCGGCACCGCCGTATCGGCCTCGGGGATGAATTCGATATCCCAGACGCGGGCCAGATCGCTCTTGCGGTCGAGAAAATGCAACAGCCCGCCGCCGACGCCACGGATCGCCGGGATGCTGAGTTCGCCCGGCGCCACCGGCTGTTCGAACATCGCCGCGCCGAGTTGCCGCGCGCGGCTGAGCGTGGCAGCGGCATCCTCGACATGCAGCCCGATATCGCAGACCGCCGTGCCATGCAGCAGATAGGCAGCATGGGCGAAGCCTTCCGGCTCGGTGTTGATCACCAGATTGATGCCGCCCTGGCGCCACCAGACCACATCCTTGGAACGATGCCGCCCGGCGCGGCGGAAACCGAGGCTGCGGAACAGCCGGGCCAGGGCTTCGGCTTCGGTCTCGCTTGCTGCGAACTCGATGAACTCGACGCCCTCGACGGCGATGCGGTCCGGCATCTCGGGCACGCGATAGGCGATGCCCGGTTCGCGGCGGCGCACCTGATCCATCAGCGCCACCAGCGAGCGTCGGCCGTCCTGGGCGATCTGGCGCGGCGGTGTGCCACGGAACTGGTCGTTGAAGATTTCCAGCGACAGCACGCCGTCATAGCCGGTAGCAGCGACGGCGCGCATGAAATCCAGCACCGGCAGGTCGCCCTGGCCTGGCATATTGCGGTAATGCCGGCTCCAGTAGAGCAGGTCCATGTCGATGCGCGGCGCATCGGCAAGCTGCACGATGAAGATCTTGTCCTTCGGGATGGCGCGGATCGAATTCGGATCGATACGGCGCGACAGGGTGTGGAAGGAATCGAGGATCAGGCCGATATTGGGGTGATCGGCGCGGCGCACGATCTCCCAGGCATCGCGATGGTCGTTGATATGGCGCCCCCAGGCCAGCGCTTCGTAGCCGACGCGCAGGCCGCGTTTCGCCGCGCGCTCGCCTAGCTCGCGAAAATCCGCCGCTGCGCGGTCGATGCCGCCAAGCGAGAGCGGCGAGATATTCGAGCAGACCAGCATCAGGCTGGTGCCCATTTCCTGCATCAGGTCGAATTTGCGCTCGGCGCGGTCGAAAGCCTTGCTGCGCTGCGGCTCCGGCAGACCCTCGAAATCGCGGAACGGCTGGAACAGCGTGATTTCCAGCCCGGCATCGCGCACCATGCGGCCGACCTCGCGCGCCGAACCATCCTGAGCCAGGAAATCATTCTCGAAAATCTCCACGCCCTGGAAACCGGCCGCCGCGATGGCCTGCAACTTCTCGGTCAAGGTGCCGCTGATCGACACGGTGGCGATCGAGGTTTTCATCGTCTGGCCTCCCGGACCTGAGCCGGTTATGGTTCCGGCCCACTATGAACGAACTGGTTCGTACATAAGATGGCGGCGAAGCCGGCCAGGGTCAAGGCGGGAATTTTGCGATCGCGCATGGCTAATGGAATTGTCATACCCGCGAAAGCGGGTATCCCATTATTGGCCAGGACAAGATGAATGGGATACCCGCTTTCGCGGGTATGACAATACAGGCTGTTTTCAGCTATCCCGCGCCGATTTCAGCACGTTGCGCAGCACCATCTCGACGGTGTGTTCGCGCAAGGCGGCCTGGGCCTTGCGGGAGCCGAGATCGGTGCGGAAGATTTTCGAAAATGTCGCGCGGTTCGAGACATTGAAGAAACACAGCGCGCTGATCTGCCAATGCAGGTCGATGGCGGTGAGGCCCTTGCGGAACAGGCCCTCCTTGACGCCGCGCTTGTAGACCCGCTCGACCTCGCCGATGGCGGAAACATTGAGTTCCTGGATCGCTTCGGACCGCGCCAAGTACTCCGCATGGTGGATATTCTCGATCATCACCAGGCGGATGAAATCCTCGTTGGCGCCATGGTGGTCGAAGGTGAATTCCACCAGCTTGCGCAACGCCTCGACCGGCGGCAGATGCTCCAGGTCCAGCGTCGCCTCGGTCTGCCGCACCTTGCGGTAGGCCTCTTCCAGCGCGGCGATATAGAGGCCTTCCTTGTCCTTGAAGTAATAATAGATCATGCGCTTGGACGAGCCGGTCTTGGCCGCGATCTCATCCACGCGCGCGCCGGCTAGGCCCATGCGGGCGAATTCCTCGGTGGCGACTTCCAGAATATTCAGCCGCGTCGCCTCTGGATTCGGGCTGCGCGGGGCGCCCTCCGTCCTGGCCGCCCCGGTCCCTGCCCTGGCCGTTGTCTTGCCTGTTTCCCCAGCCTTTTTGGCCGTCATGCTCCTGCCCTTTGCAGCCCGGCAACTTACCCGTTGCACGGACGAACTAGTTCGTACATAGTCCCGGCAAGCCGGAATACTGGTATCAGATACCGTGATTCCCGGCAGAGCAACAGGCCCGCGACGCCCTGGTTCCCAGGAAGCGCCGCCAGCTTGCAGGGAGGAATGACGGCGTGAATGCGCTCGACGCCAAATTGCGGCCCTCCAGGGACGGGACGCAACAAGCCGTGCTGGCCGGCCTGATCGGCCATGGCATCGGCGCCTCGCGCACGCCCTACATGCATGAGGCCGAGGGGGCCCGCCTCGGCCTGCCTTACAGCTATCACCGCATCGACCTGGCTGAGCTGCCTGCTGGCACGCAACTGGCAGACCTGCTCGACAAGGCCGAGGCCGAAGGCTATCGCGGCCTCAACATCACCCATCCGGTAAAGCAGGCGGTGATCCCGCTGCTGCACGAACTTTCGCCGGAAGCTGCCGCCATCGGTGCGGTCAACACCGTGGTATTCGAGGCCGGCCGGCGCCATGGTTACAACACCGATTGCTGGGGCTTCGCGGAAAGCTTCCGCCGTGGCCTAGCAGAGGCGCGGCGTGAATATGTGCTGTTACTCGGTGCCGGCGGTGCCGGCCTTGCGGTGGCACGCGCCCTGCTCGATCTCGGCGCCAGTCAGGTGGCGGTGTTCGACACCGATCCGGCACGCGCGGTTGCACTGGCCGAGCGTTTCGGCACCAAACAGATCGTGCCGGTGAGTGATGCGGAAATGGCCCTGCACCGTGCCGATGGCGTGGTGAATGCCACCCCCATCGGCATGGCCAGCTATCCCGGCAGCCCGATCCCGCTGGGCTGGCTCAAGCCGCGCCACTGGGTGGCCGACATCATCTATTTCCCTGCCGAAACCGCCCTGCTGCAAGCGGCGCGCGGCCTTGGCTGCACCGTGCTGCCGGGCGCCGGCATGGCGATCTTCCAGGCGGTGAAGGCGTTCGAATTGTTCAGCGGTATCGCGCCCGATGCGGAGGCGATGACGCGGCATTTCCTCGCTGCCGGCAAGGCGCAAGGCAGCCGTTAGCTTACCCGTTCAGTCGAGCTTTGCTTACCCACGAACCATAAAAACGGAGGAAACAAATGAGCATGCACACCACCCGCCGGCGCTTCCTGGCCGGCACCGCCCAAGCCACCATGCTGGCGGCAGGTCTCGCCGGCTTCCCCGCCATCGTCTCGCGCGAGGCCCAGGCCCAGGCCAAGCCGAAGTTGCGCTTCTCGGCGGTGTTCTCGGAGCAGGATATTCGCGCCGAGATGATGAAGAAATTCGCCGAGGGCGTGGCCGGCGACTTCGTGTTCGAGGGCTATTACGGCGGCAACCTGTTCAAGCAGGGTACCGAGCTGGTGGCCTTGCAGCGCGGCAACCTGGAAATGGGCAACATCGCGCCGCAGGATATTTCCAAGCAGATTCCGGCCTGGTCGATCCTCACCGCCGCCTACCTGTTCCGCGATGCCGACCATCTGGCCAAGTTCTTCGCCAGCCCGGCCGGCGCTGAAATGAAGGCGATGACCGAGGACAAGCTCGGCGTGCGCATTCTCGGCCCGACTTATTTCGGCGCGCGGCAGGTGGGCCTGAAGCCGAACAAGAAGATCAACACACCCGCTGATCTGGCCGGCATCAAGCTGCGCATGCCGCCGGGCGAGGCCTGGCAGTTCCTGGGCGAGTCGCTCGGCGCCAACCCCACCGCCATGGCCTATGCCGAGGTCTATACCGGCCTGCAGACCGGCGCCATCGATGCACAGGACAATCCGCTGCCGAATGTCGAGAACATGAAGTTCTACGAAGTGATGTCGCAGATCGTCATGACATCGCATCTGGTCGGCTTCGACCTGCTCACGGTGTCGAACAAGGTGTGGACCGGCATGAACGCGGCGCAGCAGAAGAATTTCCAGGCCGCCGCCGACTCGGCAATCGACTTCTCGACCAAGAAGCACCAGAGCCGCGAGAAGGAACTGGTGGAATTCTTCAAGAGCAAGGGCGTGCAGGTCTATGAGCCGGACCAGGCCGCCTTCCGCAAGCATGCGCAGCAGAAGTACCTGGCCTCCGATCTGGCCAAGGACTGGCCGAAGGGTATGCTGGACCGCATCAACGCGCTGTAAAGTACACTAGCGCGAGGCCCGGGCCTTCGGGGGGAGGTCCGGGCCATCTCGGTTTTCCAGTGGGGTGGACACGACATGCACAACACCATGAAACGCTGGGGCAGCTTCCTGCACCGCCGCGCCGAGAACCTGCTGGCGGCAATGCTCGGCGTCATGTTCGTGCTGTTTCTGCTGCAGATCGTGTTCCGCTACCTGCTGAACATGAAAACCGGCTGGACCAACGAGGCCAGCACCGTGCTGTGGCTGTGGCTGGTGCTGTGGGGCGCCGCCTTCGTGCTGCGTGAGGAAGAAGAAATCCGCTTCGACCTGTTTACCGGCGCCGCCGGCCCGAAGGCGCGGCGCGCCATGCTGCTGATTTCCGGCATCGGCCTGCTGCTGCTCTATGGCGCCTCGCTGCCAGCCAGCACTGATTATGTGATGTTCATGAAGGTGGAAAAGACCGCCTATCTGAAGATCCGCTTCGACTGGCTGTTCTCGATCTATGTGGTGTTCATCATCGCGGTGCTGGTGCGCTACCTCTGGCTCTGCGGCCAGGCGGTGTGGGGCCGGGCACCTGAGGCCATCGACCCGACCAAGACGGTTTCCGGCGTATGAATCTGGCCAGTCCCTTCTCGCTCTGTATCGTCACCATGACGCTGCTGGCCTTCCTCGGCCTGCCGATCGGGCATGCCATGATCGCCGGTTCGATCCTCTATCTCTGGCTTGCCGGCCTGGATATGGGCACCGCCGCCGAGCAACTGCTCAACGGCATGTATTCCAACTACATCATCCTGGCGGTGCCGCTGTTCATCCTCGCCGCCGAACTGATGAATATCGGTTCGATGACCGAGCGCCTGCTGCGCTTCTGCGATGCCATTGTCGGGCGCTTCCGTGGCGGCCTGGCGCAGGTCAATGTGCTGCAAAGCATCATCTTCGCCGGCATGTCCGGCTCGGCCATCGCCGATGCCGCCGGCACCGGCAAGATGATGCAGCAGATGATGACGGCGAATAACAAATACCGCGCCTCCTATGCCGCTGCGCTCACCGCCGTCACCGCCGTGATCGGGCCGATCATTCCGCCCTCGATCCCGATGATCCTCTATGCCCTGGTTTCCGATGCTTCCATTGGCTTCCTGTTCCTCGGCGGTTTGATTCCCGGCCTGCTGATGGCCGGTGCGCAGATGTTCATTGTCGGCGTCCAGGCACGGCGCGGCAATTTTCCGGTGGAGCCGCCGACACCCCTGCGCGAGCTGCCGCTGATCACCTGGCGCGCTTTGCCCACCATCATGATGCCGGTGGTGCTGCTCGGCGGCATCTACAGCGGCATCACCACGCCGACCGAGGCGGCGGCGGTGGCAGCAGCCTATGCCCTGATGATCTCGGTTGTGCTTTACCGCAGCGTTTCCTGGCGCGATTTATACGGCTCGGTGCTGACCAGCGCGCGCACTTCGGCTTCCATCGGCATGCTGATCGCCGGCGCCCTGGTGTTCAATTATGTCGTAACGGTGGAGAATATCCCGGACAGCATCAAGGTATTGCTCAATGCCTGGGATTTGAGTCCGACCACCTACCTGATCCTGGTCAACATCCTGCTGCTGGTGCTGGGCTGCCTGCTGGAAGGCACCACGATCCTGCTGGTGGTGGTGCCGGTGCTGATCCCCACCGCCAAGGCGCTGGGCATCGACCTGGTGCATTTCGGCGTCGTGGTGGTGGTGAATATCATGCTCGGGCTGATCACGCCGCCCTATGGCCTGCTGCTGTTCGTGATGACGCGCATCGCCGAGGTGCCGGTGCGTGACATCGTGAAGGACACAATGCCTTTCCTGTTCGCCATGATGGCCGCCCTGGCGCTGATCACCTTCGTGCCCGAAACCGTGCTGTGGCTGCCGCACCTGCTCGGCTACCAGGGCTGAGGTCTACTGCTCGCGGCGGCTGACCGCGAACCAGAAGGCACCGGCAACCAGCAGGCTGAGGCCGAAAATCACCCACAGCACCGGGCCGTAAGCGCCTGAGATTTCCCAAAGCAGAGCCGCTGCCGTCGGCCCCACGGCGGCGGCGATGCTGCCGGGCAGCGCGATGGCGCCGTTGATCGCGCCATAGCCCTGGCGCCACAGCAAATCCGGCACCGCCGTGCCGCGCACAATGGTCATGCAGCCATTGGCCAGACCATAGAGCAGGATGAAGGCGAACAGCATTATCGCGCCGCCATCGGTCGGCAGCAGCATCAGCACCGACAGCGGGAAGATCAGCACCACGATGCGCCCTATCGTCGCCACGTTCATCGGCGGCAAGGCCAGCAGGACGATGCGGCCCAGCACCTGACAGGGACCGATCACGGCGAAAATCGCCACGGCCAAGGCCTGTGGCACGCCGCGCTCGGCGACCAGCGGGAAATAGTGGAAGGTCAGCGACGCCGCCACCGTGGTAAAGGCCGTGAAGCTGACCAGCAGGGCCCAGAAAGCTGGATGGCGCAATGCACGCTGCATCGGGCCACGGCTTTGCGGTAATTCGGGCGCTGTATGCACCGGAGCAGGCGGTGCCGTACGGTCGCGCAGCCACAGGGCATGCACCGGCAGGCAGATCAGCAGGTTGCAGGCCGCCAGCGCCAGCAAGGCATCACGCCAGCCGAGCCAGTGGATGAAGAATGCCGTCAGCGGCACAAAGGCAGTGGAAGCGAGGCCGCCCAGCAGGGTGATGATGGTGATGCGGCGGCGGAAATTGTCCGGGAACAGCCTTGTGACCACGGCGAAGACCGGGTCATAGAGCGTCATCGCCTTGGTGGCGCCCAGCCCGATCCACAGCGCATAGAAAACCCAGACCTGCTCCACCTGCGACCAGATGACAAACATCAGCGACGCGACGAGCGAGCCGGCACTCATCAGCAGGCGGCCGCCATGGCGGTCGATCAGCCTGCCCACCGGATAGGCGCAGAAGCCGCCGACCAGCGAGCCGAGCGACATCGCGCCATTGAGAGTGGCACGGTTCCAGCCAAGCGCCTCCTCCATCGGCACCACGAACAGCGCGAAGCCATAGTAGATGGTGCCCCAGGAGACCAGCTGGGCGAAGGACAGCGCCATGACCAGCGGCCAGCCGTTATGGCGGAAATTTGTTGGTTCTGGGCCGGCGGACATGGCTCCCGGCAATAATCTTACTGTCTGGCAGCGTCAAGCAGCCCTTGGCGGAGGATGCGTAAATGCCTACATTATACGGGCAGATGCCAACCGGAGGCCGACCATGCTGCGCCGCCATTTCCTTTCCAACTTCGCCCTCGCCGCTACCGCCAGTGGCTTCGTCGCCATGCCGGCGCAGGCGATGTCGCTGGAACCGGCGCCCTCTCATCTGCGCCTTGGCGTACCGTCCACCGATGGCGCAGTGGACTGGAGCCTGCTGGCCGAAGCCGGCGAAACCCGCTTCCGCGATGGCGCCATGAGCCGTTTCCCCGCAGCGCTCCGCGCGCTGCACAATACCGAGGTGACGCTGACCGGCTACATGATGCCGTTCAGCAATTCCCCGGCCCATAGCGAATTCCTGCTCGGCGGCATGCAGTTCCACTGCTCCACCTGCATGATGGGCGATCTTACGCGCATCGTCGCGGTCCGTGCTGCCCAGCCGGTGGCGCTGAACAATGCGCCGCTGATGGTCCGTGGCAAGCTGAGCCTGATCGAACAGGACCAGTCGCCATTGTATTTCCGCCTCGACGGCGCCCGCGCCGCCTAAATTCTTCCAGGTTTATTCATGTCTACCGATACCGCGGCGCGCCTGCGCGCCACGCGAACCGGCGCCACGCTTATAGGTGCCTGCGCCATCCTGCTCTGGTCCTCGCTGGCGCTGCTCACCACCTTCACAGGCGCGGTGCCGCCGCTGCAGCTGACCGGCATGACCTTCAGCATCGCCGCCCTGCTGGCATTCGGCACCTGGATCGCCCGGCGCGAAAACCCGCTCGGCTATCTGCGCCTGCCGCCTGCCATCTGGGCACTGGGTATCTTCGGCCTGTTCGGCTATCACGCACTCTACTTCGTGGCACTGAAATTCGCGCCGCCGCTGGAAGCCAGCCTGATCAACTACCTCTGGCCGCTGCTGATCGTTGCCTTTTCCGCCTTGCTGCCGGGCGAGCGCCTGCGCTGGTTTCATGCCATCGGCGTGCTGCTCGGCCTCTGTGGCACCGTGGTGCTGTTTCTCGGCAAGGAGATTGCCTTCGATCCGGCGCATCTGCCGGGCTTCCTCGCCGCCTTCGCCTGCGCCTTCACCTGGTCGATCTATTCCGTGCTCTGCCGCCGCGTACCCGATGTGCCGACCGGCTCGATCGGCGGCTTCTGCGCGGTTGCCGCCCTGCTCGCCTGGGGCGGGCATGGCTTATGGGAAACCACGTTCTGGCCAGCCGATGTCACTGAATGGCTGGCGGTGCTGGCGCTCGGCCTCGGCCCTGCCGGCGGCGCCTTCTTCCTCTGGGATATCGGCATGAAGCGCGGCGATATCCGCGCGCTCGGCGCCATGGCCTATGCCACGCCGCTGCTCTCGACCTTGCTGCTGATCCTTTTCGGCAAGGGCGCCTTCACCTGGCAGGTAGCCACCGCCTGCCTGCTGATTGCCGGCGGTGCCGTGCTCGGCGCCGGGGATTTAAGGAAGAAAGCGGCCTAAGGCTCCCAGCCGGGCGGTGCCAGTTCAAAACCCTTGAAGTCGAAGCCCGGCGCCACGGTGCAGCCGACCAGGGTATAGTCGCCGCTGGATTCCGCCGCCTGCCAATGGCCTGCAGGCACCACCGCCTGCGGCCGCTGGCCGGCCAGCACATCGCCGCCAAGCAACAGCCATTTCGCCTTCTCGCCTGGCGCGGCGATGCCGAGTTTCAGCGGCGCACCGGCATAGACATGCCAGATTTCGGCGGCATCAACGCGATGCCAATGCGAGCGCTCGCCGCGTTTCAAGAGAAAATAGATCGCCGTGCCATGGCTGCGGCCATCCTTACTGGCGGCATCGCGGAAGGTTTCGGCGAAATGCCCGCCTTCGGGATGCGGCTGCAAACCCAGGGCGGCAATGATGTCGTCGGCTTCGCTCACGATACCCCCTATTACCCGGGCTGCTACTCAGGCTTGCCGATGCGGGGCGGCAGGATTTCCTCGGCCTCGGCATCAATGGCATCGCCCTGCTGTACCGTCACCTGCACACCGGGCAGAGCCTGCGGCGGCTGCTTGCTCGGGCGGATGCCAAGCTGCGCAAGCCTACGCACACGCGGCAGCAGGCGCGAATTCACCGAGCGCGTGAAGGCTTCAAGCTGTTCGGCAGCGGTGGCGAAACCCTTGGCGGATTTCTCGGCAGCACCAAGCGCCGTCACCAGGCCATCGATCAAGAGCCGCACGGCCTCGACGATCTGCTCCTGGTTCTCTGATTGCCTTCCGGCGAAAATGTTCACCCGCGCCATGCTGATGATCGCCGCCAGCGCCGAAGGCCCGGCGATGACGATATCCTTCTCTGCCGCCAGCCGCTCCAGCGTCGGATCGGCCTGGCGCAGCTTTTCCACCGCCGCATCATTGGGCAGCGCCATGGCGATGATGGTGCGGCTTAAACTGCCACCACGCCCCAGCGTCTTGTACTGATCCAGCACACCCTTGCCGTATTCCTTGCTGCTGAGGCTGCGCAGATGCTGGTTCATGCGCTGTGCGAACCGCGCGAGGGCATCCTCGGCTGCCGCTTGCGTCTCGGCTTCGGCAAGATCGAGCAGGGTTTTCGACGCTTTGGAATCGATCACCAGGGCCGCATCACCCGGCAGAAACACCACGGCATCGGGCCGTTGCGTGCCGCGTTCACCATCACCAGCAACGTGGTACTGCACGATGAAATCCACCCCGGGTTCGAGGCCAAAGGATTTCAGCAGATTCTCCAGGCCGATTTCCGCCATGCGGCCGGCGCCGCCGGGATGCGAGATGGCGCGGTGGATGGTCGCCACCGTGATCTGGGTCTGGTTCAGTTGCGCCACGCTGGCGACCTGGCCGGCACTGACCTGCTCCAACCGCTGGGTCAGGGCTTCCGTGGTCTGCTTGATCGCCGCTTCCTGCTGCTGCTTGGCGGCTTCCGCCTCGCGCTTATGCTGTTCCAGCAACTGACCGGAAAGCTGCTTGCCACTTTCGAGCGTCGCAGCCTTGGCGGCCTCGGTCATCTGCTGTTTAAGCTGCTCGAAATCCACCAGCTTTTGCCGGGCCAGGGCCGCCTCGCGCTCGGCTTCGACGCGGCGGCCGAGTTCCAGTTCCTTGGCGGCGATGGCGGCATCGCGGGCAGCCATTGCCTTCTCCACCTCGATGCCATGCAGCCGGGCCTGTTCCAGCGCAGCGGCACGGTCGGCCAATGCCTGTTCCAGCCGGGCCTGGAGCGGGCCGGCCAGATCCGGCCCCTGGCCGCGGTTGACGCGCAGGTAGAGCAGCACGATGCCGCCCAGGATGAGCACCAGCAGTGGAATCGCGAGAATCAAGGCATTATCCATGCCCTAATCCATAGCAGCGGGCTTGACGGACCGCCAGCCCGGCCCTTATTTCCCTGCCATGGCCCTGTTACCCATCCTTGTGGCACCCGACCCGGTGCTGACCCAGATTTCCACAGCCGTCGAAACCGTGGACGACGACATTCGCCGTACCCTCGACGACATGCTGGAGACCATGTATGCCGCGCCCGGCATCGGCCTGGCGGCGATCCAGGTCGGCATCCCGAAGCGCATGCTGGTGATCGACGTGTCGCGCGAGGATGAGGAAAAGCAGCCGCTTTACATCATCAACCCGGAAGTGACCTGGGTGTCGGATGACGACCAGTCCTACGAAGAGGGCTGCCTGTCGCTGCCGGAGCATTATGCCGAGGTGGTGCGCCCGGCCGAGGTGAAGATCGACTACCTGGATTACAACGGCGAAAAGCGCGAGTTGCATGCCACCGGCCTGCTCGCCATCTGCCTGCAGCATGAGATGGATCATCTCGAAGGCATCCTGTTCGTCGACCACATTTCAGCACTGAAGCGCAACATGATCCTGCGCAAGCTGGTGAAGATGAAGCGGCTCAAGGCCGACGCCTGAGATGGCAGCGACCGCGCAGAGGCTGCGCCTGGTTTTCATGGGCACCCCGGATTTCGCCGTGCCAGTGCTGCGCGCCTTCCTTGAAGCCGGCGACGAGATCGCCGCCGTCTATACCCAGCCGCCGCGCCCGGCCGGCCGTGGCTACAAGCTGACGCCCTCGCCGGTGCAGGCCTTCGCTGAAAGCCGGGGCCTGCTGGTGCGCCACCCCACCAGCCTCAAGACACCCGAAGCACAGGCCGAATTCGCCGGCCTGAAAACCGACGCGGCGGTGGTGGTGGCCTATGGCCTGCTGCTGCCCAAGCCGATCCTGGAAGCACCACGGCTCGGCTGCTTCAACCTGCATGCCTCGCTGCTGCCACGCTGGCGCGGCGCTGCGCCGATCCAGCGCGCGCTGATGGCCGGCGATGCCGAGACCGGTGTCTGCGCCATGAAAATGGATATCGGCCTCGATACCGGGCCGGTACTGGATCGCGCGGTGGTACCGATCGGCCCGCGCATGACGGTCATCGAGCTGCATGACGCGCTCGCCGAAGTTGGCGCACCGCTGATGCTGCGCGCGCTGCATGCCCATGCGCGCGGCGACTTGCAGCCCGTGCCGCAGAGTGCCGAGGGCGTGACCTATGCCGCCAAGCTGAAAAGCGACGAAGGCAAGCTCGATTGGACGAAAAGCGCCGCCGAACTCGACCGCATGATCCGGGCCCTCAATCCAGGGCCTGGTACTTTTACCGAGCTGGAAGGCGAACGGCTGAAGGTGCTGGCCGCCGAGCCGGTGGCGGCCAGGGGATTGCCGGGCACCATGCTGGATGACAAGGGCCTTGTCGCCTGCGCAGACGGTGCGCTGCGCCTGCTGCGGCTGCAGCGCCCAGGCAAGCCGGCAATGGATCTCGCGGCTTTCCTGAATGGCCGCCCGCTGCCCGCCGGCACCCGGCTCGGCTGATGCCGCGCTACAAGCTCACGCTGGAATACCAGGGCGGGCCCTATGTCGGCTGGCAACGCCAGGAATCGGGCCGCTCGGTGCAGCAGGCGGTGGAAGAAGCCTTCGCCGCGATGCTGGGCAACAGCGAAATGCCGCAGGTTTTCGCCGCCGGCCGCACCGATGCCGGGGTGCATGCGCGCGGCCAGGTGGCGCATGTCGACCTGCCGAAGGATTTTGCACCTGAACGGCTGCTGACGGGGATGAATTTCCATCTGCGGCTGGAGCCGGTGAGTGTGCTGCGCATCGATTATGCCGCGCCTGACTTCAATGCTCGCCTGGATGCAAAGCAGCGGCATTACCTCTACCGCATCCTGACGCGGCATCCGCCGCCGACCATCGAGGCCGGGCTGGTTTGGCATGTGCCGGTGCAGCTTGATGCCGAGGCGATGCACCAGGCAGCGCAGCGCCTGATCGGCCATCACGATTTCACCAGCTTCCGTGCCAGTGAATGCCAGGCTAAATCGCCGGTAAAGACCCTGGAAGAACTGCGCGTCGAACGCTCCGGTGCAGAAATCCATATCCATGGCCGCGCCCGCAGCTTCCTGCATCACCAGATGCGCAACATGGCCGGCACGCTGAAACTGGTCGGCGAAGGCAAGTGGAATGCCGATGACGTGAGCGCGGCTTTGGCTGCACGCGACCGCCGCGCCGCCGGGCCGACCGCGCCGCCCGATGGCCTCTACTTCATGGCTGTGGAGTATTAGGGCTTAGCGCCAGCCGCCATTCGCTTGCGCGCAGCCTAGCTGCGCCAGCCAACCGCTTCTGCCCAGAATACGAAATCGGCCTGCCGCCGGGCCCAGTTGCCGGGCGACAATTCGCCGCGATCCGCGCGTTCCTTGCGCTCGATCACGATGGCATCGGCCAGCGACACCAAGTCGATTGCCTTGCGCCGCTCATCCACCGTCTCCGGGCTTTCAATCGGCAGCGGGTTGATCTGGCCGGCTTCATCCCAGTCGAATTGCGTGCCGTAAAGTTGCGGCTTGCCTTCCATGACGCGGATGCGGTCGGTGAGGAAGGCGACATGCCAGCGCGGCACGGCGCCACGGGCGGCGGCTTCCTCGATCAGTTCGAGGCAGGCACGCATGAAATTCGGCAGGCCGATGGCATGCTGCACCACCAGGAATGCCACCGTGGCGCCATCCTCGCCAACCCGGTACTTGTCGGGCCAGCCACCCTGGTCGACGATCTCGGCCAGTTCGCGCGCATTTGCGTTGTAGACATCGCGCAGCTTTTCGTTATAGCCCTCGAACAGCCCGCCTCCGATGGCGGCGAGTTGGCGCGCCTTGGTATCGCGTTCGAGCATCTCGAACAGGCGGCGGCGAAGTTGATCGTCCATGACAGGTCCACTTGGCTTGATAATGGCCGGAAAGGCTTACTGCCAGACACCGGCGCACCGATTCAGCGGGCGATTCGCCACGCCTTAACCCTGCCCCGGCAACGCGCCAACCGCAAGCATGCCGATACGGGCAGCAGCGACCGGTTTGTGCAACCGTCACATTTAGGCAGATTGATCTTTCAAGCGAAGTAGCGCCGCAGCATGCCGAGATAGACATCCGTCAGCGCACGGATGTCGGCCACCCCGGCGCGCTCATCCACCTTGTGCATGGTCTGGCCGACCAGGCCGAATTCAACCACCGGGCAGTAGGCTTGAATAAACCGCGCATCAGAGGTGCCGCCAGTGGTGCTGAGTTCCGGCTGCCGGCCGGTACCTTCCGCGACCGCTTCCGCCATTGCCTGCACGAAGGGGCCGGGCTGGGTGAGGAAGGGCCGCGCGCCGTCTTCAAAAGCCACCTCGACCCTGCCTTCGCCACCCAAGCCGCAGCAGGTCTCGATCCAGGTCTTGAGGCCGGCCGAGGTCTGCTCGGTGTTGTAGCGGATATTCAGCACGGCGCGGGCCTGGGCCGGGATCACGTTGGTGGCGGCATTGCCGACATCAACGGTGACGATTTCCAGGTTGCTCGGCTCGAAATGCGCGTTGCCGGTATCGAGCCGGCGGGTCTTGAGGGCCTGCAGGATATCCAGCAGGCGCGGCACTGGGTTATCGGCCAGATGGGGGTAGCCGACATGGCCCTGGATGCCGTTTACGGCGATGCGGGCAGTGAGCGAGCCACGCCGGCCGATTTTCATCATTTCACCGAGGCGCAACGGGTTGGTCGGCTCGCCAACCACGCAGGCGGACAGCTCTTCACCGCGATCCTTTAACCATTTCAGCACCTTATCGGTGCCGTTGATGGCCGGGCCTTCCTCATCGCCGGTGATCAGGAAGCTGATCGAGCCATCGAAGCCGGCGCCACGCTCGGCCAGGAAGCGTTCAGCAGCGGCAGCAAAGGCGGCAATCGCGCTTTTCATGTCGGTGGCGCCACGGCCATAGAGCTGGCCATCAATGATCTCGGCGCCGAAGGGGTCGACGGTCCAGCCTTGGCGGTCGCCCACCGGCACCACGTCGGTATGGCCGGCGAAACAGAAATTGCGCCCCCCCTTACCATGGCGGGCATAGAGGTTTTCCACATCCGGCGTGCCGGGATGGGTGAATTTCAGCCGGTGGCAGGCGAAGCCCAAGGGGGTCAGGGTGGCTTCCAGCACGCCCAGCGCGCCCAGGTCGGCGGGGGTGACGCTGGGGCAGCGGATCAGGTCTTGGGCGAGCGCAACGGGATCGATCACGGGTTTACTCCTTGCCGGGGTTGCGATGTAACCGTTCCGCAATACTTATACAAATCTAATCATAACTGATCTGATCTGCGGATTGCTTCCTGCTTCACTGAGGCCGGTTTCACTCAAGGTCTTGCGACCTGAGCCAGCGCCTTCCTCTCCACAGGCTGACACGGTGGAACTCACCGCCAAGTTCTTCAGATTGATCGCCGCATTCAAATCGCGATCATGTTGTGCACCGCAAGCCGGGCATGTCCAGTTTCTCACCGACAATGCCAGTGCTTCGAGCTTGTGACCACAAGTCGAGCAGGACTTGCTGCTGGCGTAGAAACGGTCAGCCACCACCAACTGACCGCCACGCACTGCCGTTTTGTAGTACAGTTGCCGACGGAACTCGTAAAAACCCATGTCAGCGATGGAACGCGCCAGATGGCGGCTCTTCATCATCCCACGCACATTCAAGTTCTCGATGCCAATGGTGTGAAATCGGCGAGCGAGATCTGTGGTGAGCTTGTGCAGAGCATCGCTGCGAATGTCGGCAATCCGGGCATGTAGCCTCGCCAGCTTGGCTTTGGCCTTTTTCCCATTCGCCGATCCTTTGACCTTTCGGCTCAAGCTGCGCGAGAGTCGTTGTAGCCGGGCAAGCAGAGCCTTGTGTGGCTTGGGGCCAGGGATCGTTTCGCCGGTCGAGAGTGTTGCAAGCACCGAGACACCCAGATCTACACCTGCCGCGCCTTGGTTTTCGGCTGTGGAAAAGTGTGATCTGTTTGCGGTGTCCAAGACGATGCTGACAAACCAGCGGTCAGCCACACGAGACACCGTGGCCGACATGATCTTGCCTGTAAAGCGCAACGTCTCGCGCATGCGCACCCAGCCAAGATTTGGGATGCGAATACGTGAAGCGTCGATGCAAAACTGATCATTAGTGAGCGTAAAGCGATCATGCGCGCCCTTCTTGCGGAACTGCGGGTACTTTGCACGACCAGCGAAGAAGTTCTGGAATGCCTGCCCCAACTGAATAATCGCCATCTGCGGCGCGTTCTTCGTGACTTCCAGCATCCAAGGGAACTGGTGGCGCTTGATGACGTTCAGCTGGCGCCTCAGCGCCACTTGCGAAGGCTTGGGCAGGGAGTTGTCGACCTTCCAAGCCTCGTATTGGCGCTTCCATTCGGCCAACGCCCAGTTGTAGGCAAAACGCGCCGCCCCCGCCGCACGGGCCAGATATGCGGCCTGCATGTCGTTCGGATCGAGCGCGATGCGATGGGCGATCAGCATTGCGATGCCTCTACCGCTTGGCGCACGCCATCAAGCAGTTTCTGGTTCGCCCGGCTACGCGACCCGTACAGACGGGCAGAAAATACCGTAATGATTTCCAACACATCCTTGGCCAAATCTTCCTCGAATGTCGCATCCTCACCCTGATTCAGAATCACCACCTCGACGGACTTTGCTTCACAGATTGCAAAGACCAGTTCTGCGCCAAAGCGGAGCAACCGGTCTTTGTGGGTGATGACCAGTCGCCCGATCTGGCCGTCGATGACGGCAACGAGTAGCTTCTTCAAGCCCTTCTTGTGGTAGTTCACGCCCGAACCAAGATCGGCAATGACCTCGAACGTCCAACCTTGCCGCTCGCAATAATGCCCCAACACCTGCTTTTGTCGCTCCAGATCATCCTTCTGGTCGTGGCTTGAGACGCGGGCATACGCAACGGTACGCCGCCGGGCATCATCTTGTACGCGAAAGAGTTCCGGTTTGAGCTTGGCAAGGTCATAGCGACGATGACCGCCGGCCGTGTGCTCGGCAGCCAGCCTGCCCGAAGCCTCCCAACGGCGCAGCGTCGTAATCGACACGCCAAGCGCCTCTGCTGCTTCACCTACACCTACCAATCTCTTCATATTGTAGAGATTAGAATAGTTTTGGGTAGTTTTCAAGAAATTTGTACTGGCCACTTTGTATTTCGCAGGTTCACAAGGCTGCCAAAGCCCTGAAAGTCCAGCCGTTGTGCCCGCTTGCGTTGACAGAGCGTCCCCCGCCCCTTATCTCTCACCCGGGCCGTTTTTCGGCCCCGGGCGCCGGTAGCGGTACCCACACCCCAGCCGACAATCAGAGGTACGGCATGTTCGGCGCGCTCGCCAAGAAATTGTTCGGTTCGGCCAACGATCGCGCGGTGCGCGGCTTCGCCAAGAAGGTACAAGCGATCAACGCGCTGGAACCGCAGATGGTCGCCCTGTCGGACGATCAACTTAAGGCCAAGACCACTGAATTCCGCAGCCGCCTGGAACAGGGCAGCGACCTCGACGACATCCTGGTGGAAGCCTTCGCGGTGGTGCGCGAGGCGGCCAAGCGCGTGCTCGGCCAGCGCCATTACGATGTGCAGCTGATCGGCGGCATGGTGCTGCATTCCGGCAAGATCGCCGAGATGAAGACCGGCGAAGGCAAGACCCTGGTCGCTACGCTGGCCGTCTACCTCAATGCCCTGCCGGGCAAGGGCGTGCATGTCGTTACCGTGAACGACTATCTCGCGCGGCGCGACGCCGAATGGATGGGCCGCGTCTACGGCTTCCTCGGCCTCACCACAGGCATCATCGTGCATGGCCTGGATGACGAGGAACGCCGCGCCGCCTATGCCTGCGACGTGACCTACGGCACCAACAACGAATACGGTTTCGACTACCTGCGCGATAATATGAAGTTCCAGCGCGAGGCCATGGTGCAGCGGCCGTTCAGCTTCGCCATCGTCGACGAAGTGGACAGCATCCTGGTGGATGAAGCCCGCACGCCGCTGATCATTTCCGGCCCATCAGAAGACACCACCGACCTCTATGTGAAGGTCAATGTGCTGGTGCCTGACTTGGTGCCGGAGGATTTCGAGAAGGACGAGAAGCAGCGCACGGTGAATTTCACCGAAGCTGGCACCGAGCATATCGAGCAGTTGCTGCGCGGTGCCGGACTGATCAAGCCCGATACCGATCTCTACGATATCGACAACATCGCTGTGGTGCATCACGCCAACCAGGCTTTGCGCGCCCACAAACTGTTCACCCGCGATGTCGATTACATCGTGAAGAACGGCAAGGTGGTGATCATCGACGAATTCACCGGCCGCATGATGGAAGGCCGCCGCTATTCAGATGGCCTGCACCAGGCACTGGAAGCCAAAGAAGGCGTTGAAGTTCAGACCGAGAACCAGACACTGGCCTCGATCACTTTCCAGAATTATTTCCGTATGTATCCGAAGCTGGCCGGCATGACCGGCACGGCAGCGACCGAGGCGGCGGAATTCACCGATATCTATAATCTCGAAGTGGTGGAAATTCCCACCAACGTGCCGGTAAAGCGCCTCGACAACGACGACGAGGTCTACCGCACCGCGCGCGAGAAGTATGAAGCCATCGCCACGCTGATCGCCGAATGCCGCGCCAAGGGCCAGCCGGTGCTGGTCGGCACGGTATCGATCGAGAAGTCGGAGCATCTTTCCGATCTGCTGAAGCAGAAGGGCGTGCAGCATGCGGTGCTGAATGCCCGCTTCCACGAACAGGAAGCCGGCATCGTCGCCCAGGCCGGCCGCTTGGGTGCCGTCACCATCGCCACCAACATGGCCGGCCGCGGCACCGACATCCAGCTTGGCGGCAATGCCGAAATGCGCATCCGAGCCGAGACCGAAGGCCTGGAAGGCGCAGCCCTTGAAGCCAAGGTTGCGGCGATCCGCGCCGAAGTAGCCGCCGAGAAGGAAAAGGTACTGGCGGCAGGCGGCCTCTGCGTTGTCGGCACCGAGCGCCATGAAAGCCGCCGCATCGACAACCAGCTGCGTGGCCGCTCCGGCCGCCAGGGCGATCCCGGTGCCTCGCGCTTCTTCCTCAGCCTGGAAGACGACCTGCTGCGCATCTTTGGCTCCGAGCGCATGGACGGCATGCTGCAGAAGCTGGGCCTGAAGGATGGCGAGGCGATCACCCATCCCTGGATCAACAAGGCGCTGGAAAAGGCGCAGCAGAAGGTCGAAGCGCGGAACTACGAAATCCGTAAAAACCTGCTGAAGTTCGACGACGTGATGAACGACCAGCGTAAGGTGGTCTACGAACAGCGTATCGAACTGATGAGCACCGACAATGTCGCCGATACCGTGGCCGACATGCGGCGCGAGATCGTTGAAACCCTGGTGACGCGCCACATCCCCGAGAAGGCCTATGCCGAGCAGTGGGATGCCGCCGGCCTGGAAGAGGAAGTGCGCCGCGTGTTCGGCCTCGACCTGCCGATCCAGGAATGGGCCAAGGAGGAAGGTATCGCCGATACCGAGATCCATGAGCGCCTGCAGGATGCCGCCGACCGCAAGATGGCCGAGAAGGCCGCGAATATCGGCCCCGACCTGATGCGCATGATCGAGCGCAGCCTGCTGCTGCAGGTGCTGGATCAGGCCTGGAAGGAACATCTGCATCACCTGGATTACCTGCGCCAGGCCATCGGCCTGCGCGCCTATGCGCAGAAGGACCCGCTGAACGAATACAAACGCGAGGCTTTCGCGCTGTTCCAGCAGATGCTGCTGCGCGTGCGCGAGAATCTCACCGCCGTGCTGGCGCGGGTGGAAGTGCGTGCCGAGGAGCCGCCCGCTGACCTGTTCGCGCGCCCCACCCAACCTATGCAGGAAAGCCGTGGCGAGGCCCTGGAAGGCGGCGAGGCGCAGCCGACCCTGGCGGCGCGTCCGGTGCAGGCCTCCGCCCAGGTCGATCCCAACGATCCGAATACCTGGCGGGCGACGCCGCGCAATTCGCTCTGCCCCTGCGGCTCGGGCAAGAAATACAAATACTGCCACGGCAAATGAGCATGGCGCAGCGCCCGGGCGGATTATCCGAATCCCAGGCGCTGCGTTTCGCCGCGCTGCCCTTGCGCAACCTCGAGCGCGAATACCCAAACAGCCTGGCGCATTTCGCCCATAGCGATGCCGACATGCGGCCGCCACGTGAACTGCATCCGATCTTCTGGGGCAGCTACGATTGGCATTCTTGCGTGCATGGCTTCTGGCTGCTGGCACGCTGCCTGCGCCGCCATCCTGGCTTGGCCCATGCCGAAGTCTCCCGCGCCATCTTCACCACCCGCTTCACGTCGGCTGCCGGCGTCGGTGAGGCGGAGTATTTCAGCTCACCGGGCAGGACTACTTGGCAGCGTCCCTATGGCTGGGGCTGGCTACTGGCTCTCTCCGCCGAACTGGCGCAATGGGACGACCCGCAGGCCGCGGGCTGGCGCGAGGCGCTGAAGCCGCTGGAAAGCGTCATCCTGCAGGAACTCCCGTCCTATCTGGCGAAGCTGACCTATCCGATCCGCGTCGGCACCCATTTCAACACCGCCTTCGGCCTGCTGCTGGCGCTGCATTATGCCCGCGTGATCGACAGGCTGCCCATGGTGGCGCTGATCGAACAGACGGCACGGCGCTATTTTGGCCAGGATGTGGACTACCCCGGTCATTACGAGCCGAATGGCGATGACTTCCTCTCCGGCGGCCTGGTTGCCGCGCTGCTGATGAGCCGCCTGATGCAACCCCCGGAATTCGCTGCCTGGTTCGGCCACTATCTGCCTGGTTACCACAATGGTGGCGCCGGGCCGTTTCAGCCTGCCATCGTTGCCGACCGCAACGACGCCAAGGGTGTGCATCTCGATGGCCTGAACCTCTCGCGTGCCTGGTGCCTGCGTGGTATCGCCGCCACGCTTTCAGCCGGCCATTCCTCCCATGGCGTGCTGATGAGCGTGGCCGATAGCCACGAAGCGGCCAGCCTGCCGTTTCTCGAGAGCGGCGAGTATGGCGGCGAGCATTGGCTGGCGACTTTCGCCGCGCTTGCCATTGAGGGGCTGGAAGATTGAGCCTGCGTGCCGCTTTTTTCGCCCTGCTGCTGATCGCCTCCCCTGCCCTGGCGCAGCCCTCGCGTTGTTCGACGCCGCCGCGCCCGCCCGGCTGCCTGGAGCGCCTGGGCAGCACGGCGGACAACCAGGCGGTGGCCTATTGCCGCGCCGAGGTGAACGATTACCGCCGGCGCATGGACCGTTATATCGATTGCCTCAACGACGAGGCCGACCGGGGCCGCCGCGAGCGCGACCGCGCCGAGAGCCAGCTGGATTGCTACGCGCGCGGCGGCAACATCTGCCCATAATATTCCGGGGCGTGACAGGCAAGCCGTTCTATGGCTTGCTCAGGCTATGGAAACGCTCGAAACCTATAAACCGCAACCCTTCACCATCGCCGTGCCGCAAGCGGATCTCGATGATCTGCGCCAGCGCCTCGGCCGCACCCGCCTGCCGCTGCAGCCAGCCGATACGGCCTGGCAGTATGGCGCCAACGGCGCCTACCTTGCGCGCTTCCTGGAATATTGGCGCGATGGCTTCGACTGGCGCCAGTGGGAAGCCCGGCTGAATGATTACGAGAATTACCGCGTCAGCCTGCCCCGCCCCGATGACGGCACGCCGCAAACCGTGCATTACCTCGTCGCGCGCAGCAGCAACCCGGCGGCGCGGCCCTTGCTGCTCACCCATGGCTGGCCGGGTTCGGTGTTCGAGTTCATACATATCCTCGACCGCCTGACACAGCCGGAACGCTTCGGCGGTCGCGCGGAAGATGCCTTCACCGTGATCTGCCCGAGCTTGCCGGGCTATGGTTTCTCGATCCCACTTAAGCAGCCGATCAGCCCGCGCCAGGTAGCCGCGCTGTGGCATGACCTGATAACCAAGGCGCTGGGCATCCCGCGCTTCTTCGTGCAGGCCGGCGACTGGGGCTCGATTGTTTCTTCCTGGCTCGGCGCCGATTTCCCTGCAGCCGTGGCGGCGATGCATTTGAACATGGTGCCGCTGCGCCCGCCGCTCACCACGCCATTGAACGACACCGAGAAAGCCTGGGCGGCTGAGGTGAAAAAGCGCCAGAGCACCGAGAGCGGCTATTTCGCCATCCAGAGCACCAAGCCGAACACGCTGGGTTTCGGCCTCACCGACAGCCCGGCCGGGCTTGCCGCCTGGATCGTGGAAAAATTCCACGGCCATCCGCGTGGCGCAGCCAACAGCGAGCCGCCTTTCACCATGGACGACATGCTGGCGACCATCGCGCTCTACTGGCTGACCGACACGGCGGCCACCGCCACCTGGCTTTACTGGGCAGCGGTGCAGCGCGGCGATCTGTCGCTCAAGCCCGGCCAATACATTGCCCCGCCAACTGCGTTTCTGTTGCCGCCCTGGGATCTGGTTCCACCCTCGCCGCCTGGCTGGCTGGAGCGCGGCTACAATGTGGTGCAGCATCGTGTGATGCCGTGTGGCGGGCATTTCGTTGCCATGGAGCAGCCGGATATTTTCGTCGAGGATGTACAGGCGTTTTTCAGGAGCCAGACTTTATGAGCCGCAGTGACCGCTATTACGAAGACTATGATCAGGGCGAGGTGATCCATGCCAATGGCGTCACCGTCTCGGAAGCCGACATCCTCGATTTCGCCTATCGCTACGATCCGCAGCCCTTCCATCTCGACAAGGAAGTCGCGGCCAAATCGATCTATGGCGGCCTTATCGCGTCGGGCTGGCAGACCGGCGCTCTGGGCTTCCGCATGCTGATGCAGGCCGGCCTGCTCGGCAAAGGCAGCATGGGTTCGCCGGGCCTGGATGAACTGCGCTGGTACAAGCCGGTGCGGCCGGGCGACACGCTCTATGGCAAGGCCAGTGTGGAGGAGAAGCGCGAGTCCGCCTCGAAGCCGGATCGCGGCATCGTCAAGCTGAAATACTGGGTGGAAAACCAGCGCGGCGAAATGGTGATGAGCTTCTACGGCAATCAGCTTGTGTCCAAGCGGCCGGGCTAAATCCGGCTAGCTCTTGCCTCGGGCATGCCCCGGCGCCAAAGTAACCAACGGGATACAAACATATCTGGAGGAAACCCATGTCCGCCCCGCGCAAAGTCGCACTCGTCACCGGCGCCACCGCCGGCATCGGCAAGGCCTCGGCCCTGGCTTTGGCCAAGGCCGGCTACGATATCGTGCTGGCCGGGCGCCGGCTGGAACTGCTGGATGCGGCAGCCAAGGAATGCGAGGCATTCGGCGTCAAGGCGATCGGCGTCGTCACCGATGTCGGGAACCCGGATTCGGTGAAGGGCCTGTTCGCCAAGCTGAAGGCCACCTTCGGCCGACTGGACGTGCTGTTCAACAATGCCGGCATCGGCGCCCCTGCCGTGCCAATGGACGAGTTGAGCTTCGAGCAATGGAAGGCTGTGGTGGATACCAACCTCACCGGCCCCTTCCTCTGCACCCAGGAAGCCATGCGCATCATGAAGGCGCAGACGCCGCAGGGCGGCCGTATCATCAACAATGGTTCGATCTCGGCCTATGCGCCGCGCCCGTTCTCGGCGCCTTACACGGCCACCAAGCACGCCATCAGCGGCCTCACCAAGTCCACCTCGCTGGATGGCCGCGCCCATAACATCGCCTGCAGCCAGATCGATATCGGCAACGCCGCCACCGAGATGACCGAGCGCATGACCAAGGGCGTGCCGCAACCCAACGGCACCATGATGGTGGAGCCACGCATGGATGTGCGCCATGTCGCCGAATCCATCGTGCATATCGCCAACATGCCGCTGGATGCCAATGTGCAGTTCATGACCGTGATGGCGACCAAGATGCCGTTCGTCGGCCGGGGCTAGACTTCCAATAAAGGTGTCATCCCCGCGAAAGCAGGGATGACACCTTTGGTCTGGCTGTTAGCAGCCATCATTCCCGAGTGCCATTCTTCAGTGTCTTAAGACATTTTTATTGCACTGCAACCAGACTGTCTTGCAGGCTTAATGCGTGGGTGCCGCGATCCGGTTGCCTCGAAGCCGGCGATTGGATTTCGGCCTCAGCTTAACCAAGCAAGGAGGCAGAATGACCGTTTTGTCTGGTGCCGAACGCCTGGAACGCCTGCTGCATTACCGGCTGACCACGGCTGAAATCCTTTACCGCATGCCTGATCATCCCAACCTGCTGCAAAGCTATGTGTGGCAGGAATACGATCTGGCCCCGAAATTTCCGGGCTTGCGCAAATTCCTCGATTTCTGGGAAGCTAAGCTGGACGGCAAGCTCTACTCGGTGCGGGTGGTGTCTTCCCAACTGGTCAAGCCGGCGGAAATTCGAGCGGCGAGCGAGTCGTTCAGCTTGCACTAAGTAAATCGAAGGCATCGCCTTCGGCGCTGTGGCCCAGCATGTGATGCTGGTGCCACAGCGCATAGAACAGCAGCGCCCAGGCGGCGAAGCCGTTGCGCTCGGCGCCGCCCGCAAAAAGCTGCGTCACGGCTTCGGGCTTGAATGTCTCGGCAATGCCGGGCTGCTGCACCATCAGCGGCGCCAGCCGCTTGCCTTGCGCCGCAATCCACTGCCCGACAGGTACGGTGAAGCCACGCTTGCGCGAGAATGGCTCAGCCTCAGGCAGATGTTCCTTGAGCCAGCG
Organism: Ferrovibrio sp. MS7; assembly: GCF_038404985.1. NCBI lineage: Bacteria > Pseudomonadati > Pseudomonadota > Alphaproteobacteria > Rhodospirillales > Rhodospirillaceae > Ferrovibrio > Ferrovibrio plantarum. The sequence goes on from NZ_JBBKBA010000002.1 coordinate 1,009,183, forward strand.
GCGCAGCAGATGCTTGCCCAGGCCATCGCGGATTTTGAAGCCATCATTTAGGCCGAAGCCGAAGGCGCTGAGGCCCACCGCATCCACGGCGCCGCAATCGAGGAACGGTGTGCGCCCCTCCAGCGCATTGCGCATCAGGCAGCGGTCCAGCTTGGTCAGCAGGTCATTCGGCAGCCAGTCGGCGATATCCAGGCGCTGCGCCGCCTGCAGCTTGCTTTCCTCGGCGAACCGGGTGGCCCGCTCCGCGCCGGCAAAGCCGCTGCGCCATTTCGCCGGCTCCTCGCGGAAGAGACCGAGGCCATCCAGCGCCCCCTTGCGCCGCAGCGGTTTGGCGAACAGCAGTCGCATCGCCGAACGGTAGCGGCCATAGCCGCCGAAAATCTCGTCGCCGCCCTCGCCCGAAAGCACCACCTTCACCTCGCGGGCGGCAAATTGCGCCAGCTTGAAGGTCGGCAGGCAGGCGTAATCGGCGGCCGGATCATCCATCGCCTCAGCGACACGCGGCAGCAGCGACCAGAAGTCCGCTGCCGTGAAATCGACGCTGCGATGCTCGGCTCCCACCTTGCGTGCCAAAGCGGCGGCAAGATTGCGCTCATCGTGCAGGCCGCTATCGGGGAAACCTAGCGAATAGGCCAGCACCGGGCGCGGGTTGAGCCGCGCCATCATCGCCAGCAAGGCAGAAGAATCGATGCCACCGGAGAGGAACAGCCCATAGGGCACATCGGCGCGCTGGTGCAGATCGACGCTCTCCTGCAGCAGGCGGTCGAGTTCAGCCAGGGCTTCTGTCTCGCTGCGTGGCGTGACGGCAGCCATCGGCGCCGCGCGACGCTCGCGCTCAATGATGCGGCCCTTGCGGCAGATCAGCATTTCGCCGGGCAACAAACGCTGAATGCCCTGGAAGATGGTGTCAGCACCCGTGGTGAACTGCAATTGCAACAATTCGTCTCGCTTCGCCGCCACCAGACGCGGCTCGATCAGACCCGAGGCGATGATCGCCTGCGGCTCGGAAGCAAACAGCAGGTGGCCGCCGGCTTCGGCGTAATAGAGCGGCTTGATGCCAAAGGGATCACGCGCCAGCAGCAGTGAATCATCACGCGGATCATGCAATGCGATGGCATACATGCCGCGCAGATAGTTGAGGAAGCTCTTGCCGTCGCGGTGATAGAGATGCAGCGGCGGCTCGCAATCGGACCCTGTGGCGAAATTCACACCCGGCAGCAGGCTGTAGAGCTCACGGTAATTGTAGATTTCGCCATTGGCGACCAGCGCCAGGCCATCGGCACCGAACAGCGGCTGCTTGCCACCTTCAAGATCGATGATCGCCAGCCGCGCCTGGCCCAAAGCCACCGAGCCGCTGGTATGGCTGCCCTCGCCATCAGGACCGCGATGGCCGACGGCGCGCAGCATGCGGGCCAGCAGGGCCGCATCCGGCGCCGCACCATCGGCGCGCATCAGCCCGGCGATGCCGCACATGCCTGCACTTCCTCGAAGAAACGCCGCCAGGTGGCGACCACTGCCGCCTCGCTATGGTCGCGCGCGAATTGCGCCTTGCCGGCCGCGCCGAGCTTTTGCGCCAGTTCTGGCAAGGTCAGCACTTCGCGGATCGCGGCGGCGAGCGCGCGGTGATCCTCCACCGGCACCAGGATGCCGCTTTCGCCTTCCACCACATACTGCTTCGGCCCTTGCGAAGCGGAGGCGACCAGCGGCTTACCCGCACCCCAGGCATCCAGGATGACATTGCCGAACGGCTCATGGCGCGACGGCACGACATAGACATCGCAGGCCGCCGCCAGCGCCTCGCGGTCGTTGCGCCAGCCGAGGAAGCGTACCCGGCGCGCGACGCCGAGACTCTCGGCCAAAGCCTGCAGGGCGGCACGTTCGTCACCCTCGCCGGCCAGCCACAGATAGGCCTCCGGCAACTCGGCGAGCGCGCGTAGCAGCACGTCGAACGCCTTGTTCTTGTGCAACCGACCCATGGCCAGCAGCAAAGGCGCAGTAGCCGGCGTGTCGAGTTCGGCACGCGGCTGCGGTGACGCCACCTCGAAGCGGCCATAATTGGCAATCGAGCGCACCCGGTCAGCGCGGAAACCGGCCTCGACACAGTGGCGCGCGATATCCGGCGTGTTGGCCACCAGCCAGTCGGCTTTGCGGTAATGCTTCAGGTCATAATAGCCGCCGAGGCGGGCGACGATCGGATAAGGCCCGCGCGGCATCTTCTCGGAAGCCCGGCTCATCCAGGTCATTACGATATCCGGCCGCTGCCGTTTGGCCAGCCCACGCAACTGCCAGGGCGTGATGATGTCCAGCGCGCCGCCGAATTTCAGCTCCACTGGCTCGACGCCGCCCTGGCGCAGCATGGCTGCGCGTTCGGCATGGCGGCGGATCACAACCTGCTGTTCGATACCCGCTGCCTGAAAGGCAATCGCCAGGTTGACGAAATAGGTCTCGGCGCCGCCCTGTCTCGCTCCCGCCATGACCTGCAGCAGGCGCATTATTCCGGCTTCTCCAGGCTGGCCTTGAGATAGCTGAGGATCGGATAGAGCCCGGCCATCAGCGCGATCAGGAAACCGTATTGCCCTTCGCGATAACCCTTGCGCGCGACATAGCATTTCCAGAAGCGCGAGAAGATGCGCCGCACATTGGGCCAGAATTCACCGATATTACCGCTGTCACGCAGATCGGCAGCGCGCGCCGAGGTATAACGGTCGAGCCGACGCAGCATGTCGGAAATATCGGTATCGACGTAATGCTCCATCGGATTGCGCAGACTGCGCTTCTCGCCTTTGAGATCGAGGGCGGGATGCACCCGCTGGCTGCCCCAGCTCTTTGCGCCACGCGAGAACAGGCGCGGTGCGGCGGAAACACCCCAGGCGGCACCCCAGCCATAGCGCACCAGGCGGCCGCCGATGTAATTGTCGAACGGAATCAGGAAATAACCGGGTGCAGCAGTGGCAATCGTGCTGCGGATCTCCTCGGCCAAAGCCGGTGAAACCCGCTCATCGGCATCCACTTCCACAGTCCAGTCACCTGTGCAGGCGGCGATGCCGGCATTGCGGCGCGGGCCTTCCAATGGCCAGGCGCCTTCCAGGATGCGCGCGCCGGCGGCCAGCGCGATCTCCTTCGAGCGGTCGGTGCAGCGGTCCAGCACCACCACGATCTCGTCGGCGAAGCTGAGCCGGGCAAGGCATTCGCCGAGCTGGGCTTCCTCGTTATGGGCAACGACGAGGGCGGAGAGTTTCATGCTCAATCGTCGTCATCCTGGCAATAGCGCCACAAAGTCTCGGCGGCGCGCTGCGCCTTGTCGACACTCAAGGTCAGCATATGGCTGTCCTGCTTGCGGTAATCATAGCCGGGGCTGGTCACGATCTCATCATAGCTGAGATCGGTGCGCACCGCTGCCGTCTTCTGGCCCCAGGGGCCATAGACCGATTCCTTGCTCGGGCCGAACAGGCCGACCGTGGGCGTGCCAACGGCGGCGGCGAGATGCATCAGGCCGCTGTCGTTGCCGATATAGAGCGCGCAGCGCTGCAAGGCGGCACCGAGATCGAGCAGGTCCAGCTTGCCGACGAAGTTCATGGCACGGTCGGGCGGCAGGAGGTCCAGCACCGGTTGCGCCAGGGCTTCCTCGCCGGGGCCGCCGAACACCGCGATGCGGGCACCGGGCAGGATGCCATCGGGCGCGGTGAGGCGCTGCGCCAGTTCGGCGAAACGGTCGGCTGGCCAGATCTTGCCGCCCCAATTGGCGGTAGGGCCGATGGCCAGCACCGGCTGCTTGCCATCCCACAGCCGGCGGGCGCGCTTTTCGTTGGCTTCGCCGATCCAGATGCGCGGCGCGGTGGGCGGCAGGCGCAGCAGCTGGGAGAGCACGATCACCCGATGCACGCTGGAACCTGAGCCATGGAACACGCGACGGCGATACGCCATCAGGAATTGCGACAGGCCGGAGCCGCGCAGGTCAACCACCATGCTCCAGCGGGTGGTCGCGACCTGCTTCCACAATTCCCACCAATGCCGCGCCCAGGGCTTCTTTTCCACCACGATCAGGCGCTCCAGATTCGGCATTGCCGAGGTCTGGAACAGGCCGGCGGCGGCGGGGCCACAGGCGACGGTGATCTTGGCCAGGGGATCGCGCTCCACGATGCCTGCGAGCAGGCCGGTGGAAAGGATGGCGTCGCCCAGGCGGTTCGAGGTTATGAACAGAATGCGCATGGCCGGGCGGTTATAGAAGTCCAGCCCCGGCTTGCCAAGCCGGGGCCAGTCCCATACCTGTTAAGGCCATGAGCCTGTTGACCCACATCGCCCTGCCGGGGCGCACGCTGCTTCGGCTGGAAGGCCCGGAGAGCAAGGAATTCCTTAACGGGCTGATTTCCAATGATGCCCGCCGGCTGGCACCGGGCCAGCCACTTTTCGCCGCCCTGCTCTCGCCACAGGGCAAGTTCCTCTACGAGCTGCTGCTGGCCGACTGGCAGGGGGCGGTGTGGCTGGATACCGAGACCGACACCGCGCCAGAACTGGAAAAAAAGCTAAAAATGTACCGCCTGCGCGCCAAGGTGGAGATCGCCATGCAAACTGGCTGGCAGGTCTATGCCTTGCTGAACGCCGGGCCGGAGACAGTGATCCCGGCAGAGGGCTTTGCCTTCACCGATCCCCGGCTGCCGGCACTGGGCCAGCGCCTGTGGCTACCCGACGGCGTTGCGCCGCCCGGGGCGGCGGGTGACCTTGCCGAATACGAAGCCCTGCGCCTGCTGCTGGGCGTGCCTGACGGCAGCCGCGACATCGAGCGCGACAAGGGCCTGTTGCTGGAGAACCATTTCGAGGCGCTGAACGGCGTCGATTTCAACAAGGGCTGCTATGTCGGCCAGGAACTCACGGCGCGGACCAAGTATCGCGGCCTGGTGAAGAAACAGCTTTTCCTGGTGCATGCCGAAGCGCCGCTACCGGCACGCGGCAGTATCGTCACCCTGGATGGCCAGGAAGCCGGCGAACTGCGCTCAAGCCTCGGCCCCCAAGGGCTCGCCTTGCTGCGGCTGGAGGCGGTGGCGAGGGCAGCGGCAGGCGGCCCGCCACTGCTCTGCGAAGGCATTGCACTCACCGCCCGCCTCCCGGATTATGCCGCGCCAAAATCGTAAGCCTGCGGGAGCGCTAAGATGCCGGCCGGACCAGAAGACAAACGCACCAGCCTGATTCATGACGACGGCAAATGCCGCTGCGGCTGGCCCGGCCATGACCCGCTTTATGTACAGTATCACGACACCGAATGGGGCGTGCCGGAATGGGATGACCGGGCTTTGTTCGAGAAGCTGATCCTGGATGGCTTCCAGGCCGGCCTGTCGTGGATCACCATTTTGCGTAAGCGCGACAATTTCCGCCGCGCCTTCGATGGCTTCGAGCCGGAGAAGATCGCGCGCTATGACCGCCGCAAGCTCGACCGCCTGATGCAGGACGAAGGCATCGTGCGCAACCGCGCCAAGATCGACGGCAGCGTACTGAACGCGCGCGGCTGGCTGGCGATCCAGGAGCAGCATGGCAGCTTCTCTGAATATTTATGGGATTTCGTCGGCGGCAAGCCGAAGCAGAATAATTGGACACACCTGCGCGAAGTGCCGGTGGAAAGCCCTGAAAGCCAGGCCCTGTCGAAGGCGCTGAAGAAGCAGGGCTTCACTTTCGTCGGCCCCACCATCGTCTATGCCTTCATGCAGGCGGTGGGCATGGTGAACGACCACACCACCGATTGCTTCCGGCACGCCCAGGTGAAGAAGCTAAAGCGCCGAGCTTAAGTAGCGGTCAACAGCGACCAGAGCTTCTCGCCGCCTTGGGCGCAGACCAGGTCGCCGAGGCGCTGCTGCCACAGGCTTTCGTTCCCGAATTCATCGCGCCAGGACCATAGCCGGCGAGTGGCGAAATGCAGCGGATGCTCCTGGGTGAAGCCCATGGCGCCATGCACCTGGTGGCTGATTGCCGCCACCTCGCTCGCCGCCTCGCCGACCCGCGCCTTGGCGACAGCAATGGCGAAGCCGAAGCCATCACTATCCCAGGCTTCAACCGCCATATCGGCGGCGGCAGTGGCCGCAGCAAGATGGCCGGCGGCAACCGCCAGCATATGCTGCACCGCCTGAAACTTGCCAATAGCACGGCCGAACTGCACGCGCTCATTGGCATAATCAAGGCCATGATCCAAGGCGCGCTCCATGGCACCCACCATCTGCTGCGCCCGTAGCAGCGCACCCAGCGGCAACAGGCCATCGGCGCCGATGGCGGCGGGTGCTGGCAGTGTCTTTACCGCCAGGCCATCGCAAAGCAGCGTGTCACGCGGCTCGTAGGCGACGTTGCGGCGCGATTGCGCCTTTGCCACACCCTTGGGCAGCAGCGCGAGATGCAACGCACCGGCAGCATCGCGGAGCAGCAGCAGTACATGATCGGCCACGGCGCCCCAGGGCACACGTTTCGCATCGCCCTGGATACACCCCTGCGTCAGACCAAGCGTTTCCGGCGCCAGGGTGATGACACCTTCCGGCAAGTCGCCGCCAGCCTCGCACCACAACCTCGCTGCCAGCATATGCTCCGGCAGGGGCAAAGGCAGCGCGTGATAGCCGGCCTGCCGCACCAGCCCCAGGGCATCCACGGCGCCGAGGCCAACACCGCCGGCTGCCTCGCTGAGCAGCGCCAGCGGCAAGCCAGCTTTCTCGACCTCGCGCCACAGCCCGGCCTGCCATTCGCCTTGATCGGCGGCAAGCAGTACTTCCTTGGTAACACGCTGCTGCAACAGCCGGCCGGCCTGCTCGGTGACAATCGCGGAGAGTTCGTTCGCCTCGTTCATCGCCGTCCCCTTACCGCAGACCTAAGCCGCGCGCGATCATGCCGCGCAGAATCTCGCGTGTACCGCCGCGGAGCGTGAAAGAAGGTGCATTCAGCAGCACGTAGGCGAGGGCTTCACTGAAATCATCGCCCGGCTCATCGAAGCTTGGCTCCACCGGCACCAGCTTGCGTGCAACCTCGGGAATTTCGCGCTCAAAGCTGGTGCCAACTTCCTTCACCAGGGCAGCCTCGGTGGCTGGGTTGTGGCCTTTCTCCAGCAGGCCGGCGATGGAAACCGACATGCGCCGGAGTGCAGCGGCATGGGCTATCAGGCGCCCGACCTCGACCGATTGCCGCGCGTCGGGCCTCGCGCCGACCTTGTTGATCAATTCCGCCAACAGGCGGTAGTCGGAGAGGAAACGATCCGGCCCGGAACGCTCGAAAGCCAGCTCGGCCGTCACCATGCTCCAGCCCATGCCCTCGGCCCCGAGCATGGCATCATCGGGCACGAAGCAGTCGCGGAACACCACTTCATTGAATTCATGCACGCCTGCGAGATTGCGGATCGGCCGCACGGTAATACCCGGCGACTGCATATCGACGATGAATTGCGTCAGGCCGATATGGCGGTTCTCACCGGCCTGGGCGGTGCGCACCAGCACGATCAGGTAATGCGCGTGATGCGCGTTCGAGGTCCATATCTTGGCGCCGTTGATCAGCCAGCCGCCTTCGGTCTTGGCGGCGCGGCTGCGCACACTGGCCAGGTCCGAGCCGGTATCGGGCTCGCTCATGCCAATGCCGAAATAACATTCGCCGGCAGCGATACCCGGCAGCAGCAGCCGCTTCATTCGGTCGCTGCCGTGGCGCAGTATCTGCGGCCCCGATTGCCGGTCGGCGATCCAATGCGCACCACAGGGCGCGCCATGGGCCAGCATTTCCTCGGTCACCACATAGCGGTGCAGGTTGGACAGCGCATGGCCGCCGAATTCCTTCGGCCAGGTGATGCCGATGAAGCCAGCCTTGCCGGCGCGGCGGCTGAATTCAGCATTGAAGCTGATCCAGCTATTGCGGTTCGGCTTGTATAAGCCGGCATCACGCTGCTCGGCCAGAAAGGCGCGCAGCCGCTGGCGCAATGCGGTGGTATCGGCGGGAAGCTCGGGCGCATCGAAGCGGAAGGCACGCATGATATATTTACTCCCTCAATCCACCAGGGCAGCCGTGAGGATACGGCCCTGAATCGAATCGGTGACATAGATGCGTTTGTCGCGCACCGCGAGATTGGTCGTGTAACTATCGGCCGGCGCCTCATAGAGCGCCAACGGGCGATTGCGGGCATCGAAATGCCACACGCCAATCTGCATATGCGCCACCAGCAGGCGGCCTTTTGCATCGATGGCGATGCCATCGGGCCCGATGCCGCCGGAAAGCTGTACCGCGATACCGACCTTCACCGGTTCGCCCTCAAACAGCGGCACGCGCCAGATCGCATTGCCGCGTGTCATCGCCACATAAAGCCAGGGCTTCTGCTGATCGAAGACTAGGCCGTTCGGGCTCGGGCCATTGTTCAGCAGCACCGAAACAGAACCATCGGGCGTCATGCGCAACACGCGGCCCCGCGGATCATGCAGGCCAGTCTGGCCCTGATCGGTGATATAGAGCGTGCCGTCAGGGCCGAAGGTCAGGTCATTCAGCCCATGCAGCGGCTGGCCATCAATCGAGTCAAACAACACGTCGAAGCCGCCGCTGGCGGGATCGACGCGCACCAGGCCGCGACGGAAATCGGCCACCAGCAGGCGGCCATCGGGCAGCAGTTTCAGCCCGTTCGGCCAGCCGTCATACTCGATCACCAGATGCCAGCCACCTGCCGGATCGCGGCGGAAGATACGGCCGAACGGGATATCGACGACATAGAGATTGCCCGCCTGATCGAAATCCGGGCCTTCAAGGAAGCAGCCGGCATGATGGCCGGCGAGGTTGATATCCGCCCAGCGGCTCTGGCGCGGCTTGGCATAGCGCTCGGGCAGCCGGTCGAAAACCGCAAGCGACCGCGTCTCGGGCAGGGCATACATGCTGCGTTTCCTCTTGTGTGCTGCCAGCATGACCAGCAAAGCGGCACGGATCAAGCGGCAGCACGTTGGCAGCCACTGTGCTGTCACACCCATTTTCCATAAGGGGTAACGCCTCTGAAAGCCGCCCGTCCAATTCAGCTAATGCAGGATCAATCGGGGGCGCCTCGTACAATCCGGGTACAAAGGATTTCGCCAGCCCATTGCAGAATGCCTTGCAGCCAACAACGAAGGGGGGGGGGGGGCAAGAGTGGCGAGGCGTGTCTATTGGATCATGCCACACATCTACAGCGCACTGAAAAAGCGACCCCTGCATTAGCTGACATTTTTTTCATTTTGGGTCCTGGGACCCAAATGCAAAATTCCGTCAATAAATGCAGGCGGCCTTGAGTACGAGCCTTCCTTCAGAGACACGATAACATCGTTTAGTTGTATTTGCCGTTTGCAGCCCCGAGCAATCTTTATCCGCAACACAATGTGATTTCTGCCTGACTGCATTAGCTTACATTTCTTACACACTAAATTCCGTCAGGTAATTATAGGAAGCGACCACTTTCATACCGCCCCCATCACCGCCCTCCTGGACGACGAGGTCTTATCTCACAACCTGTAATAGTCTGGCGGCTTATGGCCTTTCAGATCCGTCAACAGGGCAGAAAGACAACTCCGCCCTTCGCTTGGCCAACATGCTGATTGTCTGATGGCCACAATGAGCCAAGGGGGACCCAACTCTGTCCAGCGCCAGCATTCGATTTGAGACTGCGAACAGTATGTGTGAGACATCCGCCGCGCGACACGTAAGAAATAATCCGAGGAATTGAGGATCAGGAACGCGCTGGCCGGATCTCAGGAGGATTATTAAATCTCCGAACTATGCCGCGGCATGGGCATTACGGAAAACCTATATTTCAGTTGGCCGAAGGAGTTCCTGGAAGCTGGTAAGCGTCGACTGACTCGAGATACAGAAACGCCAAGCTAACAGTGTTGAAGCTAAGAGCCTTCGCAACGAGATGAGTGATCGAAGAAGCTATTAGCTGAAATCAGCCTTGAGAGCTGTCTGCTTAAACACGCATAGGGGCCCGACGAGCCCAACGACGATTTCAAGTATCGCGAAACAGCCAACGCCGCGCAGGAAGCGAGGGCTCTCGGCTCAGATTAGTAGCCCATCAATTCGGGAGACAGATGTTAGCCAGCCCCCCCGGTGAGCGCCCCCCGCTCTGGCGTATTTATTTTTTTCTGAGCAAGGCAGTTCGAACAACATGAGGGCCGTAAGGAGGCCATTCACATGCCTAGCAAAGGCAAATGGCACGCCTGGCGAGGACAGCGGAGCTGAGGTAGCGACCTGGGGCCCCGAAAATTATTTTCTTCGGGGCATCGGAGTCACTGGTCTGCGCGAAACCAGACAGTAGATACGGCACCGTAGAGAAACAAGCCGATACCGACCGAATACATTAGAAACGCCGTGCCAACCAAAACTGCCGCCAACGCTCTGGGCTGTGATGCCGGCCATGTTCGGAAACTAGTCAACCAAACCTGCTGGAAGGTTCCAAGGACGGCTCCGTCACCAGAGTCTTTGTTGAAAGCATCCCAGCTTATTAGCGTCGACATGCTCTTGTCTGTGGGGCGCCTGCCAACGATCTAAAGGGCGGCAAAGTTCAGAGTGGTGACTTCAGGCATTAAGGGCGCCGACATTAATATCAGCGACGACCACCTCAACCGTAGACATCTGAGCTGTGATCAAAAGGACCTCAAAAATATTTCACTTAGGCACCCTTCATCTCCTTGCCAGTATGAAAGTTTACAATAATTGGGTTTTCGAGAGGGTAATGAACCAATGTCAACCGACTACATCAGAGACGCCATTCCAATAAGGGCCACCGCCAAGACTCTTGGTTGTGATGGAAGCTTGGTAATGAAGCTGGTCAACTGCGGTTTTCTGGAAGGCTACAAAGATGGGAATGCGACGAAGATATTTTTTATAGCATTTCCGCCTATCAGCGTCGGCACACCCTTGCTGGCGAGGCCTCAGCTAACAAGCCGACTGGCCACGTATTCCAGGTCACAGGACTTCAGCATTCCGTCGCCTACCCCCAGCGACGCGGATTTCTCTGGGTCTCCAAACATCGTCATTTGCTTGGATGAGGTGAAAACTTTGTAGAAACAAAAGAAGTAAAGACAGCTTAGTAAATCGTCTACATCTCCTCATATACATGGAGCTACTGAAATGGCAAAGCCGATCATGATTAAAGATAGAGCGATCCTGCTCGAAGGGCTATCTGTTCTAGGCCGAAGCGATGATGAGAACTACCTACTTGGTGCAATTAATGTTGCCGGAATTGACGTTAGCTTTTCTGTAATCAAAGGCCCCGGACTAGATCCGGCGCAAGCAGTGAGTTTGCTTGTCGCCATTGAGGCGATTTCAAGCAGATGCTCTACGCCTTGGCTTCTTCCGGCTGGTGTCCACCTGGAAAAACTGGGATCAGGCTACTGGGTCGACGTAATAGATTCCGACGGTGATCAGTTTTCGGATTTACTATTGTTTTCGGGGGAGCAAATAAAGAGAGTTGCAGATTTTGTGCTTATGGATGACGAGTATCGAAGAATTAGTATACTTGTCGGAAATGATGATGAGCTTCACTACGATTTCCATCGCTTTGAGTTCGAACTTGCAGATGTAAAACTTTCCCCACCGAAGTAGACTCCTGGTACGGCGTGGAAATGGATGGGTCAGGCAATCTATCGTATTGAAGTGCATTGCAGTCTACAGTCCGCACGGCATTCTCGGGTTCATTGATCTAGAAGTGACCACTAATTGGTGCTCTCGGAGTGGTGCGGCTGCAATGTTAGTTTAATGGTGCTGTGTCTAACAATGGCAGGATGGGTGGCGAAGCTAATCGAGTTTACGTTGCCGAGCGCGCTGGTGTCGCTGGGATGACTGATCCTCCCCCACTGAAGTGGTCCGAGTTGATGTATTGTTTTTGGCATCAAGGATGATCGCCTGCCACGCAAAAGATACAAGCCGGAAGAGATAGTTACGAAGCTGCGCCAGGTCGATGTGCTGACCTCGTAGGGCCAGAGTGTCGCCTGGGCAATCCGCCAGATCGGGGTTGCCGAGGTAACGTACTATCGGTGACGCCAGGAATTCGGCGGGCTGAAGAGCGACCGGATTCGGCCCCTGAAGAATCTGGAGCAGGAGAATGCCCGGTTGCGCCGGGCGGTGTCTGACCTGACCCTGGATAAGCTGATCCTGACCGCTGAGGGGGAAGCGTGGCCGAAGGCCGCGTAAGTCCGACGAAGGCAAAGGGAAACTACTAAGCCCTTCGCTTCGCCCTGCCTGCATCGACCATGTCCGGTCGGTGTTGGCGGTGTCCGAGCGTAGCGCCTACCGGGCGCTCGGGCGGCACCGCTCGACCCAGCGTAAAGCACCCCAGGGCCGTGACGATGAGAAGCAACTGACCGCCGACATCATCGAACTGGCCCGGCAATATGGCCGCTATGGCTACCGCAAGATCGCCGCCGTGCTGCGGCGGGCCGACTGGTTGGTCAACGATAAGCGGGTCGAGCGTATCTGGCGACGCGAGGGCTGTAAGCGCGCAGCCGCGAAGCGGATACGGGCGCACAGGCCCGAAGGGCTCAAGGTCCCGAGTAAACAGCCCAAGCGGGGGCGTCTCTGGCTCAATGACGGCTCCTTCATCCGCTTTCGGGCCGAGCACCGCAACCATGTCAGGCCCTATGACTTCGTTAAGGACCGCACCCATGATGGCCGCGAATACCACATGCTCAACATGGCCGATTAATATACACATGAGTGATTGAGCATCTGCATCGCCCGCAGGCCCAAGGCGGTCGATGTAATCGACGTGCTGTCCGATCTATTCGTCTTGCGGGGCGTTCCTTGCTATATCCGATCCGACAATGGCCTGGAGTTCATTGCCCAGGCGATCCAGGACTGGATCGTTGCGGTCGGTGCAAAGATGGCCTACATCATACCGGGCGGCCCCTGGGAAATGGCTATGTCGAGAGCTTCAACGCCCGCCTGCGCGACGAACCCGCTCAATGGCGAGCTGTTCTACAGCCTGGCTAATGCCAGGATTGGCATCGAGGCATGGCGACAGCATTACAACACGGTCCGGCCGCATGCCTCGCTCCGCTACCGACCGCCAGCACCGGTGGGGCTTTGTCCAGGCAATGGCAGCGGGGGCGGCAGCGCTACCCCGGCCAGCTCTGCTGACCACGCTGCCATTGCCTGACACCCCACCGCTAAACTAAAATTGCAGACGGACCACTCAATGGGGGCCGGTCAGGGTATTCCTCGGGCATATGATCTGGCCCAGCTGCTGCATGAAAGAATAGGCCCTGTGATTGCGGTGGCTGCTTAGCTATGAGACCCTTCACAACACAAAAAAGCATCGAGCGCCCACCACTATGAAGGCCATTTTCCTCGATATAGACGGGGTACTGTTGCCTGGTCGAGCCCATCGTCTGCCTCCCGGCGCGTTTCCTGACCCCCGGATACACAGGTTTGATGCAGTCGCAGTCGATATGCTGCGCGAGCTTGTCACTGAGACAGGTGCCAAGCTGGTCTGGTCGACGTCTTGGAAGTCTCACGGAAGGCAGGTGCTTGATCGCATAGCACTGGCGAATGGAATTGAGCTTCCGTGGTTTCACGAGCATTCCGTCACGCCCAGCTTGCGCCACGACCGTCACGCTGAGATTGCGGCCTGGATCGCCGAACACGGACCGGCAGAATGGTTCGCGCTCGACGACGACGCAGACCTACAGGGCGAAGAAGCCGGAGTATTGCTCAATGATCCGCACGGGATGAGGCGGCCAAAGTTCAGTAGGTACGATGGCATCACCGCATCAATATATACGCAGGCGTCGTGTGTATTAGGCAGTGATCGCTTTGCTGCAAAATATCGCATTGGACGGGCAAAAGATGGCAGCTACCGACTTTTCATTGGATACCCCAAGACGCGACTGCGCCATATCTTGCCCGAGCGCATCATCGGCCCCTTCGTATTTGCGTCAGGCGTGTGGATGAAACTGACAATGGTATTGGATGATCAGGAGGCGCTGACTGAAACCGCATTAGCTGAGGGCGTGGATTTGTCTGATACCAAACTTGATCTTCATCTTTTGCTGGACAAACCATGAAGCGCATTGTGTTTGCAGACATTGAGGCATCTGCATTGCACCGAGGCTTCCCGATCGAGTTCGGCTGGGCCTGGGCTGAAAGTTCACATGTTGAGGCGCGCTCATTTCTTATCGCTCCAACAGATAGATGGCTGTCGCCAGAATATCATTGGGATCCTGCGGCGGAGCACATTCACGGGATCGGAATGGATATGCTGCGCCACTCAGGAAAACCGGTCGACGCCGCCTGTAGAACAATCAATGAAGCGCTTGTCGATTCAGAGATTTGCTTCGATACGGGTGCCGCCGGGATAGACAGTCGATGGCTTGATCAACTGTATGCCGAGAGCGGGGTCGAGAGAGTGTTACGGCTCGCCGCGACGTCCGCCGACATGCTGACGATCAACTCTGCGCATCGCTTGGGTATTGGTGACGTATCCTGGACGCTTTTAAAGAAACTGGCGCCGCCCATCCCGCATGCAGCAGCCGAGGATGCCGCGCATTGGGCGTGGTGGCAGATCGCTGTCGAGAGAGTTGCCGGTGCAGGGTTTGGGGGAATAGCCGATGGGTCTGATCTGGGATTGGATGTCTTACGCAGTGTAGTAGGCAGCATAGAAATATACTCAACGGGGCGTGCGCGGCAGATTGTACAGCCTGATATATGATCAGCTACTTTGCCAGCCTGCACGACGCCTGGGAAGCTGATCATCTCCTCCCTTAGAGAGTGTCTTCTGTGGGTTTTGATGTAAACCGCATCTTCTTTGTTGGCGACCCCCATGGGCAATGGGAGAGGATCGTGCCTGTTCTCATGGAGCATAGGCCCGCGGCCGCTGTACTCCTTGGCGATATGGAGTTGGTCCGTCCACTGCATGAAGAATTGGCTGCCGTGATAGCAGCAGGAATCGAGATTTACTGGATCCCGGGCAACCACGACGGCGATGAGCCGGAAATGTTTGATTGTTTGTTCGGCAGCGATCTATCGACCAACAATCTCTCTGGGAATGTTCGAGAGGTTTGCGGGCTTAACGTCGCTGGGCTGGGCGGGGTCTTTCGTCAGAAGATTTGGAATCCCAAGTCTCAGTCAGCGCCCAGACATAGGGATCGGAACAGCCTGTGTCATTCCGCTCAGCGGTTGGCACGGGATCCTGCGACAAGGGATGCCTTGCGGGATGGGATCCCGTTTCGCCATCACGTCGCCATCTGGCCGGAGGACTATGAGACATTGCGACAGCAGCAAGCAGACATCCTGGTTCTGCATGAGGCGCCAGAATGCCATCCGTTCGGATTTCGGACCCTCGGCGAGCTTGCTGAGGCGATGAAGGTGAGGCTGGTGATCCACGGGCATCACCACCAGAACTACCGTGGAACGACCGAATTCGGAGTTCCAGTGATCGGTGTTTCCCTTGCCGGTATCATCGACCAAGATGGTGAACTAATCTCGCCAGGGCTCGAAAGTTACCCGGTGACCCGAAAAGGTGATTAGTTTAGTTCCTTCAATTCATCCATTCGCGTAGGCAGTTCGTTTAGATTCGGGATGGATTTTCAGTCACCTGGCTTCTTATCAGGCATCACCATTGACCGAAGCAACATCTCGAGCTCAAAGGGCGTGGCGCTCAGGAGAGTTTCGCCAAAATCATTGGATTTGGGCCGAGCATAGCAATTCGCAAATCCTCCGTTTTCAATAATAATAACCACTTGCCGCCCCCAGACGCCTGCCGAATAGCCAGTCAATCAGGAATAATCAAAAAACAGGCGTCAAAAAATTCTATAGTGAAAGCCTGTAGCCGCACCCTACAGAGGGAACTTCTTTTGCTAAAAACGAGTTGGATATGTCAAGCATATACGATAGAATTTTATTGCATCTACAAGGTATTCGCGAGAGATTTCCCTTGAACAGCGGTAAATCGCAAGGGGACCAGGGCATTCATATTTCGCAAAATAGCGATTTCACTAATCACGGCGAACCACCGGAAATCGATGATGCCGGCTTGGTGGTCACGCCCTTAAAGATGCCTCGGGACCTGAGGAAAGAGCTTGATCTCTGGGCCAAGCGCCGCGGATTAAGCCGGTCGGCTGCGATTAATCTGCTGATCGCCAAAGGTGTTCGCGGACTGGATTGAAATGGGGGCCGGCTACACCGCCGCCTACATGCGAAGCCGGGCGGCAGGCTATTCTTCCGGCTTACATTCGAGCTGCCTCTTCACACAGTCGCCCACCTCGAGTTCGGCCCGCTGGCCGAGATAGGTCGGCTGAAACAAGGAGCCGCCTTCATAGGCATAGAGGTACCGCACCTCGATGAGGCTGTCGGCGCCACGGACAGCGAGGCAAATGCTGATAGCATGCCGCCATGAATCGGCTTTGGGAACATAGGCCCGCAGAACTTAGATGCTTCCCTTTGCCGCCTTAGCCAGGATCAATTTCTCCAGGGTCACGTCAGAGACCACTCAGCGCAACTCGGCATTCCCCCGTTTCAGTTCCTTCAGGTGCAATACATATTCAATCTTTAGCCTGCTCCCTGCCCTATCGATAATAAACCGCCTCGGTAACTCGGATAAAGAGATCCTCTCAGTGAGGCTTTGTCCATGAGGGGTAAGCGCCCACATGGAGGAGTTTTGTAACTACCTCTTCTTGGTTGATTTTTTATTTGCGTGGCATGCGTGTCCACTTAAGTCCAAAACATTACAAAAAGATCAACCACGTCATTGCTTGATCATCCTTCTGCCTCAAGGATTGGCGCCCATTGGTCATGCGCTTCGGCGGAAATATCAGAGCCTCTTCGCCGCCATCACTCCCGTCTTTCGGTAGCTGTAACGAGTTCGACCCCGAACTCTATATAATTTGAAGTTATTTATCTCTATAGAGCACTAATAGTTCCTGACGAATTTTGATACCTTTCTTGTTGGACCAGGAGGAAACCATGAGCGCAAAGGATGCGGTGATCTATGCCCAGGAGGGTGGCGTCGTCACTCTGACCCTGAACGAGCCGGACACCCGCAACGCCATCTCGCCGGCCATCGTCGATGGCATAACTTCTGCTTGCGCCCGGATCAATGCTGATATGAGCGTGTGCTGCGTGGTGATCACCGGCGCCGGCAAGTCCTTCTCTTCGGGCGGCAATGTGAAAGAGATGCGCGAACGCACCGGCCTGTTCGGCGGCACGCCACTGGAAGCCCGGCGCGGCTATCAGCACGGCATCCAGCGCATTCCGGAGGCGATGCAGGCCATCGAGGTGCCGACCATCGCGGCCGTGAACGGCCATGCTGTTGGCGCTGGCTGCGACCTCAGCATGATGTGCGACATCCGCGTCGCCGCCGAGGATGCAGAGTTTTCCGAAAGCTTCCTCCGCGTCGGGCTGATTTCCGGCGATGGCGGCGCGTGGTTCCTGCCGCGTGTGATCGGGTTGTCGCGGGCAATGGAGATGACCTTCACCTGCGACGTGATCAAGGCGCAGCAGGCCTTCGCCTGGGGCATGGTAAACCATGTGGTGCCGGTGGATAAGTTACTGCCGGAAGCGCAGAAGCTGGCAAAGCGTATTGCAGCGCAATCGCCGCAATCGCTGCGTTTGTCGAAGAAGCTGATCCGCGAAAGCTACGGTATTCCGCTGCGCGCCAGCCTGGAAATGGCCGCCGGCATGCAGGCCCTGGTGCAGAGCAGCCAGGACCAGAGCGAGGCGGTGACCGCCTTCTTCGAGAAACGGGCGCCAAAATTCGTCGGCAAGTGACTTTCCGCGACTGACTGCCGCCCCGTCGATTGACGCGGGGCGGTGGCCGGCTATGCTGCCGGCCTTCCCCGCCCCCGGCAGATCCCCCGCTCCCCGGCAGTCAATGTCCGCCTTGAGTCTCTCTCGCCCGTCGCTTGCGATTCTGATCGCCATGACGGCGCTCGGCCCCACCGCCCTGAACATCTTCATGGCGTCGATGCCGGGCATGGTGCAAGTGTTCAACACCGATTACGGCACCATTCAGCTCACACTCACGCTCTACCTCGTCGGCATGGCCTCGGCGCAGCTCGCCTATGGTCCGATTTCCGACCGCACTGGGCGCCGTCCTGCACTGCTTTGGGGCCTCGGCATTTACATCGCCGGCGGCCTGCTCTGCGCCGCCGCCTGGAATGTGGAAGTACTGATCTTTGGCCGCCTGCTGCAGGCTTTGGGCGGCTGCGCCGGCATTGTGCTGTCGCGCGCCATCGTGCGCGACATCTACGATCGCTCAGAATCGGCGGCGATGATTGGCTATATCACCATGGCTATGAGCCTGGCGCCGATGTTCGCCCCAGCTATCGGCGGCTATCTCGATTCCTGGATCAGCTGGCGCGCCAGCTTCGCGGTTTGCATGCTGTTTGGCGGCAGCGTCTTCCTCTGGGCCTATCTGCGCCTGCCGGAAACGCTGAAAGCCGGTGCCGAGACCATGCCAGCCGGCAGCATCCGTGCCTATATCGCCGATCATTTCACGTTGCTGCGCCACCCGGCCTTTCGTGGCTATGCCTTGCAGACCACCTTCGTTTCCGGTGTCTTCTTCTCCTTCATCACCGGCGCCCCCTTCGTGGTGATCACGGTGCTGAAGCTGCCACCCTCAACCTACGGCCTGTGGTTCATCCTGGTATCGCTGGGCTACATGCTCGGCAATTTTTCCACCGGCCGCCTGGTCCGACGGCTCGGCACCGACCGCATGTTTGCTGCCGGCGCCATCATCTCGATTGTCGGTTCCAGCCTGATCGCATTGTTCGGTTTCCTCAATATCGTTACCCCGGAAACGGTTTTCCTGCCCATGGCCGTTGTGGCGGTGGCGAATGGCATCACGCTGCCCAATGGCATTGCCGGCGCCATCTCGGTGAATCCGAAGCTTGCCGGCACGGCGGCGGGCCTGGTCGGCGCCATGCAGATGGGCATGGGTGCGGTGGCGACCCAGATCGTCGGCCATTGGCAGGACGTGCAACCAAACCAGTTTCCGATGGTGCTGACCATGCTGGGCATGTCACTGGCGGCAGGTATCACCTGCCTGATCAGCGCCAAAGCGCGCGGCCAAATCTCGAAAAGCTAAAGCCTATTCGCCGGTGCGCGGGTCAGGTACTCGCGCAGATCCCAGGTGAGAGCACGGGCGATAGCCCAGAGCGAGGCGCGACGACGCGCCTGGATTTTACGGCGCGCCAACCACACGCGGCCAAGGCCAGCCAGGCCGTCGCCGATGCCACGTGCAACCGTGCCACCCATGCCGCGCGACAATGCCCGTAGCCACAGAAGCAGCAGCACGATGAGGTGCAGCGGCATCAGCGGCCAGAAGATCGGCCAGGGCATGTTCTTGACGAAACACCAGATCAAGTTACGGGTGCCGTGGTAACGCGCGAAGGCGGAACCGGCGCCGCCTGAGGAAATGCTGCCGACATGGCGCACCACAGCGGCCGGCACCTGAATGCAGGTCTCCCCCTGCAGGCGCAGGCGGAAGCCGAGATCGACGTCCTCGACATAGCAGAAGAAACTTTCATCGAAGCCACCTGCCGCCTCGAAGGCATCGCGGCGGCATAGCGAAGCGGCGGCACAGGCGGTGAACACTTCGCCTTCGGCCATTTTTAAGCTGGCGGGCCAGCCATGGCCGCCGCGCCAGGGCAGGCCGAGGCACAAATAGCGGTCGCCGGCACCATCGAGGATGGCAGGATCGCCATCATCCAGTTGCTGCGAACCGAACAGCGCCACACCGGGATGGCGAACCACCGCGTCGAGCAGTTTGCCAAGCCAGTCCGGCGCCGCTATCGCATCGGGGTTGAGGAATGCCAACCAGGGCGCGCGGGCCTTCGCCGCCAGGCGGTTGTTGCCGGCGGCGAATCCGAGATTGACGCCGGCCTCCTCGAAATGGAAACGCGGATCGCCGCTTGCTGCCTGCTGGGCCAGCGCCCATGAGTCATCATTCGACGCATTATCGAGCAGCAGCACTTCGAAATTCGACGAATCTTGACGGCGCAGTGCCTCGATACAGCGGGCCAAATGCCTGCCGGCGTTGAAGTTCACGATCAGTATGCTGGCGGCGACCATGCTGCATCATGAATTCCTCGTAACACCCTGCCAAGCCCCGTTGACCATTCCGGGGCGGATTGTTAGGGATAGATCACGGCAGCACGGCATTCCCCGCCACGCTGGCGGCCAGAATGGTCAGATTTGGAATGCACGAGGCAGTGCGTGGCGCTTAACGATCTGCAGCGGGCCGGAATTACCGGCATATTGGTCCTGGCAGGGCTTGGCGCTGCCGGTATGGTCGGGGCCAATGCGATCAAGAGCTACGAGCAGAGCAAGCGGGCTGAGATTCATTATATCCCAGGCTCGAATATCGAGGCGCCAGACCGTCGCGAATGCCTCAACGAGGCACTCAAAACCATGACCAAGTTCAATCGCCAGGCAATTTACAACGCCAATGTCGATTGCGAATTACAGATCCAGTCGCTCGAAGGCCATATCGAGATGACCAAGCGTGGCGATGCACCGCCGGCTGCGGCGGGCACTGCTTCACGCTGAATCTTCAAGCCGCGAAGGCGGCTTCGATCTTTTCGCAGATATAGTGATACAGGCAGATATGCACCTGCTGGATCAGCGGCGTGTGGCGCGAAGGCGCGGCGAGCAGGATATCGGCTTCCGCCGCCAGTTTGCCGCCACCTTCTCCCGTCAGCGCCAGCACAGTCATGCCGCGCTTGCGCGCTTCCTTGGCCGCCAGCACCACATTCGGCGAATTGCCTGACGTGCTGATGCCCCAGAACACGCCGCCGGACTGGCCATAGGCTTCGACCTGGCGCGAGAACACCGTCTCGTAGCTGTAGTCATTGGCCCAGGCGGTGAGCACCGAGGGATTGTCGGAAAGGCAGATGCAGCGCAGGGCCGGGCGTTCCTTGAGAAACCGCCCCACCAGTTCGCCGGTGATATGCATGGCATCGGCAGCCGAGCCGCCATTGCCGCAGACCAGCAGCGGCTTGTCGGCTTTCAGCGCCGCAACCACCGCCGCCACTGCCTTGGCAACGCCATCTTCAAGCGCCGGGCTGGCGGCCAGCCGCAGGATTTCAGCGGAATGCAACAGGTAGTCGTTGAGCGAAGTCTGGGTCATGGAAACAGGTCCGGTTGCTGAGCCAGCGGTGGATGCAGGCCATCCTTGGGAGAGATCACGGCGGAGGCAGGATCGACCGGCCAGGCAATGCCAAGCGCTGGATCATGCCACAGAATGCCACGTTCCTGCGCCGGGGCATAATAGGCATCCACCTTGTAAAAAATCTCGGCATTGTCCTCGAGGGTGCAGAAGCCGTGGGCGAAACCGGCCGGAATGTAGAAATGCTCCGGCGTGTCGGCCGACAGTTCGACCGCGACATGCTGGCCGAAGGTGGGCGATGAACGCCGGATGTCCACCGCCACCGAGAGCACGCGGCCGCGCAGGGCCTGGATTAGCTTGGCCTGGGCGTGGGGCGGCAACTGATAATGCATGCCGCGCACAGTGCCGCGCGGCACCGACTGGGAATGGTTGTCCTGCACAAAAGTATTGGTGATGCCAAACGCCGCCATGTCCGCCTGGCTGTAGGTCTCGGCGAACCAGCCGCGATTGTCGCCGAAGCGGCGGCCGGTCAGTTTGAGCGGACCTTCGATATCGAAACGGGTGACGGTGATCTGCATTGAATCGGGCGCTGTATCGGGCTGGGCGGCAGGTGGCGGATGCCCCTGTTAGTAGTCGGTTCGCCCAGCCCCCGCAACTGGCGGGCCTTAATCCGGGCCGTAGCGCAGATGCTCCCACAGCCAGTAGCCGAGCAGAAAGGCACCCTCGCCGGCATCGTTCAGCAGGGGGGCCAGAATGCGGCTGTAGCCCATATGGCGGCGGCTCGGGTCGGTGCTGGGGCGGCGCCAGTAATGCGGCTCCCGGCCGGCCAGCAGACGGGCATAAAGCGGTTCCACCACGGCCATTTCCGCTGCCGGATGCAGATCATCGAAATACAGCCCGGTATGCTCTCGCCCATTGGCCACCAGATGGTCGGTGCCGAGCAGGCGATAGCGGTAGCGCACCCGGCCATCGGGCTGTGCCAGGGCTTCGATCAGGCCGAGGCCCGGCAGGATGCGGGCCGGCATGTCGAGTGGATCAATGTCCCGGCGCAGGGGCGGACGGCCATCGGGGCCGCAATGCTGCCGCCAATAGGCCAGGAACAGCGCCAGCGGCTCAGGCAGGCTTTCCGGCCATTCCTGGGTAGCGCGCATAATCGGCGGCTTATCATCCATCGCATCAGCCTATGACGGACCAGAGCCGCGGTCGAGTGAATGACTTGAGCGCTCCAGCTCTGGCGAATCCATCATATCTGATATATGAGAAAGGCAAAATCAACGGGAGAGATGCCACCATGAACCAGATCGACCTCAAGGGCCGCCGTGCCGTCGTTACCGGCGGCGCGCAGGGTATTGGCCGCGCCGTCAGCGAACGGCTGCTTGCCTCCGGCGCCAGCGTGGCGATCTGGGACCGCGATGCCGCCCTGGCAGCGGCCGTGGCCAAGGAAATCGGCGCCCAGGCGGTGGCGGTGGATGTGACCGACTATGCCGCCGTGGAACAGGCGGTGCGCGACACGGCCGCCAAACTCGGCGGCATCGACCTGCTGGTGAATAATGCTGGCATCGCCGGCCCCAACGGCCCGGTGCATGAATACCCGCTGGATGCCTGGAAGGCAGTGATCGACCTGGACCTCAACGGCGTATTCTATTGCTGCCGCGCCGTGGTGCCGCTGATGCTGGCGCAGAAATTCGGCCGCATCGTCAATATCGCCTCAATCGCCGGAAAAGAGGGCAATCCCAATGCGGGTGCCTATTCGGCGGCCAAAGCCGGCGTGGTGGCGCTGACCAAATCGCTCGGC
The DNA here is from genome assembly GCF_038404985.1 of Ferrovibrio sp. MS7. NCBI lineage: Bacteria > Pseudomonadati > Pseudomonadota > Alphaproteobacteria > Rhodospirillales > Rhodospirillaceae > Ferrovibrio > Ferrovibrio plantarum. Next base: position 1,032,036 of record NZ_JBBKBA010000002.1, read on the forward strand.
AAGGAACTGGCCGGGCACGATATCGCGGTCAATTGCGTAACGCCGGCAGCGGCGAAAACCCGCATTTTCGACCAGATGGCGCAGACCCATATTGACTACATGCTGTCGAAGATTCCGCGCGGACGCTTCGTGCTGGTTGAGGAAGTGGCGGCGATGGTGGCCTGGCTGCTGTCGGCGGAGAATTCCTTCACCACTGGCGCCGTGTTCGACTTGAGCGGTGGACGCGCTACCTATTAAACTGCAGGTCAGCGTAATCATGGCGGGACAGCAGGCAGGATGCCGCAAAGCAGGGAAGCGAAGTTTTCAATTGGCGATGTCGTGCGGCATCGCCTCTTCCCGTTCCGTGGCGTGATCTTCGACGTCGACCCGGTATTCAACAATACCGAGGAGTGGTGGCTGGCAATCCCCGCCGACATGCGCCCGCGCAAGGACCAGCCGTTCTACCATTTGCTGGCCGAGAATGCCCAGACCAGCTACCAGGCTTATGTTTCGGAGCAGAACCTGCTGCCCGATGCCGAGAGCGGCCCGGTGAACCACCCCGATGTGCCGAAGTATTTCGACGGCTATCGCGACGGTCATTACATCTGGCGCGGCGGCAGCCGCATGTAGCGGCAGACGCGCCTAAGCTATCCAGCCCTTATCCTGACCCAGCTTACTTATCCTGACCGTGCGGCGCGTGCTGGAATTCCGGCACCAGACTTTTCAGCAATGCCAGCGCACGGGCGGCATCGCGGGCTTGCACGGCGGCTGAGAGCGCATCCAGTGCACGGCCGAGTTCGGCGGCATCAAGGATGCGTGGTGCCGCCAGCAGGATACCTTGGCTTGGCGTCGGCACCAGGGTTTCCGACTGGTGCAGCACTTCCTCGTAGAGCTTCTCGCCCGGCCGCAGCCCGGTATAGACAATCTTGATATCGGCTTCGGGCTTTAAGCCCGCCAGCCGGATCATCTGCCGTGCCAGATCCTGAATGCGCACCGGCTCGCCCATGTCGAGCACGAAGATCTTGCCGGCCGCATGCACCGCCTCCGCCGGCATGGCGGCAGCCTGCAGGATCAGTTCCACTGCCTCGCGCGTAGTCATGAAGAAACGTGTTACTTCCGGATGGGTGACGGTGAGCGGCCCGCCCTGCTGCAACTGGCGCTGGAACAGCGGCACCACCGAACCGGACGAGCCCAGCACATTGCCGAAGCGGACGGTGACGAAGCGGGTCGGCGCCGCCGCTTCACTGGCGGCGATATCCAGGCTCTGCGCCACCATCTCGGCGACACGCTTGCTGGCGCCCATCACGTTGGTCGGGTTCACCGCCTTGTCGGTGGAGATCAGCACCATGACGCCGACCTTGTGGCGCAAGGCCGCTTCCGCCACCACGCGGGTACCAAAGGCATTGGTCTGCACCGCTTCCTCGATATTCGCCTCGGTCAGCGGCACATGCTTGTAGGCGGCGGCGTGCAGCAGGATTTCCGGCTGCGTCTCGGCCAAAACGCGCTCGACGCGCTCGGGCTGACGCACATCGCCAAGCAGGGCGCGACGCGGCAGACTGGGCCAGCGCTCGGCAAGCTCGAGGTCGATCTGGTAGAGCGCATGCTCGCCCTGCTCGAACAGAATGATTTCAGCCGGCGCGAGATCGGCTACCTGGCGGGTAAGCTCGGAGCCAATGGTGCCGCCGGCACCGGTGATCAGCACGCGGCGGCCCTTGATCAGGCGCTGCACCGCCTCGCGGTCCAGCACTTTCTGCGGCCGGCCGAGCAAGTCCTCAATATCCACCGGGCGCAGGTCCCGCGCACCCAGGGATTGCCCTCCCGGGGATTGCTCGCCCTGGCGCTGGAAATCGGTGAGCCGTGGCAGCCGAGATACTGTGAGCCCCCGCTGGTTCGCCAGTTCGAGCAAAGCCGCCATCTGCTCGCGCTCCGGCCGCATGTCGGCCAGGATCAGGCGGCGCGGGCGGTCATGATCGCCAAAGCGGGCCAGCACCGCGTCCAGTTCATCAATGCTGCCAAGCACGCGCACACCGCGGATGTCTCGGCCCTGGCGGGCTTCCTTGGCATCGACAATGCCGACAACGCGATAGCCGGACTGGCGGTTGCGGTCCATTTCGCGGATGAAGGCATCGGCGGCAGCACCTGAGCCGACCAGCAGCACCGGCACGCGGGTATCCACCTCGCGCTTCAAGGCCTGCATCAGGCTGCCATCCTTCCAGGAGCGGTAGAGCAGGCGCGGCCCGGCCAGCAGCAGGCAAAGCAGGCCATACTGGATCACCACGGCGCTGCGCGGATAATCCTGCAGACGCGAAATCCAGAACAGCAACGGCAGGAAGATCAGCAGCGCCAGGGCGCTGGCTTTCATGATTGCTGCCATATCGCGCAGCGAGGCATAATGCCAAATGCCGCGATACAGCCCCATGACCTGGAATACCACCGCCGCCAGCACCGTGAAGAGCAAGGTATGTTCGGGATGGCCCAGCCAGACGTAATCATAGTCGGCCAGCCAGTAGCGGAGCGCCAGCGCACCCTCGAAGGATAGCGCCGCCATGACGATATCGTGCAGGGCGACGACGGCGATGCGGGAATTGAAGCGGAGCATCAGTGGCTGCAGGGCAAAACGGCGGTTTTCCAGATTGGCGGCCATCTTAGCCGGGGCTGGCCGGGGCGGCTATGGCCGGCGCCAGCCGATCCAAGGATTTATCTGCCCGCGCTAGCTGCTGGCATATAGCTCGTCGACCAGCGTCGCCAGCGACCGGCGCCAATCCGGCACCGATATGCCATGCACGCGCTCAAGCTTGGCGCCATCCAGCCGCGAATTCGCAGGGCGCGGTGCTGGCAGCGGGTATTCGGCACTGGTGATTGCCGTGACTTTCGGCTGCCTGCCGCCATGGCGTGCCGATTCGGCGATGATGGCGCAGGCAAAGTCATGCCAGCTGACATGCGGCTGGCCGGCGAAATGGAAAATACCGAACTGTGCCGGATCGTGGCTCGTGGCAATGCGGTCAGCCAGCCGCCAACAGGCGGCGGCGATATCGGCGGCCATGGTCGGGCCGCCGAACTGATCGGCGACCACGCGCAATTCGTCGCGCTCGGCTGCCAGCCGCAGCATGGTCTTGACAAAATTGCTCCGGAACGGACTCACCACCCAGGCGGTGCGCAGGATCAGATGACGTGGCAAGGCAGCCCGCACCGCCTGCTCCCCGGCCAGCTTGCTGGCGCCATAGACCGAGAGCGGCATCACCGGATCATCCTCGCGCCATGCCTTAGTGCCGCTACCATCGAACACATAGTCCGTAGAGAGATGCAGCAGCGCAGCTCCTGTCTCAGCGCAGGCCAGCGCCAGATGCCCAGGCGCTTCGCCATTGACCGCGAAGGCCAATTCCCGTTCAGTCTCCGCCTTATCCACCGCCGTGTAAGCAGCGGCATTGATCACCACACGCGGTTTCAATTCAGCGACACATCGCGCCACGGCCGCAGCATCGGTGATATCCAGTGCCGCGCGATCAACGAACACGGCATCGCGGCCGACCGCATGGCGCTGCAATTCCTGGCCTACCTGACCCAAAGCCCCGGTGACGAGGATGTCAGCCACGCTCAGGCCGGCTTGGCGGCGACGACACGGACAAAATCAGCGTAGTCGCGGATATAATCGGTGGGATCGTAAGGATCGGAAGCAAACACCAGCAGCACGCCATCGGCCGAATACTTGTACTGGATGCCCCAGGTCAGCGGCGGCAGGTAGATTCCCATGTCGGGCGAATCGAGCATCACCTCGGTGCGGTTGATGCCGTCATCGGCGACAATGGCGCAACTGCCATGCAGGCAGACCAAGAACTGATGGCAGCGGTAATGCGCATGTTCGCCGCGCGTCTTTTCGCTCGGCACATTGAACACTGCGAACCAGCGTTGCGGCGCGAAGGGTACATCCTTCGGAATATCCGCAACTGCCAGATCGCCGCGCATGTCGCGCACTTTCTTGAAGCGATGCAGCGTCACATCGCCGACACCAATGCGGATACTGTCCTGGCCCGGCGGAAAGTTCGGATTGAACTGCTCCGGCTCGCGCGCCAGGCCGAGCGCATGGGTAGAGACATAGCCGGTGATGCGGATCGGCGAGCCACTAACAATCGCATAGGGCGGCACATTCTGCGCCACCACCGAGCCCGGCATCACCACGGCTCCGGCACCGATATTGACACCGCGGCTGATCACACTGCCAGCGCCGATGCGGGCGCCAGCGCCGATCTCGATGGCGCCGCCGGCAACGGCCTCATCGAAGACCACGCCCGGCCCCAAACTTGCGCCATGGCCGATGCGAATGCCGCCCCAGACCTGGGTAAAGCCGTGCAGCACGCAATCTTCGGCGATTTCGGCGCCAGGATAGATCACCACATGGTCGCCAACCCTGGCAGAGGCGGCAACGGTGGCGCCATCTATTACGATGGCAGTGGCGGCTTTGGTCATGCAAGCGCTCCATCCTAAGGCACGGATCGCTTAGGATATTCATCACAGGGCCAGATGCTCGGCATCGGATAGCCAGGCACCACAAAATGATGTCTATTGTTAGGCGGTTGCCGCCACGCCGGCAATATCAGCCAAGCGCTGGCAGGCAGCACTATGGCTCGAGCTTATCCACTATAAATAATGGAAATATTAAGATAAAATACAACTATTGATTGACATTGCCGCCACCACCTCACATATACTGATGTGTGCAACAATCCATACTTCATCCTGGCCTGGGCTTAATTGATGGTCGCCGAACCAAATGCGTTCTCCGAGCCAACGGCCCTTCCCCGGGTTAGTTTAATTTTCGGCGCGCCCACCAATGTGGACGGCATACTAAACCAGACATCGCAATTATACTGGAATTACAGTTCGGCGCTCGGCACCGGCGTAACTCTCACCTACAGCTTCATGACCTCTGTGCCAACGCGCTATGCCCAATTGGATGCGCAGCCGGGCAGCGATGGCGACTACGTTTCCACTGTCAGCACTGGCTTCTCGGCCTTCACCACGGCGCAGCGCAATGTGGTCTCGCAGATATTCGCGTTGATCGCCGAGGTTACCAACATCATCTTTACCGAGGTGAACTTTAACCCAAATGCGAAGAGCAGTATTTCCTTCGGCAATTTCAATATCGACGCCACTGCGCTGGCCGGCGCTGCAGCCTTCGCCTTCTATCCGAACTCGCAGCCCGTGGGTGGCGACATCGATGTCGGCGGTGACATCTTTGTCGACAATGATTACACCAATTCGAGCTACACTGGCACAGCATTCCAGAAATACAGCTACCTCACCATCCTGCATGAAGTCGGCCACGCGCTCGGCCTGAAGCATCCGGGCAATTACAATGGCCTCGAGGAAGGTCCGTTCCTGCCCTCGAACCTGGACAACAACCAGTACACGGTAATGTCCTACTACGATCACCCGAGCTACACCTATGAAGGCGGCAACTATCAGGCGCCGCTGACGCCGATGTTACTCGATATCGCGGCATTGCAATTGGTCTATGGCGCCAACGCCAGCACGCGTTCGGGCAACACTATTTACGATGCCACATGGTTCACCAAAGATGTCATCCGCACCCTCTGGGATGCCGGTGGCACCGACACCATCGACCTGACCGGCCTCAGCGGCAGCAATACGATCAACCTCAATGCCGGCAGCTTCAGCAGCATCTACACCAGCGGCAGCAACAATATCGCCATAGCCTATGGCGCCAATATCGAGAATGCCATAGGCGGCAGCGGCAACGATACCATCACCGGCAACACCCTGAACAACGTGCTGACCGGCGGCGCCGGCAACGACACAATCAATGGCGGCGACGGCGATGACACCATCGTCTTTGTCGGTGGCGACGGCACAGACACCGTAAATGGGGGCCACGGCGTTGATACAATCGATCTGTCGGCACTGAGCAGCGGCTTGACGGCGACCTCGAAAACCAACATTGCCGGTCACAGTATCAGCAATGTCGAATACCTGATCGGCACGGCCTATGCCGACAACTTCAAGAATACCGGTTCGATTTATATTTATGGCCGGGGCGGTGACGACACCTATTACCGCTCAACCGGAGGCACCATTCTCTCCAGCGCGGTCGCTGGCGAATTCCATGGTGGCGATGGCTTCGACACCGTGGATTTTTCATTGGCGACCACGGCATTGAATATATTCAGCAGTTATGATGCGCTGAGCGGCCTCGAGATCGAGCGTATCGTCGGCACCGCTTATGACGACGTGTTGACCGGTATTGCCACGGTTTATAATGCCGGCGCAGGCAACGACATCATCAAAGGCCACGGCGGCAATCAGAAAATCTACGGCGAAGCAGGCAACGACATTCTCTATGCCTATTTCGAAACTCGCGGCGAGCAGGCTGGGAAGTACGACAACAACGCTAAAGATCTACTGGATGGCGGCGATGGCGACGACATTCTTGTTGTAAGCGGCGGCACCCATACCTTGATTGGCGGCGCCGGCACTGACACGATCGACTATTCACCCGTTTCGAACAACATCTATGTCGACCTTTCCGCGGGCACTGGATCTGGCGGCACCAATACAACACTTACCCAGATCATATCCGGTGTCGAAAACATTGTCGGCTCCTTTGGGTCTGATTTCATTTTTGGCGATGCCTCAGCCAACCATCTGATCGGCAATAGCGGCAATGATGAACTGCGCGGTGAAGCAGGCAACGACATACTCTATGGCGGCAATGGAGACGACATCCTGCGCGGCGGTGCTGGCGCCGATATCATGGATGGCGGTGCCGGCATCGACACTGCCAGTTATCAGGCCGCCATGGCGGGCGTGATCGTTAGTCTACTGGACTGCAAGGGCACCGGCGGCGAGGCGGCCGGCGACAGCTTACTGAGTTTTGAAAACCTGCGCGGCTCGGCTTACGCCGATACACTGATCGGCGACGCAAATGCAAATTACATCGATGGCGGCACCGGGGCCGACAGCATCGATGGCGGTGCCGGCAATGATGTCGCCGGCTATACCAGATCGGTGGCCGCCATTACCATCAACCTGACAACCGGCACCGGGCATGGCGGCGATGCCGAAGGCGACACATTGCTCCGCATCGAGGGCGTTGTCGGCTCTGCTTTTGACGATTCCATCACCGGCAGCGCCGGCGCCGACTCGCTGCTTGGAGATGTCGGTCACGACCATTTCAACGGCGCCGCCGGGGCCGATTATATCGATGGCGGCGCCGGTAACGACACGATCTACTACTCCGCTTCGCTTGCCGGGGTGACCATCAATCTGGGCACCGGCACCGGTATCGGCGGCGATGCCCAGGGTGATACGCTGGTCAGCATTGAGCGTGTCTTTGGCTCCGGCTTCGACGACACCCTTACAGGCAGCAGCAGCGGCGAATACCTGGCCGGCGATATCGGCAACGACACCCTCATCGGCGGGGCTGGCGCGGATTATCTTGATGGCGGCAGCGGCAGCGACAGCATCAAGTATACCGGCTCTGCGGCCGCCGTCAGCATCAACCTAGGCACTGGCACGGGCAGCGGTGGCGATGCCCAGGGCGACATCCTGGTTAGCATCGAATGGGTTTACGGTTCCGCCTTCGACGACAGCCTCGTTGGCAGCGCAGGCAACGACTACCTGTATGGCGAAACCGGCCATGACCATTTCAACGGCTCCGCCGGGGCGGATTATATCGATGGCGGTGCCGGCAACGATTCGGTTTACTACTCTGCCTCATCTGCCGGCGTCACCATCAATCTCACCACAGGCACGGGGCTGGGCGGCGATGCCCAGGGCGACACGCTGGTTGGCATCGAGCGCGTCTATGGCTCGGCCTCCGACGACAGCCTTACCGGCAGTGCCGCCGCCGAATTGCTGATAGGCGGCGACGGCAACGATCACTTCAATGGGGCCGCGGGCGCCGATTATATCGATGGCGGCGCCGGCATCGACACAGTGTATTATTCCGCCTCCGCCGCCGGTGTCACCATCAATCTCACCACAGGCACGGGGCTGGGCGGCGATGCCCAGGGCGACACGCTGGTTGGCATCGAGCGCGTCTATGGCTCGGCCTCCGACGACAGCCTGACCGGCAGCGCCGCTGCCGAATTGCTGGTGGGCGGCGGCGGCCATGACCATTTCAACGGCTCCGCCGGGGCGGATTATATCGATGGCGGTGCCGGCAACGATTCGGTTTACTACTCTGCCTCATCTGCCGGCGTCACCATCAATCTCACCACAGGCACGGGGCTGGGCGGCGATGCCCAGGGCGACACGCTGGTTGGCATCGAGCGCGTCTATGGCTCGGCCTCCGACGACAGCCT